>NZ_KV812837.1:115311-167376 GCF_001813525.1 Streptococcus sp. HMSC065C01 | reverse complement strand
TCCTTGACTAGCAAACTTACCGCCTCAACATGTGGTGCTAGTATACTCCTATATTAAAGAACGAAAGTAACTGAGTTGTTGTTTAAAATTAAAATGTAGAATGAAACTATTTTATAGTTACCATTTTTCAACTTTATAGCTGATAATTGTCACTTAAAAAATTTACTTGCTAACTTGTAAACTTGTTGAGTCTCTTTACTTTTAACGTCCCAACTACCAAATTCTTCTTTAATCAACTCTTTTATTATTCAGCTTTTTTCTCAATCAAATACCAACTAGGAATGATTTGCTTCATATCATCATACCATTCTAAAATTTCCTTAGCTTGATTTTGCATTACTGATATTTCTTCAACTCCGTAAGGAACAGACCATGGAAGAGCACCAACTATGTTATTTAGAATATAGATAGCAAGAAGTTTCCAAAATAAATCTGGAACCTTATGATCAAAATATCCATCTATCATACCAGAGGCAAAAGAAGGTGAAACTTGAGCAGACCATACAATACGATTGAATTCCTCCCAAGGATCTCCAAGGTCAAATCGATCAAAGTCAATGACATAAATATTACGATCTTCACCAATCATGAAATTCCCGATATGATAATCTCCATGTTGGAAAACCTGAGGTCTATCTTTTAATAATTCTCTATTTGCATTTAAAAAATCAATAAAAATCTGACCATTCTCGTATTGAACGGGGCATTCTTTGTATTTTTTGATTTTGTCATCAATTTTACGATTAAAAAAGGGTTCCCAATCTTCACGAACTTCTGTAACAGGAAGTGAATGAATTTTTCGAAGTATACTTCCTGCTTCTACTCCGTAAGTGTATTGTTGTTCTTTCGAAACAGTTAAAATGGTTTCTCTTGCATCTTTCCCGTCTATCCATTCGTGTAAAGAATGCACTTCATCATCACAGAGTTCTATACTAATCGGTTTACACATCGGAATTCCAAGAGAAGCTACTTTCTCCATCATATCATATTCAGATTTTTTAGAATCTAACTTCTCCTTATCAGAAACACGCAAGAAATATTTTTGCTGATTTTGATCTGTCACACAATATTTTTTATCATCTGACCAGCCTTTATTTATGGCTATCTTACTAATAAAATTCATCAAGCACTCTCCGATTCACTTTCCAACACTTCTTGCAGTTTTCACTAGTAACCCATCCAGTTCGTCTACACTTTAGTTTCCAATATGTAAAAATATCTTAATAATACGCTATCTAGTTGCTTTCCCTAATAATAAAGTTAAAATGTGTCTCACCGTATCTGAAAGCTGATAAACTAAATCGATATAAAATTCAGTTGATGATTTAATAATCATATCAATTGTTTTCATACTTTCTACTTCCTAATCAACTTTCAAATATATAGCGTTTTCATTATTTTCTTATCCTATTATATCATTATTCAAAATAAAAAACTGCAACTTACTAGTTGCAGTTAAACACAGATTTTCTTCCGTTCCTACTAGAAATTTATAAGTTAACATTTAGAATTTGTTCAGTTATCAAAGTTCATTTAGCTTTCTACTATGTAAGATTCTTGCTTGATAGCGGAGTAAATTTTCTATTCTACACCAAAAGCAAAAAGGATATATTTTTAATAAATTCCATTTGAAAACAATTCCTGTTCTATTATAGTAATGGTAATTCTAACTTTACACTTGCACCATGTTTATCCGAGTTGTTTTCTAATATGATGCGTCCATTATGTAATAACATTATTTTCCAAGAATTATATAAACCTAAACCATAGTTTGTAGCTGAATGTCTACTCTTATCTCCACGGTAAAATTGCTCCGTTCCTCGTTTTAAATCCTCATTAGAAAATCCTGGGCCTTCGTCTATCACAGATATTGAAAGTATCTTATCTGTAGTCATTATTAGTAATTCAATGTTGGATTTGTCTGGTGAATATTGAATAGCATTACTAAATATATTTTCAATGACTCTTTCAAATAATTGTACATCTATCATTACATCTGAATCTTCACAATTAATAGATTTAGATATAGTACGGTCATGTATTAGTGTAATCTCTCTCGCTATTTCACTAACTCTTTCGATTATTTCTGACACCTTTACTTTTTTTAAATTCAACGAGTTTAATTTAATTGACTGATTCATCTCCATCAGAGCTTTTGTATAATCTGATATACGTGTTGAATTTTTTATAATGTACGCTACATAATCTTTTTGTTCATCAGTTAGATCAGTTACCTTTAACAATTCAGCATTACCTTGGACAATAGAAACCGGAGTTTTTAAGTCATGCATTAATGCCGATATCTGACTTCTCTTATTCTCTTCTTTAATCCAATTTTCTCTTAATGAATCACTTAAGGCTTTTTTCATTATATCAAGGCTATTTAAGACATCATTAAATTCTTTGATATTTGAACTTCCTATTTCAAAGTCTAATTCTTGGTTGGCGATTTTATCTGATGCCTCTAGCATTGGCGATAATTGCCTTGTTATTCGTTTTGCCCAGATTAGAGTAGCCACAAATGCACTCATTAAAAAGAAAATGATTAATAAAAATATTAATAGTAAATCTATGCTAGGGAAATATTTTTCCATCCAATCATTATTGTATTGTGGCTCTAGTGAATAATGGATTAATACATATCCATCATTCCTTTTAAATTCTATAAATGAAGAAGATGGAGTTGAAAATCCCTCATGATTGTGAAAATTCTTAGCTTTCAGTTGAATAGCTTCATCCATATTAGTTTTTATCACTTCACCATCTGGCGATAAAAACATATAGCTAGCTCCTTTAGGTATCAATGCTTCATCAAAGTCTATTTTATTTAAAATTTTATATTTATTTTCTTGTAATAAATTTTCTGTATGGTTAGCCGGAATAATCAAACCAACACTATAAAACGCTGTAAAAGTTAATAAAGCTAGTACGATGGCACATCCTAAACCAACTCCAACAGTCATTAAGTATTTAAGAAATACTATTTTGAGTGACTGTCCTTTTCTAATTAATTCCATTTATAACCAATCCCCCAAACTGTAGAAATTGGATTTTCACCAAATTTTAAGAACTTTGCTCTAATATTTTTTACATGTTCTGATATGGCAGAAGAATCACCAATCCCATCAAATCCAAAAATCATTTCATATATTTGTTCTCTTGAAAAAACTTGTCCCTTTCTCTTTGCTAAAAGTTTAGAAATTTGATACTCAGACTTTGTCAGATGAATTTCTTCTTCCTTCACAAATACTTGATTGGAGGATAAATCAAATCTTATATTCCCTAGGTTTAAACTCGAATGTTTTTCTCTTTGTTCTCTTCTCAGATGAGCTTCTACCCTTGCTAACAATTCACCAACACCAAATGGTTTGGTAATATAGTCATCTCCTCCACTTAATAAGCCATCTACTATATCCGTTTCCATTGCTTTTGCAGTTAAAAAGATAATCGGACAATCCACTTTGCTACGTATATTTTTACAATAGCTGATTCCATCAACCTCTGGCATCATTACATCAAGTAATATTAAGTCATATTTCCCCAAACTATTTTCATCAATATCTACCGTGGTTTGGTAAATATCAATAATATGATCTCCTTTTATTAAAATATTCTTGATTAGAGTCAGCATATCTAATTCATCATCTATAGCAAGAATTCTTGCCATACCAAACCACCTCCATATTTATAAATATTTTACTATTATACCATATTCCATTTACAAATACATTTAGAGCTATTATTCACTGATTGACTTTCCACCCCACCTATTGAACCATAATAAAGAGCCAGTAAAAATGACTACTGTAATAGGTATTGCTACATAGCCCCACATGGTAAACTCTTTAATTAAATATGAGCTATCAGCCAATTCACTTCCAACAATATATGTTGCAGATAATCTTGATGCCCAAGTACAAGGTAAAAAATACCAGATATTTTCACCTAAATTGGTTATTGAAAGTAAAGCAATCAACGTTTCCACAAATCCCAATCCAATAGATGCACCACCACCTAACATAAGTGATACCCATAAATGAATCATATATGTAGATAGACATCCTATAAAAACTAATAATAATTCAATTAACCAAGCCATAGTCGCTTGATTACCAAATAGCATTGCAAATATAAAAACTGCTAAACTTATAGAAAATAGAAAACTCAATAAGAGCATTATAAGTTTTCCGCCATAAGCCTTGCTTCTGGATTTTGTAGTTGATAGAATCACTTGAAATCTTCCAGCACTTGCTTCCATGTCAACAACCTTAGATGTGATAGCACCAAATATTATTGGTAAGATAGCACCTAAAAGCACAAAATAATTCAGTATGATATCCATATCAGAAAAATTTTTTAGACTTGTAAATGTTGCTGCCCCATAAAATATTAGTGCATATAAAACAGGTAAGATAAAGTGAGCCCAGGGAATCCATGTATGCTTCAATTTATAAAACTCTGATTTTAATATATTCATCATTACTTCACCTCTTGCTTAGAAAACCATTTTGCAGTAATGAAAGTCAATAATGTAAACAAACATATTGATAAAATACAAGGAACAAGTAAGGATGTGTTTAAAATCATTGGATTTGATACTTCTGTTGGCACACCGTTCGGTAAAATACGCATAACGGGTACCATCAATCTAATCCCCCAAGAATAAGGGCAATAAATCCACATAGAACCGTCAGCTAACAAAATTCCTACCACAAGACCTAATACAGCATTTACTACAATGCTTGCTATAAACCCAAACTTTTTAGCTAGGAAAAAACAAAACGGAACTTGCCATATGTTAGTTATAACCAATAATACACTTGCGAATAATAATGTCGTGAATGCATAGTTTCCTGTTAATTGTTCTCCAATGAAAAATTGAAAAACAAATACTCCTAGCATATGCAAAATAGCAGTTATACTTAGATAAATTGAAGCTGTTAGTATTTTTGATATCCATATTTTTTTTAAATCAACATTAAGTGAAAAAACTGCTCGGTAGTTTAATTTTCTTTCCTCTTTTCTATGCATCATTGCTGGTATTAAAGCGAAAGTTGCTGGCATAATCATCACATACCACCAATTATATGCATTTACACTAAAATATAATGGCATAAATACAAACGCAACAAGTAAAGATATAATTGGTGCAATAAATAATATCTTCAACAAAAAACTGTGTTTGTGTTTCAAATTTTCTGCAAAAATATAATTTTTCATTAAGCTACACCCTCTTTCCATTCTTTACAACATCCATAAAAAGTTCTTCTAAATTTTCATTATGATTAATTGTGTTTTGATATTTTAATTCTCCATCATGTATAATTCCTATATGATCAGCAGTTTGTTCCACTTCTGCTAAAATATGACTAGACAGAATTACTGTTATTCCTTTTTTTGGAAAGCTTCGTATTAAATCTCGTAATTCTTGAATTCCTAATGGATCTAATCCGTTTGTCGGTTCATCTAGTATCAATAGTTTAGGATTATTTAATAAAGCAATTGCAATACCTAATCTTTGTTTCATCCCCAAAGAAAATTGACCGCTTTTCTTTTTTCCGGTATTTTTTAAATCTACAATTTCTAAAACTTCATCAATTCTTGCATCAGGTAATCCAAGTAATAATGTTCTAACTTTTAGATTTTCTCTTGCACTTAAATTTTCGTATAAGGGTGGCATCTCGATTAAAGCACCAATATCTGATAAATCATTTCTACTCCATTCATGTCCTTCAAACATAATTTCACCTGACGTCTTGTGTAACATACCTGTAATCATCTTTAATGTCGTAGATTTACCTGCACCATTAGGTCCTAGTAATCCATATACTGAATTTTCCTCAATTTTTAATGACACATTATTTACAGCTTTTTGTTTTCCAAAAACTTTTGTTAGCTCATTTGTTTCCAAAATATATTTGCTCATATTTTGTTCCTCCTTTAATCTTGTAAATAGTATAAAAAATATTTTTAAGGATTCTGTAAGGAAAAAATATTTTTCAAAAAGTAGCAAGAAAATTCTAATTTATTAAACGTTTTGCATTTTTTCTTTAGTCTTTTATGCCATATCTCATATACTTCATAAATAAAAAAGGCAGAACCAGAGTTCTGCCATAAATAATCATTATTTATCTTACAACTTCAATATCCACCTTTGCTCTAAATCAAATTTTAAGGAATTGAAATATTCTCTTTCTAATCTATAGTTATACCTATTCTGTTCGAGTTTTAGCTAAATATATTCCCCATTCAGCTAATTCTTCAGGCAAATCATAAACAGTTTTTCCATTACTTTCATAGATTTCAGAGATTCCTGGGGAGGTTTTAGAAAAAGTTTTCCAAGCTGTCACTAGTTCTTCAACAAATTGAATATTATGAAGCTCAAAAAAGTCATTAAATTTTGATAGTTCTTTACTATAAATTGTCACAATATTATAGCTATCAAGCATGATCTCATCATGACTTTTATGACCACCAAATCCAAACTGACTAAAGTCCATCATTAATAAGCAAATCACCGTATCTAATCAACAGTGCTAGGCATTCCTCTCTTGAACAACCATCAATATAATAAACATCCTTATGGGATTCCTTGATAATATTCTTTGCTATCACTTTTTCTCTATCAATACTGACAGGCAATTCCAAAATAAAAAACAAGGGCTCGTCATGAATCGCAATAAAATGTTGAAAAACCTCTAATATTTTTTCTGCGTGTACATTCGCCATCAAATGATGTTCAGTTAACTTTGTAAATGATTCAAACAGGTTTTCTACCAAGCTAACTTGGTGTCCTTTTACTAAATTCAACATTATGCGTCCTCAAGAGAATTTAAACAATATCCACATTTATAATTTCATTATACCATTAAACCCCTAAAAAGACTGCAACTTCCCAGTCACAGTCTCTTATAAATCTACCTCAGTTCCTTCAAGGAAAGTTATTACAATTTGTCCAGCTTCTGAAATAGATTGATAGCATGTCAGACTATAGTATCCAGAAGCCATACTTGAACTATTACTCTGATTCTTACCCTCTATTCGATTAGAGAAGCTACCTTCACGCTTTTCATTATTTCTTTCGTTCACTTTTAAGAGCAGAGAAACACTCTCAGCGGTTCGCTGTTACCGTATCGTTTCGTCGTAAATTCCTTACTCTAAGACAGCTGTCCCATGGGCAGAACATCTTCTTCTACCTCGCTGATGCTTCAGCTCGTACAAGCAGTGATACCGCCTCAACGTGAGTTTTAGAGGACTAAATGGAGTCTGAATTGCCTGATAGAGATGTAGTATTGATTAAGCAATCAACAAATAATGTACAAAACAAAAATAAAGTACACTGCTTAATGAGTGTACTTTATCCTTCTAATTCAGTTTTATCAATGGTTTAGCTCTAGTTAAGTCGATTAGTTAAATGAATTTAGACTATTGCTTTTTATAACGACCATAAATTGTATGCTTAATGCTATAATTTATCTTCCAAATCTACTTCTTCATAATTTATCGGAATTAAAGCAACTTCACTGCTTAGAGTAGATTGTTTTTCATTTTCACTTATTTGAATGGCATTTTTTAATGAAAAAATAACTTCTCTTACAAGATTTAATAAATCTAATGTACACTCTTGCAATTCAATTTCAGTTAGATATAATCTGCTTTCGTCATTGTCTTTATTTACATCAATAAAATTCAATGTAATATTAGTAAATCTATGCTCTAAATAATTTCTAATAGTTTTTAATAGCTTTGCGTGTGGATTTGCTGTTAAAGAATTATCACCATTATCAAAATCTTTCGATATCCAGAATATAGAAGACAAACCAATATTTTTATCCAACAATTTATTTAAATTACTATTTGTTCTCCAGATTGAATGAAAATTTACTTGTCGAGGCATGATTTTTAGACAATAATATTCATTTATAAGCATTGCTACTTTATCTAATAATGAATATAGTGTTTTAAAAGCTGCTTTTAATCCTTCAATTCTGATAGAGTATTGTACGTAGTCTAGACAATCAATAAGATTAACATACTCGTCAGCATAATGAACCGAATCAATCTCAATGCTATTAAAACAGAGATAACGCGCATAAACATATTCTTGCTTAATTTGATTAAACATAGAAAAATATTTGTTTAAATCTTTATCTGATTGAAATAATAAACTTGGTAGTAAAAGATTATCATCATATCTATTTATATCGTCAGCTTGTAAGTCATTAAGTGGATTAAGATACAGCCCGTTGTTCCAACACCATTCGCGATACTTTTGTGAATTAGGATTATAATCGATGGTTTTACAAGAGCATTCATCTAAGTCTTTATAATTAAGATATTGTTCGTAAAGTTCAATAAATCGCTTTTCTGCATAATCAACTCTGTTTGGATCTGAAACAGTTATACTTGTTTCTATTAAATTTTTAATTTTTTTAATAAAGTGAAGATGTTCGTTATCATTCAAAAAATTACGATAATGATGTAGACAAATAGCCAAGTTACCACTAGCCATTGTGAATCTTGGATTGATTTGTATACATTTACAATACATCTTAATAGCTAACTGTTTTCTACCACAAGCATCTAATAGATTTGCGTAATTGGTGTATAGTGAACATAATAATGGGTGAATAAAGCTATTGTTCTCAGGATCTATATCAATATTATTTGAAATTTCGATAGCTTTTCTAAAGTAATAAATTTGTTGAACTGTACAATCGGTATCTATGTTGAATACTAGGTTATTACTTAGTTCAAATATATCACCATATGCTGTCCCAATAGAATAAAATAATTGAATTTTGGAAATATCATCAATAGTATTTTCCATATTTTTTCCAAATTCTATTAGTCTATAGATTTCCACTATATTTTTATGTTTAAAAGCATTATCGAAATCCTTTGACAATTTAAGTACACTATGATTAATTGGATTATTTGTTAACATCTTCATCCTAAATATTTCGATTTTAAATTTGATTTTCCTTTATTTTCTTGTTCTTCAACTAACATATCAGATAAAAACTCTTTTATCATATTAAGATTAAGAAAAATTCGAGTTGCAATAAATTTAAGTTATAATACCCTATATAAATTATAAATAGGGTAAACCTGATATCTTTCTTGAGTTTCTTTATCTAACTTAGTCCAAAATAAATCAGCTTGTGGTTTTGATTTTAATAACACTGATGCACCAAAACAAATTTCATCATTATCTTTATTATTTAATAAAATATTAGTAAGCTTCTCTATTTCAGTATTATCTAATTCACGATTTCTATATTTAATTTGAAGATCATTTATGATGCTTATGCTATTTTCTTTTATATGGTTCATGTTCCAGTCAGAAAGACGTTGAGCCCAGTTAAGCAACTGTTCTTTTTTTGAAACTTCTTCTGTCATATCGGCTGCAGCAACTATTTTTATTATGGTATCGTCAGCACACACGTTTTCTACACTACAGTCAACTAATCTTTGGTATGAGGCAATAACCGAATCAAAGTTACAGTTATCAATTGTTAACCAATCTTCGGGCCTAAAAACCTCAAATAAAGAAATATCCTCATCCTCGCCTCTCCTGCACCAAGGAGTTTCAGTGAAAATATCTATCATAGTTCCATTATTACCTTCATGAAATGCATATAGAGTACTAATATGTATGTTAGCAATCTTAAGATTAAACAATTTCGATTCCTCGTAATTTAACGCCACCTTGTTTTTTAATACTAGACCTGAATTAAGGATATTTAAATTTCTTTGAGATTGTTCATTAAAGAGGGATAAATCAAGCTCTTTTTTTATCCCCATTTTCTTTATGAAATTTGATATTTTCGACAATTCTTTTATATGGCTATCTAAATCAAGCGAATTAATATCCGATAAAGACCGTTCATCTAGTTCTATACTAATACCATTGAGTGTGAAAAATCCTACTTTTCCTAGTTCTTTAAGTGCCTGAGTACACTTTATAGCATCTGACAGCATATTAGGTCTTGAATAATTAAATTTAGGTTGAGCTTTCCCATTGTTAAAGGATATTTTAAAACCTTCCCCAAAATGAAGCTGTACCTCTCCGTCAGGAAAATAATGTCTCTCTATATCTTCAAAAATATAATCTCCTATCTCAATAATTAAATCTGTTGCTTCGAAAGTTTCAACAATCTCTATTGAATTTTCAAGTGGAATTTCGATGGCAGTTTCAGGATCCCTAAGATAAAGAAAGAGGTCGTGTTCCTTCTGGTAATTAAATATTCCTTCATGCCCCTGACCATAAAAGTAAAGCTTGATCTCTTTATTATTGGGTATATTTTCAATTGACATCCCATCGATATTTATAAAACTATGCTGTTTCTGACTATTAGTAACAAAATCAACTAACATCGAATAAATTTTTTGTTCATCTAGTTTATGAATCTGTACCGAAAGTGTTTTATAATTTGCAGACTTATTTTTTAATTTACTTCTTTTAATTATTTTCTTTATAGAAAAAGGTGGCAGTGATTTATAATAAATATCTTTTAAATTGCTATTCTCATCTAACCAAACTACGAATAAAACTACCCCACCGTTTTTTGAATACAATTCTAAATCACGCATATCTACTGGGAAAGATTTCATTGAATTGTTCTTACGTTTAGTTGCTTTAATTTGGACAGGTACTCTCCCAAATATTTCGCTCTTTTTCTCACTAGCATTTTTAAGAACATGAATTTCCCCATCCCACGCTGGAGTTTTATCATTGTTATCGAAATAAGTCTGAAGCAACTTATTTCTGTTAATAAATGTTGCCAGATATGAAACGCCTAACGTTTCAATTTGTCTATTATTTGCCAAATTATCACCTCATAACATAACACTATGTATTATTTATTATACCATCAACAAAATAAAAATCTATATCTTGTGTTCAATTGAAACTTAAATAAGCTTCAAAAAATGTACAATTGAACCACCACTTCTTCTACACCTATTAGAGTCGAAAATGTACAAATCAATTTCTTCGATTAGATGATATTATGTACTAGAAAACATACAAAATAACACTCCAGAATAATGTACAAAATAAAAATAAAGTACACTATTTAAAGAATGTACTTTATGCTTCTAATTCATTTGTATCAATGGTTTAAGTCTTGTTTGGTCAATTGTACATAAATTTTTAGTTTTTCTTTCTATACCAAAGTAACCAAAAATTTTTTTAGAGTTAATTATCCTTAATTATGTATTTTATTTAAGTGAACACTGGAAATTTTTTCAATTGTACATTTTGACAATTGTTCAGAAACTTAAAATTTTTAAAATGTACATTCATACAAAAACACGG
The DNA here is from genome assembly GCF_001813525.1 of Streptococcus sp. HMSC065C01. Lineage (NCBI taxonomy): Bacteria > Bacillati > Bacillota > Bacilli > Lactobacillales > Streptococcaceae > Streptococcus > Streptococcus sp. HMSC065C01. The sequence goes on along the minus strand of NZ_KV812837.1, from coordinate 156,053 downwards.
CTCATGAATCATGGCCGTGTTTTTGTTTTACTTAAGCTAGTTAGCTAGTTCTCTTAGTTAATTTAAAACAGACTTTTACTTTTTATTTTGGATTTCCCACAAGATCTCCCAATTTCCAAATACCAAGCCAAAAAGAAATTGTTAGCATGATAAAGAATGTAAGGAACATATTATCGACTAGATTTTTACTCATCAAGCATAGTTCTCTAGCTATGTAAGGAGACACGGGAAACAAAATGCACTGTACTATAGTAATTATTTTTTTCATGATTCATTAATAATACTGTCACATATGATACAGTATACTCCTTTCTAGGAAGATTTCTTTTTATTCCTATCTTTATTATAGGCCTACAGCAATTTATATTCAATTATTTATATGTGAAAGTAGTTTCAGAATTTGAACTTTAAATTTTTTATTATACATTGATTATCATTGAAAATAATGTACAAATTAATTTCTCAGATTAGAGGATATTATGTACTAGAAAACATACAAAATACCACTCCAGAATAATGTACAAAACAAAAATAAAGTACACTTTTTAAAGAATGTACTTTATGCTTCTAATTCAGTTGTATCAATCGTTTAGCTCTAGTTTAGTCAATTGTACATAAATTTTTTGTTTTTTGTATCTCTATCTATAATAGATCCCTTTTAAACGCAATAAAATCAGCAAATCTCAAGAATTTACTGATTGTTTTTCTTCTCTAATTCATTTTTCTACATACTCAAATGGAATCTTGCTACCACAGATCCAATTATAGACTCTATCATTGACTTGAACGTTCATAGCTTCGTGGGCATATTCTGGCATGATTAAATGCTCTTTTGGACATTCTAATCGATTATAAATGGCAAACTGTGTCACAGGATAACAGACATCATCATCTAGACCGGTAATCATGTGAACCTGTCCTTTGATGCGATGGGCAAAATTTTTCACATCTATATAGGCTAAAGTCTGCATCAAACGATCTTCTGTTTCATGGAATGGATCATGGAACTTAAAATAACGGAAAAGCTCGTCATAGGCCTCACTGGTATTTCCGATCTCTAATACTCGTCTGAAATCCGATAAGAATGGATAAATGGCTACAGTTCGTTGGATTCGGGGATTCAATCCAGCAGCAACCAGAGCAAGGGCACCGCCTTGAGATGCTCCGTAGCTGGCAAGTTTGCTGTCATCTACTTGAGGAAGGCTGGCTACAATTTCAATTAACTGGTAAAGATCTAAGTAGACATCCTTATAAAAGAGCTGATCCGGACCTTCCACGGCGCCACGTATAATCTGTCCTTTGACCGTATTTCCAAGTGGTGAGCGGTCACCGTCTGTTGAATAGCCTGACTGCCCTCTCACGTCCATAGACACAACACCATTGCCGGCTACTGTATAAGCCAACATATCAGCCCAATCCCAACAACGACCCATATAGCCATGAAAATGGAAAATAACGGGAACCTTTTGTTCCGTTTTTGGCAGGATCATTCTTGAATAGACAAGGCCATTTCTGGTTCCTTTAAAGGTTAATTCATAACATCGAACATTTGGAATGCTGAAATCTCGTTCTTCGAGCTTATATTCAGGCAGTTCAGTCATCTTTGCTAGAGCTTGATCCCAAAAGGCATCAAAATCTGCGGGAAGCTCATCTCGTCCCTTATAATCTTTCATTGTTTCTAATAATTTGGGATCTTTCATAAAATCCTCCTTAAGTATGTGTAATCGCTACCAAAAATGTACCATATTTACTTAAGGATTGCAAGAGACAAATAAAAATTACATAACCGAAATTATGTAATTTTCTATAGATTCAAAAATAGACTTAATTGTTTCACTAGATCTGGATTAGTGGGTAAAGCTGAATGATGAGCCTTACGACCATTTAAATTCACTTCTGTATAGGTTTGATTGTCAAAAATAGAATTTGCTGCTTGGGCACTAGAGAGGGGAACGATGCCATCTGATTTTCCAGCAAAGCTACCGATAAAATTAAGGACTTGTACTTCTTTTCCCAGGCGATGCTTCCATGTTTGAAAATCGTCATACATCTCCTGATTGAATAGGTAAGGACTTCCAATAATAGCCAACTTGGTTACGGTTACCTTCTTTTTCTCTAGAAAGCCACTTTCCAGTAAACCAGTCAAAACCAGTCCACCATTAGAATGCCCGACTGCCTTGAACTCTGTAAAATGATAGTGATCAAGAAGGTAGGTTAAAGCAATTTTAAGGGATTCAATTTGCTGCTTGATATTGCTATAGCCATCACGATTATTCTCAAAGCCAATCACAATTATTGGATTCGGCTCTTTCGTATTCAGTCTTCCTTCCATCTCTATAGAATCATCTTTGTTGACTTTTATTTTTAAGAGACTCTGTTTTTTTCTAGAAAAACGATGGAGCATGCGGATGGTTCCGTTGAATCGCTGGATACTGGCTGAACTCCCAGGTACAAAGATAATTGGTCTGATCGGTGGTTTCTTCGACCCTTTAGGAAATTCAAAGGGCTTTCTGTGCGAAGAAAACAGTCTTACAAAGAAACGAATGACTTGTTGAAATAGTTTTTTTAACATCTTTCCTCTAGTAGTAGTTTCTAAAAGAACCCAGAACAGTGTGTTCCAGGCCCTTATTAGAAACGATTATTTCCGTTTTTTCTTATTTTTGCGCATTTGTTTGGCCATCTTGTTCATCGCCCGTTTCATCATGAATTCACCGGCTTTTCCTTTGAGACCACCGCCAAACATTTGGCTCATATCAGGCATTCCAGCGCCTCCACCAAGAGCTGACAAGTCAGGCATGCCACCTTGACCCATCATCCCTTCAAGAGCAGACATATCAGGCATTCCACCAGGCATATTCTTCGGCATATTATTTGGATTGAGCCCCATTTGTTTCATCATCTTGTTCATATCGCCAGAGAGGACGCCTTGCATCATCTGTTTGGCTTGGTTAAAGTCCTTGATGAATTTATTGACTTCGACAAAGCTGTTTCCTGAACCAGCCGCAATCCGACGACGACGGCTTGGATTTAACAAATCTGGATTTTCCCGTTCAGCTGGTGTCATGGATGATACGATCGCACGTTTGCGAGCAATTTCTCGTTCATCGACCTTGAGGTTCTTCATGGCTGGATTGTTGGCCATCCCTGGAAGCATCTTGAGCAGATCTTCCATTGGTCCCATGTTTTGAACTTGGTCTAACTGATCGATGAAATCGTTGAAGTCAAAGGTGTTTTCCCGCATCTTCTCAGCGAGTTCAAGGGAACGTTTTTCATCATATTCTTGAGAAGCCTTCTCGATCAGCGTCAGCATATCCCCCATACCGAGGATCCGACCAGACATGCGGTCTGGGTGGAAGGTTTCGATATCAGTGATTTTTTCACCAGTACCAGTGAATTTGATTGACTTCCCAGTAATCTGACGGACAGAAAGGGCCGCACCACCACGGGTATCCCCATCGATCTTGGTCAAGATGACCCCGGTTACTTCGAGTTGTTCATTAAACTCACGCGCCACATTGGCCGCTTCTTGACCAATCATGGCATCGACAACCAAGAGGATTTCGTTTGGCTCGGCAAGAGCTTTGACGTCGCGCAACTCGCCCATAAGTTTTTCATCGATTTGCAGACGACCAGCCGTATCGATCAAGACATAGTCATTGTGATTGGCTCTCGCCTGCTCCAAACCTTGACGAACGATCTCTACTGCAGGGACTTCTGTACCAAGTGAGAAGACAGGGACATTGATCTGCTGACCAAGAGTCTTCAACTGGTCAATGGCTGCTGGACGATAGATATCGGCCGCAATCATCAAAGGACGTGCGTTTTCTTCCTTGACCAATTTGTTGGCCAATTTACCCGCAAAAGTTGTTTTACCAGCCCCTTGAAGACCGACCATCATGATAATGGTTGGAATCTTTGGAGATTTGATAATTTCTGCTGTTTCTGAACCCAAAATCGCTGTCAATTCTTCATCAACAATCTTCACGATTTGTTGGGCAGGGTTCAAGGTTTCGATGACTTCATGACCTACAGCCCGTTCGCGGACCCGTTTGATGAAGTCTTTTACAACAGGAAGGGCAACGTCGGCCTCTAAGAGGGCTAGACGAATCTCTTTGGTTGCCTCTTGGACATCCGCTTCAGAGATTTTCCCTTTCTTACGAAGATTTTTAAAGACGTTTTGTAAACGTTCGGTTAAACTTTCAAATGCCATACTCTTTCTCCTAGTTCTGTCTTGTATTTAATCATTAGTCTCGATTATCGATACTGGAAAGTACAGAAATTTGTTCCTGTAAAAAAGGATCTTCAGGGTATTTTTCAGAAATCTGATCCAAAATCTGACTACGAACAATGTAATCGGAATACATATGGAGTTTCATTTCGTAATCTTCCAAAATCTTTTCTGTACGTTTAATATTGTCATAGACCGCTTGACGGCTCACTCCAAACTCTTCTGCAATCTCAGCCAAGCTGTAGTCATCTGCGTAGTAGAGCTCGATGTAGTTCATCTGCTTGTCCGTCAAGAGCGCTGCATAAAACTCAAAGAGCGCATTCATTCGGTTGGTTTTCTCAATTTCCATACCTTTCATTATATCAAAAAAGCCCGCTAAAGACTAGCGGGACTTGATGCTTTTTGAGCTTGAAGTAAGAGGATTCATCATTAATGTTTCAGTGCCAACATATTGACCGTCATCCCTGCTGCAGTCCCCATCAAGAAGATGGTATCTCCTTCCTTGACATAGCCATGATCCAGTGCATAGGCTAGGCCGAAAGGCACGGCTACCGAAACCATATTTCCATAATCACTGACAATATTGAGGTACTTGTCTTTGCCAACGCCCAATTTGTCCATGACAAGTGGTAAGGCGCGACTTGCTTGGTGAGGAATAATATAGTCTACAGCATCTTTAGAAATGCCTGATTTTTCTTGGAATTCTTGGAACATTTCTGGAATAACACGGGCAGAAAGTAAGAGGATTTTCTTCCCTTTCATATCAAACATGAAATCAGTCTTGGTTGCTTCAGAGTACAATTTCGGATGATAAGCTGTCAAACCACCACGAATTTCAGTATCATGGGCTCCCTCAGACCAGGTACGTTGCATACTGGCAATGATTCCTTTATCTTCCTTTGTTGCTTCAAAAATAAAGGCTGCAGCTCCATCACTAAACAATTCAAAGCTTTCTTTTTGTTTAGGATTCAGCCCTAGACTCCCTACTTCACTAGATACAATCAGAACCCGTTGGTATTCACCACCTTCAATCAGATAAGAAACAGTGCTTAAAGCAGATACAAAACTGGTACAAGTGGTATTGATATCCATAGCAGGAATCGTCAGTCCCTTGGCCACGCGCTCATGGATCAGAGCTGCTGTACAAGGAATGGGCTGAACGCCAACCGCACTAGCCGAAACCAGGCAGTCGATGTCTGCCATCTTAAGTCCTGCATGGTTTAAAGCCGCTTCAATCGCACGCGCTGCAAGATCAATCTGTGTTTCTTCTCCTTCTTTCACGCGGTAACGAGTTTGGTCTTTGAAAGTCACGGTATGAGCTGGAAGCGCTGTTCCATAGCCTTTAATTTGCAAATGTCTTTTTACAGTAGTCATAGGATTCTCCTTTTATTGAAGTCGTTGAACACGTTTTAATTTACGTGTTGGGTCCCATTGGTAATCGATAAATTGAATACTTGGGAGGATGAATTGTTTTTGCTGAGCTAAGAGTTCAAATTGAGCAAAGATCGCTTGCTCCATAGACTCTGTCCGTTGACTCAAGGCAATGGTAATGGATCCATCTGCCAACTGAGTTACTTGATAGTCCTGAATATTTTCGACAAAGAGAATGCACCGTCGAATAAAATCCGGATAGATCATCTGGCTACTGCCATCTTCTTTTTTGAAATAGAAGATATCGTCCGATCGTCCTTCGATCTTTGCGATTCGAGTAAAGACGGAACCGCAAGGGCAAGGAGACTTTTCTTCCACCAAAATATCATTGAGGCGGTAGCGATAGATGGGTTGACTGGTTCGTTTGAAATCCGTAATAATCGGATAAAAGCGGCTATCATCAAGATACTCTTTTTCGACAGACAAAATATCTTCGTTGAGATGTAGATTGCCTTCTGAACAGGTACAAGCTAGAAATCCCTCTGTCGCTTGGTAGACCTGATCAACCTTGTCTAGTTGAAAAGCTTTGGCGATGGTCTGTGCATCTCGATTTTCTAGGATCTCTGCGACAGAGACAACCTTGACGGGTTGGATAGGAAGTTGCTGATTGCTGACATAGTTGGCTAACTCAATCAAGGTAGAAGCTGGTGCGACCACAATGGTTGGTTGATAGTCTTTGAGACGATCTAAATGTTCCTTGCTATCCTTGAAAATATCAAAATATTCCAAGCGGATAAGGCCTGAATTAATGGTTTGATAGAGTTCATTATCCGCTCGTAAGAAAAAGGCAATGCGATGACCAACCAGGTTTCCTTTTGGCAACATCTTGGCTAAGATTGCTGCAGCCCACATACTTCTTTCTTTTTCTGTGGTGACAAAAACTCCTCGGTGGCCGGAAGTCCCAGAAGACAAGCCTACTGCTACTTCTCCATTCATCTCGGTAAAATCTCGCGTTTGTTCTCCGCGAATCGCCATCTCTAAAGCCTGATCTCGATCCACTCCCAGAGTATTGAGTTCATTGAAATGCGTCATCATGAAATGCTTATCCATGGTCCCAAAGGATTCAGGAGAATGAGTCTGAAAATAGGGGGACTGAGAAGTAATAAAAGCATGGTAGCGTGCCAATTGCTTATCTTGGTATCGCTTCAAGGCCTCTTTTGAACGGAATCGGTGGCACCATCTGGTTTCAATAAAGGTTTTCAGAAAGACTGTTTTTTTCATTTAAAATCCTTTCAATCCGTTCTTGCGGGTCGTGGCTGACCAAAACTTGAATGCCCTCTTGCAAGAGTGTTTCCAGCAAATCAGCTCCTTTTAAATAAGCCTTCTTATCATCCTGAACCAAGGATGGAATGAGACGCATTTGCCGTGTGTAAGGCAAGAGGTCTACTCCCCAAGAAAGATCTGCTCCGATGAAGAGTTTAAGCTCATCCAGATAAAGACAGCCTTGCCCTCTCGCATGTCCATCGATAGATGATATAAGAATGCTCCCATCACCAAAAAGATCCGCAGTCGGGCGATATGGGAAAGTAGGATGCCTTTGATCTGCTTTGAGACAAGTCACCCGATCTTTGAAATCAGCTGGCAAAAACTCTTTAAAAATCAGATCTTTAAATTTCGGTTTTTGGTACACCTCATAGACTTCCTGGGTAACAAAGAAATGAGCATTTGGAAAAAGTGCTGCTCCGCCAAGATGATCCGGGTGCAGATGCGAAAGAATCACATAAGTAATTTTTTCCGGATCAATTCCCCTCTCTTGCAATAAATAATCGATTTGGTCTTCTTTTTTCATTTGCATTGGGGTGGCTAGACGGTACCAGAAATATCGAGCTTTTTTCTTAATCTCGTAGTGATAACCGGTATCGTACAAAATATAGCCTTTTTCACGATGATGAATCAAAAAGACACCTGCTGGAAATTGCATTTTTTCATTCGGAATCCCTTTAAATAAGAGACCAGAATGACTGCTACAATAGCCTGCTGGAAAATAATCAATGCGCTTGATCATGTTGGACATAGTTGTCAATCCCTTCTTCAATAGTCATTTTTGGATAGTAGCCAAGTTCGGTTTGGGCCTTTTGAATATCGAGGGTTTGGCTATATCGAAGGAGATAATAGGTATAGCGAGTCAATGGAGGTTCAGTTTTCAGATGGAATAATCGATACACTCCTTCAAGGCTATAGGCCGCACCTGCTACAAGACCTGCCGGAATTTTCCGATAGCGAATCGGCTCTCCCAATCCCTTTAGTGTGGTTTCGATCAAATACTTAAAGGTCTTTGGTTCCCCATTTGTAATATTATATACTTGTCCGTGAGCTTCTTTTGCTTCCAGAGCCAAGCGAATGGCTAGGGCGACATTTTCCACACAGGTCATATCCATGAGCTGCTCTCCCCCTCGAATCAAAGGAATTCCAATTTTTCGACTGAGGCGTAAGACACGAGGCAAAATGCTGGTATCCCCCACACCAAATAATCCTCTAGGACGCAAGATGATACTTGGCACATCTGGATAATCAGAAAAAAGTTTTTCAGATGCCAATTTGCTTCGGATGTAATTGTTGAGGTGATTTTCTTTTGGAGCATCACTTTCCTTGATGTTTAATTGATCTTTTCCAGCTGCGTAAATACTAGGAGAAGAAACATAAACCAAGCGTTTTACCGCATATTCACGGCACAAGTCAAGGACATTTTGAGTACCAACTACATTCGCCTGATAGAAGGCCTTCCAAGGTCCCCAGGCAGTGGATAAAGCTCCAGCGTGAACCACAGCATCAACAGACTGAAAGGCTTGTTTTAATTCCTCAATAGAGCTCAAATCCCCTTTCACAAATTGGACGCGCTCATTTTCCAGGGCCTTCCCAATTTTTTCATTTCGGCCAAAGGCTACAATGGAATAATCGTGAGCCAACAACTCATCGATCACGTATTTTCCAAGGAAGCCAGTCGCACCTGTTACAAGTATTTTCATAGTTTCCCATCCGTTCCACGTCTTAATAATCGTTGAATTTCAAACTCCAAGGTATCCAACGGCTTGTAGTTTTTTGAAAGTTTGTTTAGTCTTTCTAACTTTTCCCAAGATTCTTTTTCTAATAGGGCATTAAAACCTGCTTGAATCTCTTCGGTGCGATTGCGATGAGCTTGAAAGGCAATTCCTGCTTCTACTCCTCGAATCGCATAGTCAAATTGGTCATAATCATGTGGCAAGATCAAGGCTGGTTTTTTAAATTCGATACACTGATAAAAGATTCCAGCTCCTCCATGGTGAATGACATAGTCCATCTGCGGAATATATTCTTTGTAGGGCAGATAAGAGACGACCGTCGCATTTGGCGCTACTTCTTCTTCAGAGAAGTCTTTTGCCCCATCTCCTAAGGTGACAAAAAAGTGACATTCTGGATGCTCTTTGGCCAACTGCTTGGTTTGTTCTAGCAAATTCTCCTTCGCCCAAGGCAACTGGGTTCCACATGTCACGAGTACCTTCGTCTTGTCCTCGTAAGGACTGAGATCTAAAGGATAATCTTCAGCTTTTTCAAGAGAAGTTCCCAAAGGGCCAAGCCACGCATATTGATGAGGGAAGTGTGTCTTCAACTCTAGCTCCATCATCCCAATTCCAAAGATGGCATAAGGAGAGTAGATGGTCTCCACTCCATTTTGATTGTACAACTTGAAATTGTAACGTTTTAAGCGTTTGCGTAAGAGGAAAGCCCCACAGTATTTTCCAATGCGCGTGAGTTTACGGCATAGTGCTTGGATCTTCTCTTCCTTCTTCGTGCGCGCGATTCCCATCCCTCCGAAGAAGCAAGGAGGACCATAAGGAGTTTCGATTGCAAATTGGGTTGCCATGGTGGTAATCCAAGGAATTTCCAACTCTTCTGCCACAAAGCCTGCTGATAGAGTGATAAAGTCAGCAATGACAATATCTGGACGGTTGACACGCCACTCCTCTAGCAATTGATCCGATACATGATTAATCAAATCAAGACTCCTAGACAATTGCCGATAAGCTGAAAAGAGATTGTGTTTTTTATCGTTATTAGCCACACGTTCAAATTCTTCTACTTTGTCCTCTAGAATCGGAACGACCGTGAAGCCGAGACTTTCTGCGACGGCTTTTTTCTGAGGACCCGTGAAAACTCGGATTTCCATAGTTGGATCATCTAATAAGGGTTTAACGAGATTTAAAGTTGGGTACAGATGCCCACTCAAGGGAACAGCTACCACATCGATTTTAATTTTTTTCATTTTTTCCTGCCTTATATCTTTTTTTAGATCTAAAACTAGCTTCTATCTATTAATTCGTAAAAAAAATCAAAAATTGAAGAAAAAATAAAATTTATTTAAATCTTTTATTTTTGACCGTACTATCACTATTTAGAAAGAATGACTTCAACCTAAAAAAAGCCCTCAAATGCCAAAGAGAGAAAGTCTCCCAAACATTTGAAGAGTTTTTTATTACTGTGAATTGCGAGCTTAGTTATTTTCTAAATAAAATTCGAACCGCTCGCCGACATACTGACTTTTTACATACTCAAAAGCCGTCCCATCTTCAAAATAGGAAACCTGTGTCAGACCTAAAATAGCCTGCCCTTTTGAAATCTGTAAGTACTCCGCAATCTTATCCTTGGCCAATCGCGCATAGATGGTCTGGTGCGACTTTCCAATCTTATAGCCATGACGCTCCAAGGTTTGGAAGAAATGGCTGGTAACCTCTTCACGATTGAAATTCTTAATAAATTTCTCTGGAATAGAGGCCACTTCATAAACAACAGGGATCCCATCGGCATACCGGACCCGCTCCATCCGAATGATGGTCTCAGTCTTATCAATGCCCAATTTGTCCACTTCTTGGAGGCTAGGAATGGTTTTCCGGTATGAAATCACTTGGCTAGAAGGTTCCTTGCCTTGCGATTTCATAATTTCTGTAAAACTGGTTGTCCCCCGCATTTTTTCTTGGACGCGCGTGCTAGTGATAAATGTGCCACTTCCTACTCGTCTTTCAAGCACTCCTTCTTCGACCAGAAGGGTAATAGCTTGCCTAAGAGTCATCCGACTCACTTGAAATTTCTCAGCTAGATCGCGTTCGCTGGGAAGACGCTCCCCGATTTTCCATATTTTTTGATCAATCTCAGACTTAATCTGATCATGAATTTGAATGTAAGCTGGAATCATAACCTTGCTCTTTCTCTGTGTTATCTCTATTGTAGCGTAAAATTCCTAATTCTTCAATCAGAGATTGGTAAAGACAAGGCTTTTGTGTTAGAATAGAGGAAAGTAAATTTCTTTAAGAAGGGGATAAGATGACAAACCTATCAACTGATTTGCATGATGTTGAAAAAATCATCGTGCTTGACTACGGTAGCCAATACAATCAGCTTATTTCACGTCGGATTCGTGAAATTGGAGTCTTCTCAGAGTTGAAGAGCCACAAGATTTCTGCTGATGAAGTTCGTGCAATCAATCCAGTTGGGATCGTTCTTTCAGGTGGACCAAACTCTGTATACGAGGAAGGTTCTTTTGATATCGATCCTGAAATTTTTGAACTCGGTATTCCAATCCTTGGAATCTGTTACGGGATGCAATTGTTAACCCATAAATTGGGTGGGAAGGTCGTTCCTGCAGGTGATGCTGGTAACCGCGAATATGGTCAATCTGAACTGAATTTGACAGAATCTTCTGCTCTTTTTGCCGGCACACCAGACAAACAATTGGTCTTGATGAGCCACGGGGATGCTGTTACAGAAATTCCGGCTGACTTTATCCGCACTGGTACTTCTGCTGACTGTCCATTTGCATCGATTGAAAATCCAGACAAGAAAATCTACGGAATCCAATTCCACCCTGAGGTTCGTCACTCTGTTCACGGTTATGACATCTTGCGTAACTTTGCCTTGAACATCTGTGGGGCTAAAGGTGACTGGACCATGGACAACTTCATTGACATGCAGATCAAAAAAATCCGTGAAACCGTCGGAGACAAACGTGTCCTTCTTGGTCTTTCAGGTGGTGTTGACTCTTCCGTTGTTGGGGTTCTCCTTCAAAAAGCCATCGGCGATCAATTGATCTGTATCTTTGTAGACCACGGTCTTCTTCGTAAAGGAGAAGCTGACCAAGTGATGGATATGCTTGGTGGTAAGTTTGGTTTGAACATTGTCAAAGCAGACGCTGCAAAACGTTTCCTTGATAAGTTAGCAGGTGTATCTGATCCTGAGAAAAAACGGAAGATCATCGGTAACGAGTTTGTTTATGTCTTTGATGACGAAGCAAGTAAACTCAAAGATGTGAAATTCTTGGCACAAGGAACTCTCTACACTGACGTGATCGAGTCTGGTACGGATACTGCTCAAACTATCAAGTCTCACCACAATGTGGGTGGACTTCCAGAAGACATGCAGTTTGAACTGATCGAGCCACTGAACACTCTTTACAAGGATGAAGTTCGTGCGCTTGGTACAGAGCTTGGCATGCCAGACCACATCGTATGGCGCCAACCATTCCCAGGACCAGGTCTTGCCATCCGTGTTATGGGAGAAATCACTGAAGAAAAACTCGAAACCGTTCGTGAATCTGACGCTATCCTCCGTGAAGAAATCGCCAAAGCTGGTCTTGACCGCGATATCTGGCAATACTTCACTGTCAACACAGGCGTTCGTTCAGTAGGTGTTATGGGTGACGGCCGTACGTATGACTACACTATTGCCATTCGTGCTATCACTTCTATCGATGGAATGACAGCAGACTTTGCGAAGATTCCATGGGAAGTCCTCCAAAAAATCTCAGTCCGTATCGTAAACGAAGTTGACCACGTCAACCGCATCGTCTATGATATCACAAGTAAACCACCTGCAACTGTAGAGTGGGAGTAAAAAAAGGTCCAGTGGACCTTTTTTTATGACCTTAACATAAAATTTCTAATTAAGTATAAGAATAGGAAACCACACACAAAAAGCACTCTGACTTATTGTCAGGAGTGCTTTCGTGCTATTTTTAGCCAACTAAACCACTAAAGAATTTGACAATGGCATTCCAGATGGCTCCGAAGAAGCCGGCAATGGCATTCCACGCATTTGTGAAGAAGTTCCCACTGTCTTTTAGAATAGCATTGGTATCAAAATTGAGATTGATATTGTTAAAGGTGTCGCCTGCTTTATCTACGATACTATCTTTCAGATCCGACAAGGTTTTAGTAAAGCTTTTGCTACTGATGACACTACTCTTTGAGAGGTTGACTGCGAAATTCACGATCAAATTGATCTGGTTGCCTGTCACAGTTGTATCCAGCTTATAATTTTTCAGGGTTTCTTCGACGATCTTTCGAATATCATCCTTGCTTAAATCCTGATTGTTCTGTTTAGCATTGGCTACTGCTGTTTTAATGTCGGTCAATGCTACGTTTAACTTATCCGCATCAAAGTTTTTCTTACCAGCGTTTTCTTCATTGATCCCGGATAGAGTCTTTAACTCTTCTTGGGCCAGATCTTTGCTTTCTTGAGAAACTTTGGCACCATTTTTCTCAAGCGAGTAATAGATCCCAGCTAAAGCACTTTCTCCAGTCACTTGTATAGGTGAAGCTACTGTAATTTGAGCATGCTCCAATCCAAGTGTAACGGCTGCATTACGATACATATCTGCAGTGACCTTGGTGATATTTTGAGGTGTCACGATATTCACTTCTAGTGGCTTATTTTTGCCTAATTTTTGAATTTTAACAGAGGAATAAAGTTCCAAACTATCATCGTTCGCAACGTTTATAATTGAAGAATAAACCTCTGGTGTCATGGTCTTCCACTCTTCTTTATCTTTTGAACTATCGTAGTTCAAGAGACTCAAGGTTTGTTCGATTTGACTTTGGTCCAGCGAATAGCCCAAAACATAGTCTGGTTTGACATAGGTTTCATCGATGACTTTCTGCACATTGCTATCTGCAGAAACACGTGGGACAGCTGTAAACAAAGCCAAAGTCGTCGTTACAAACAATGCAATCTTCTTTAATTTCATCTTTTTCTTCTTTCTAATTCAAATTACCTCTGGGTATCTCATATTACCTTTCTCACCTCACTAGAGATGAAAAAAGAAGTAAATAAAGAGTTTACCCACTTCGATTTTCATTATACAGTTGATTTCTTAAAACTAGCTTACAGTTTTTTTAAGAATGCATGACATTTTTATTATCCCTCAAAATCGGAGGCAGAACTGATCAGCTTAAAAAAGAGCCAATCGGCTCTCTGGAAAATGATTAAAACCATGAAAATAACTTCATAATCGTCATATTGGTTTCTACTAAACGAGAATAATAAATGTTCCCCCCATTAATGTAGAGTTCCATCCCGTTTAAAAGAGAGATAGGGTGGAGGTAAAGATAAGTTTCACCGGTTACATTGCCAAGACTTGGCGCTACTACATCCCGTGAATAAGCTCGGGCCAACTCTAGGGAATTTGTCCCACCGTGTTTTGCGACGTAATCGATGTAGTCTTTCCCAAAATTATAGGCTTGAACCGCAGTCCAGCTATCAACGCCTTTTTTCTTGGCTTCTTTTAACTCATCTGAAAGAGTTTGAATTCCTTGGCGAATGCTGGCCTTATTATCACTAATAGTATTGGTCTCACCACTTGCACTCTCGCTCGCCTGCATGACATCGTCTTCTCTGCCTTTGGTCTCAGTATAGATCATAGCAAGAATGAGGTTTTCATTGGCCGTGGTGTCCTCCTCAGCAAGGACTTCTCTAACCAGGGAGCGGTACTGCATGACTTGTTTGACATCATGGTGGATCTGAATTCCCTTGTAGATTCCAAATATTAGTAAGATGAATAAGAAGATCTTCACTATACGTTTAATCATTATTTACTCTGTATATCCTCAATATTTTTGATCAGAATAGAATAGGTGCCGTTCTCGTTTAGAATAAATTCAACAGATTCTGTATCTTCATAGACATTATTCGGAACGATCAGTTCAATTCCATTTGACAATGACAATTTCTGATTTTCGAACTTCTTCAACTGGCGACTTGCATCAATCTCTTCAAAGGTGACAGGCTCTGGTACAGCTTCTTTAACTTGGTCAATAAAACTGAGGCGAGCTGTCAGATTATCATCGAAGAGGTCATCCGCTAATTTCTCAGGAGAGAGTTTATTTTCTTCCTCAATATGATTAAAAATAGCTGATTTAACCTTTGATTGAAATTGAAAATCATCAGTGTTAAAGCTTTCCGCAATCTTCTGGGCTGTTTTTTCTAGTGCCTTGATCGATTTTTTAGGAGAGATCTTGGGTTGCGCCTGCAACAGATTCTCAGAAAAATAGTTCAAGAAAGTCCCGTTGTACTTGATCCGTTTTTCAATCAAGTGGTATTTGCGACTTTGAAGATTGATGACCAAGGCCTCATCAGCACCAGTGCCAAAACCAGGTAGATTATTTTGCGTCAGCTTAATCGGATTATCCACTTCACCACCAAGATGCGTCAGGGTTTCCCGTAAGGCAATCCGAAGAAAGGCAAAATGGTCCACCCCTTCTTTTGAGAATTGAATGAACACCAAATCATTGGTCTTTTGATTCTCAGAGACGACAAATTCTTCCTTCCAACGATTCGCTACTACTACCGAAGTTTCTAATAGGTCATCTGAGATCATCTCAAGAAAAGGATTGTCCTCTTCGAAAATACCGGTCCTGGCTTCATCCGAGTAGACCCGTTCAATCTTCTTACGCAGGTATTCCTCGATTTTAGGTGTGATATTGAGAAATTTATCTGCCAGATAGAGATCGGTATCGTCTGGGCTAAATTGATGAATGATGGCTTTTTTTACGTAAATATCCATAAAATGGTTTAGTCCTCGTAAAGTGGAAAGGCGTCTGTCAAGGCTTTGACTTGGCTACGCACTTCATCTAATACTTCTTGATTATCCGCATTCTTCAGCGCTTTGATCATGAGTTCAGCAACGGTGCGACTTTCTTTTTCACCAAAACCACGAGCGGTGATAGCTGCTGCACCAATCCGAATCCCACTGGTCTTAAATGGAGACAAGGTTTCATAAGGAATAGAGTTCTTGTTGAGGGTGATATTGACTTCATCCAACAAGTTTTGCGCCACTTTCCCATTTTCAACGACTTTAGTGACGTCGACAAGGAAAAGGTGGTTCTCTGTTCCGCCTGAGATGACGCGGAAATCAGGATCTTGCAAGAAGACATCAGCCATGGCCTGACTGTTCTTAATCACGTTAGCTGCATACTCTTTAAAGGCAGGATCCAACGCTTCTTTGAAAGCGACAGCTTTGGCTGCAACGACATGCTCCAACGGTCCTCCTTGAATACCAGGGAAAATAGCAGAGTTAATTTTCTTAGCCAATTCCTCATCATTGGTCAAGATTAGGCCTCCACGAGGTCCACGAAGGGTCTTGTGAGTGGTCGTGGTCGTGATATGGGCATAAGGAACTGGACTTGGATGAAGACCTGCTGCCACGAGACCAGCGATATGGGCCATATCAACCATGAGCTTAGCTCCTACTGCATCTGCAATCTCACGGAATTTAGAGAAATCAATGATATGAGAGTAGGCTGAGGCGCCAGCAACGATGAGTTTTGGCTTCACTTCTTGGGCTTGTTTTAAGATGGCGTCAAAATCCAAGAGCTCTGTTTCAGGATCTACACTATAGGACACAAAGTTATAGGTTTGGCCAGAGAAGCTCACAGAAGCTCCGTGCGTCAAATGCCCACCAGCAGCTAGATCCATCCCCATGACAGTATCACCAGGCTCAATCAAGGCCATATAGGCAGCACAGTTTGCCTGACTTCCTGAATGCGGTTGAACGTTCGCAAATTTAGCGCCAAAGATTTCTTTGGCCCGTTCGATCGCGAGACTTTCGACCACATCGACCACATCTGTCCCCCCATAGTAACGACGACCAGGATAGCCTTCGGCATATTTATTGGTCAGAATAGACCCTTGAGCAGCCATCACTGCCTTAGAGACGACATTTTCAGAAGCAATCAACTCAATATTGTTTTGTTGACGCTCTTCCTCTTTAGCGATCGCATTCCATAGGTCTGCATCATAGGCTTTGTAATCTTCTTTATCAAAAATCATCGGTCTACTCCTTTATAAAAAATTATTTATGTACATTATCACTGAGGAAGTTCATCTTCCTCAAAGGAAATCTCGGGCATTTGTGCAAGCAAATCAGCTTTGGTAATCGAACCTTGCCTCAAAATCCTGGCCTTGGAACCAGAGATATCCAAAATAGTTGAATCTTGTCCAGTCAAGAAGTCATCATCCTCTATACCAGGAACCACTTGATCAAATTCGCTTATAATAGCCTTATACTTTGTTCCACTTGCATGACCTGAAAGATTAGCCGAGGGACCAACCAAAGGGCCATATTTACGAATTAATTCCAACGTTTTTGGGTGAGCCGGTATACGGAAACCAACTGTATCCAATCCTGAATGAATCCAGTCTGGCACCTTGTCATTCGCCTGAAGAATAATAGTCAGAGGTCCTGGTAAAAATGAATCAATCAGTTTTGTTAAATAACTAGGTTGATTTTTCGAATAAAGTCGAATCGCTTTTTCATCGGCTACATTTAAATTCAGAGCCTTGTCTCTCGGTCTACGTTTTAATTCGTATATATAATCGACTGCCTCTTGATTCAAAGCTTTGGCGAAAATACCATAGACTGTCTCAGTTGGCAGAATAACTGCACGTCCTGCTTCTAATTCTTTCTCAATGTGATCCATTGTCTACTACTACCATTCTATCTTGTCCAAATTGGTCTTTCAGAACGCGAACTCGTTTGTTAGGAAACGCTTCTTGAAAGAGCTCTTTTACTTTGGCTCCTTGCTTATAGCCAATTTCTAGATAGATCTTTCCGTCTGGTGTTAAAACACTTGGTGCTTGCTGGGTAATCTTTTCGTAGATAGCATATCCATCACGGTCTGCAAAGAGAGCTAAGTGGGGTTCAGAGGCTAAAACATTGGCTCCAACCTCTTCTACATCATCCCGAGAGATATAGGGAGGGTTGGATACAATCAGGTCATAAGGACCTTCTAGTTCGTCCAGTACATCTGACGACTTGAAGGCAAGGACTGCTTCTAGCTGCTTGGCATTTTTTTGAGCCAGGGCTAAAGCCTCTTCTGCTACATCGCTAGCTTGAACCCGCCAGGTAGGTCTAGCAAGGGCTAAGCTAATAGCGATAGCACCACTTCCTGTACCAATATCCAGAACTCGTAAGGCTTTCTCATCGTTTTCTTCGAGAATTAGAGCCACCAACTCCTCTGTTTCTGGGCGTGGAATCAGCACGCGCTCATCCACTGTAAAAATATGGCCAAAAAAATCTGCGCTACCAATAATATATTGGGCAGGAACGTGATGTTTCAGCTGCTCAAAGATGGATAGAAGCAAGGCCTGATCCTCTACTTTAACTTCTTTTTGCAAGGCAAGGACAAAGTCTGTAAAAGTCCAGTTTTTTAAAGCACGATACGCGAAGGAGAGGCTTTCTGCTTCCTCTCCAACGGCTATTAATTCTTCTTCATACTGGGCTAATAATGGTCCCAACAACATTATTTGTTCAACTCTTCTAGTTTTTGTGTTTGGTCATACAAGACCAAAGCATCGACCACTTCATCTAATTTACCAGATAAGATGGTATCCAGTTTTTGAAGGGTCAAGCCAATCCGGTGATCGGTCACACGGTTTTGAGGGAAGTTGTAAGTCCGGATCCGCTCTGAACGGTCACCAGTCCCGATAGTAGACTTTCTCTCAGCGTCTTGCTCATCTTGGGCAATCTGAGCAAAGTGGTCAGCCACACGCGCACGGATGATCTTCATGGCTTTTTCGCGGTTCTTCTGTTGTGTCCGTTCTTCCTGCATCTCTACCTTGATATTGGTTGGCAAGTGGACGATACGAACGGCTGTAGCGACCTTGTTGACGTTCTGTCCACCCGCACCAGATGCGTGGTAGATGTCAATCCGAAGGTCTTTTGGATCAATGTCATACTCGACTTCTTCGATTTCTGGCATGACCAGAACTGTGGCAGTTGAAGTATGGACACGACCTTGGCTTTCTGTCACTGGAACCCGTTGCACCCGGTGGGCACCAGATTCATACTTGAGTTTCGAGTAGACTGATTGACCAGAAACCATGGCTACGACTTCTTTGATCCCACCAACACCATTGTAGGAAGCTTCCATGACTTCAAAACGCCAACCTTGGCTTTCCGCGTATTTTTGGTACATTTGTAAGAGGTCACCAGCAAACAATTGGGCTTCGTCTCCTCCAGCTGCTCCACGGATTTCCAAGATAATGTTCTTGTCATCGTTTGGATCTTTAGGAAGAAGTAAGATCTTCAATTTTTCTTCGTACTCTTCTTTTTCAGCCTTAGCATCTTTTAGCTCTTGCTTGGCCATTTCTTCCAAGTCCGCATCGCCGCCTGCTTCCTTAATCATTTCTTCATCGTCAACAATGTTTTGAAGGACTTGCTTGTACTCACGGTAGGCTGTCACCGTATCACGCGTGGAAGCTTCTTCTTTTGAAAGCTCCATAAAGCGTTTGGTATCAGAGACCACATCGGGGTCACTCAATAATTCTCCTAACTCTTCGTATCGGTCTTCTACAGCTTGTAGTTGATCATAGATATTCATGTTTGCTCCTTAATTCTTGGTTGTTAGATCATAGATTGCTACAATTTCGTTTTCTATGACTTCGCCAGTTTCTTTAAATCCATAATGGAGATAGCAAGACCTCGCTTGATTATTTTCCGGTTCATAAGATAACCAAAGACTTGTTGCTTTTCCAGATGGCCCTGTTCGAACAAAGTCAATGACTGCATCCATAGTCGGTTTAAAATAGCCTAAACCTTGAAATCGTTTATCGATCATAAAACGAAATAACAAGTAGTTCCCCTTGCTGATCCCAATTTTCTGGTCATAGGCAATCATAACAAAACCAACTAATACTTCCTTATCATAAACTGCTAAGGGAGCTATAAAATCACCATTTTTATCATATACATAGGCTTCAGCTAAGCTAATGGAATTGGATGCAATAAAATTCCTTTGGTTTGGATGAACTTCTAGATTTAAAACGTCAAAATAATTCTCTATTGTAATATCTTTTAAACAAATAGACATTATTATCCTCTCTAAAACGTTCTAGACGCTTTCGGTTGGTATGTCTGGATTAAAATAATGTTTGCGGCAAACGGAGATATAGGTCTCGTGTCCACCGATCTGGATCTGCTCTCCGTCATAGACGGGTTTCCCCGCTTGGGTACGCAAGACCATGGTTGCCTTGCGGGAACAGTATTGACAGATGGTTTTGATCTCCTCGATTTTGTCGGCTAACAAGAGGAGGTGTTTGGAACCTTCAAAGAGTTCATTTCGGAAATCATTTTTGAGGCCAAAAGCCATGACCGGCACATCCAGTTCATCCACGACTCTTGCCAAATCATAGACATGGTGTCGTTTCAAAAACTGAGCTTCATCGATTAAGACACAGTAAGGTTTGATTGCTTGGTTTTTAATAAAGCCAAAAATATCCGTATCGTCTTCAATCGCAACGGCTTCTCGTTTCATACCGATTCGACTAGAAACCACTCCTACTCCATCTCGTGTATCGATTGCCGAGGTCATGATGACGACGCTCTTGCCTTGCTCTTCATAATTATGGGCCACCTTCAAGATCTCAATGGTTTTCCCCGAGTTCATGGTCCCATATTTATAATATAATTGTGCCATTTTCCTTTTGTTCTCTCTAAAATGTGTTTCATTATCATTTTACCATAATTTTGCTAAGCTTTGTATCCCAAAATGTGATAAAATAGTCCTATAAAAAATTTAGGAGGTGGCCATATGCCATTTGTACGAATTGACCTATTTGAAGGACGCACCTTGGAACAAAAGAAAGCCTTGGCCAAGGAAGTAACCGAAGCTGTTGTCCGCAATACTGGTGCTCCTCAGTCAGCTGTTCACGTCATCATTAACGATATGCCTGAAGGAACCTACTTCCCTCAAGGTGAAATGCGCACCAAATAATGGTTCCACTAAAAAAGCCTTTCTTGCTTGTGATATCACATAGCAGGAAAGGTTTTTTCTTATTTTTCTTGGACTTGACGTTCTGCTTTCCGTTCTTCGAATTCTTCGTCACTCATCAAGGTTCCGCCGACATTGGCTGATTTGGCAAAGGCTGTATAACGACGCAACCAACCGCTGGAGATTTTTGATTTGAAAGGTTTCAAATGTTTGCGACGTTCTGAAAGAGTGGCATCATCGACAAGCAAATCAATAGTACGATTTGGAAGGTCAATCACGATTTCGTCCCCATCTTCGATTAGGGCGATATTCCCACCTTCTGCCGCTTCTGGAGAAACGTGACCAATAGCAATCCCACGAGTAGCTCCTGAGAAACGACCATCCGTAATCAGTGCCACATCCTTACCAAGACCGCGTCCGACAATCTTAGAGGTTGGCGCTAGCATCTCTGGCATACCAGGACCACCCTGAGGACCCTCGTAACGAATAACAACGACATGGCCCTTCTTGACTGTTCCATTGTCAATCAACTCAAGGGCTTGATCTTGTGAATCGCAACAAATAGCTTTACCACGGAAAGTAGTCACAGATGGATCGACCCCACCGACCTTGATAACAGCCCCATCTTGAGCGATGTTTCCGTAAAGGATCGACAAACCACCTACAGGTGAAATCGGATGCTCGATTGGATGGATAATTTCTTCATTTTTGATTTCAGCACCAGCTACGTTTTCTTTCAAGGTTTTACCAGTAACTGTGATACGATCACCCTTAATGGCACCTTTTTTGATCAACTGATTGATAATGGCTGGTACACCACCAGCTTCATGCACATCATGCATGGTGTAAACACTCGAAGGTGCAATTTTAGAAAGATAAGGTGTCTTCTTAGCAATCTCGTTAATATCTTTGAGATCATAGTCAATCCCTGCTTCACGCGCAATAGCGAGTGTATGAAGCACAGTATTGGTAGAACCACCCATGGCCATATCGAGCGCAAAGGCATCGTCGATGGCTTCTTTGGTCACAATATCCCGTGGACGGATACCCTTTTTAATATTCTCTACCAATTGTTTGGCTGCTTGGCGAACCAATTCCCGGCGTTCATCTGAAACAGCTAGGATGGTACCATTTCCGGGAAGAGCAAGGCCTAATACTTCCATCAAACAGTTCATGGAATTGGCAGTAAACATACCAGAGCAAGAGCCACAAGTTGGGCAGGCATTTTTTTCCAAGAAATCCAGCTCATCCATGCCCATATCACCAGCTTGATAAGTACCTACAGCTTCAAACAAACTTGAGAGCGTCGCTTGATGCCCTGTCATGTCAACGCCGCCCTTCATAGGTCCACCAGAACAAAATACGGCAGGCACATTGGTCCGCATGGCAGCTAAAATCATTCCTGGTGTAATCTTATCACAGTTGGGAATATAGAAAACACCATCAAACCAGTGGGCATTGATGACTGTTTCAGCAGCATCTGCGATCAACTCGCGAGATGGCAAACTATAACGCATCCCGATATGGCCCATCGCAATCCCATCATCGACACCGATGGTGTTAAATTCAAAAGGGATCCCACCAGCCTCGCGGATAGCTTCCTTGGCAATATCCGCTAACTCACGCAGGTGAACATGGCCTGGAACGATATCAATATAGGAGTTACAAATAGCAATAAAGGGCTTTTGCATATCCTTTGCTGATTTTACTTGCCCTGTTGCATAGAGGAGACCACGCGCTGGTGCTCGGTCGATCCCCATTTTGATCATATCACTTCTCATCTTGTTCTCCTTCTAGCTCTTCATTTCTACCTCCTAATCTTACCACTTTGACATCAATTGTCAAGAACTTTCAGAAAATTTATAATATTTACGGCACGCAAAAAGCCTGGTTTCCCAGACTTCATTTTAGTTTGCCTGCTTTTTTTCGATCTGCCAGAGCCGAAGCTGGTAACAAATTCCACTCACGACAAGGCTAGAAATAAGGCCGATCCAATAAGCATATGGACCCAAGTTGGTCACATGGTCAAGGAAAATCCCTAGTGGGATAGAAATGCACCAATAACTAAAGACTCCTAATAAGAATGGAACGGTTGTATCTTTATACCCTCGCAAAATCCCTTGTAGGGGTGCTGCAAAAGTATCAGCCACTTGGAAAAAGAGACTATAGGTCATGAAAATAGCTGTTTGTTGAACAAAGACTGGGTCCTTGCCGTATAGCCCTGCTAGTTGGAAGCGAAATGTATAGAGAAAAACGAGAGTGACAATGGCAAACCCAAACGCTGTCAGTCGTCCCAAACGGCAATATTGTTTGACCACTTCTGGTCTTCCTGCTCCCAGTTCGAAAGAAACGATAATCGCCATAGTACTGGAGATACTAACTGGGAAAGCATACATCAGGGTAGAAAAATTCATGGCCGATTGGTGGCTCGCAATGGTCAGTGATGGGAATTTTGCCATTAACAAACCAACCAGCGAGAAGATGATGACTTCTGCAAAAACAATTCCACCGATTGGAAGCCCAAGGCGCAGTACTTCTTTCATCCCTTTAAAATCATAAGGTTGAGGCTTCCACAATTGGAAAGGTGCTACCTTGGGGTGTTTGCACAAGATCAAAACCGCAATGGCCAACAAGACCCAGTAGGCCAGAGAGGTTCCAAGACCTGCTCCTGCTCCTCCCATCTCAGGAAAACCAAATGCTCCATAGATCAGGATATAGTTAAAACAAGCATTCAAAGGCAAGAGCAAGAGCATCAAGTACATGGATAGACGCGTCATGCCCAAGGTATCGAGGAAGGTCCGCACGATACTAAAGAGCAACAAAGGTAAGATTCCTAGAGAAAGGAAATATAAGTAGCGAATGGCTATTTGAGCAACAACATTTTCTAAACCGATCTGCTTGAGAATCATGGGCGCAATCCCCCAAACAAAGCCTATTAAGAGGATGGCCATACCAAATGACATATAGAGGAATTGGTAAAAATCGCCAGCAATCCGTTCTTTATTTCCCTTGCCTAAATGATGCCCAACAATCGGCGTCAGTGCGGAGACAATCCCTGTCAGGAAAGTAAAAAATGGATTCCACAGACTGGTAGCTGTAGAAACACCAGCCAAATCAAGGGTCCGGTACTGACCAGTCATGGCTGTATCGACAAAGCTGGCTGAATAATTGGCCAATTGGTAGATTAAAATCGGCAAAAATAGACTCAAAAACAAGCGCAAGCGCTCTTTAAAGTGATAGGTTACATACATGATTCTAACTCTCTTCTCATCAAACTAGATTTTCTCCTCTTCCACTCTACTATATGTTTCTTTAAAAGTCAAAAAAACCGAAGATCCAAGGATCTCCGGTTCATGTGAGATTAGTGTTTGTTGCGATTTAAAATAGCATTGAGAACGATCGCCAAGACACTGGCGACAACAATTCCGTTCGCAAAGAACATTTGGAATCCTGTTGGAAGGCCATTGAAGAGGGTGCTGTTGTTCAAACCAACCCCTGCGGCAATCGATACCGCTGCAATGAGGAAATTGTGCTCATTGTGTTCAAAATCAACACGCGCAAGAATCTGCATCCCTTGAATCGATACAAAACCAAACATCACTAGCATCGCACCCCCAAGAACTGGACTTGGAATGATTTGTGCCAAAGCTCCAAACTTAGGAAGGAGACCAAGAAGAACAAGGAAACCAGCCGCATAGTAGATTGGAAGACGAGTCTTGATCCCAGACAATTTCACCAAGCCAACGTTTTGTGAGAATCCGGTGTAAGGGAAGGTGTTGAAGATACCACCGAGGAGAACGGCCAACCCTTCAGCACGATAACCATTGCGAAGGCGCGTGCTATTAATTGGATCTTTGGTAATATCAGAGAGAGCAAGATAGACACCTGTTGATTCAACCATAGAAACTGTTGCGATGATACACATCATTAAGATGGAGGTGATTTCAAACTTAGGAGCTCCAAAGAAGAAAGGTGTTGGAACGTGAATCACTGGTGCTTGAGCTACAGGTGTGAAGTCTACCAAGCCCATAGAAGCCGCAATGGCAGTACCTGTGATCAAACCAATCAAAATTGAAATGGATTTAATAAAACCAGTCGTATAGATATTAACAACTAAAATGATGAGAATAGTCACCACAGCCAAGATCAAGCTTTGAACGGTTGGTTTTGGCGCATTATTTCCCATATTTCCAATCGCTACTGGAATCAAAGTCAAACCAATGGTGGTAATAACGGATCCCGTTACAATTGATGGGAAGAGATTGGCAATCTTAGAGAAGAAACCAGAGACAAGGATGACATAAATCCCTGAGACAATCAAGGCACCAAACATGGCACCACTACCATGGCTAGCCCCGATCATGCTGAGAGGTGCCACAGACTGGAAGGCAACCCCAAGGACTACCGGAAGACCGATCCCAAAGTATTTATTGAGCTGCACTTGAAGGAAAGTCGCAACCCCACACATGAAGATATCTGTAGAGATGAGATAGGTTAGTTGATGAGCATTATAGCCCAAAGCTCCTGCGATCATGATCGGCACCAAAATAGATCCCGAATACATGGCCAAAAGGTGTTGCAAGCCTAGAATGGCCGCCTGTGAATGGCTTTCTTGTTTTTGCATTAGATGTCTGCCTCCTTAAATACAACCTGACCATTTTCAAAACGGTCCAAACGTGCGAGGGATACAACTGGATATCCCAACTCTTCTAACAATCCCCGTCCATCTTGGAAGGATTTTTCAATCACGATCCCAATCGCTTCGACTTGAGCACCAGCTTGTTCGATGATTTGAATCAAACCTTTGGCTGCTTGGCCATTCGCAAGGAAATCGTCAATGATCAAAACCTTATCTGATGGATCCAAGAATTTACCAGCAATCGACACGGTGCTGGTCACTTGCTTGGTAAAGGAATAAACCTCAGCCGTCAAGATGCCCTCATTCATCGTGATGTTTTTAGCCTTCTTCGCAAAGATCATGGGAACATCCAAAGCTTCAGCTACATAAAGGGCTGGTGCAATCCCAGATGCTTCAATGGTTACGACTTTCGTCACGCCAGCATCTTTAAAACGGTCCGCAAAAGTCTGACCAATTTCTTTCATCAATTTAAAATCCACTTGGTGGGTCAAAAAGGAGTCCACCTTGAGGATATTCTCACCTAAAACGTTACCATCTTTTAAGATGCGTTCTTCAAGTAATTTCATACTTCCTCCTACTTTTTAAAAAATCCTCTACTACATTCGTAAAACACAAAAAGGACTGCTAAGCAAGCCTTGAAATCTCTCTAGAAAGAGAAATAATCCCGACTTACTTATTGTTAGGTGTTCCGGCACCTTGTAGAAACATCACGCCCATTCGTGAAATAAATAAGTAATTCAATTAGTGTGCATCGCCATTCCAGATAGAATTCTTAACGATCACATAGTCAACGTGTTTCAAATCTGCTAATTTTCGGCCTCCTGCATAAGAGATTGAACTTTGCAAATCTTGTTCCATTTCTGTCAAGGTATCTTGCAAATGACCCTTGGCAGGCAATAAAATCTTCTTACCTTCGACGTTTTTATAAGCGCCTTTTTGGTACTCTGAAGCAGATCCATAGTACTCTTTGAACGACTCTCCATCAATCTCTACTGTTTTACCAGGACTTTCGATATGTCCTGCAAAGAGAGAACCGATCATGACCATAGACGCCCCGAAACGAATCGATTTGGCAATATCACCATGAGTCCGAATACCACCGTCCGCAATGATAGGCTTACGCGCTGCTTTTGAGCACCAGCGAAGAGCAGCCAATTGCCAACCACCTGTACCAAATCCAGTCTTAACTTTGGTGATACAAACCTTACCAGGGCCGATCCCGACCTTAGTCGCATCAGCTCCCGCATTTTCCAATTCACGAACAGCTTCAGGTGTTCCAACATTTCCAGCAATGACAAAGGTATCTGGCAATTCTTTCTTGATGTGTTGAATCATCCGAATGACACTATCCGCATGACCGTGTGCGATATCAATAGTGATGTACTCAGGCGCATCTGCCTTTAATTGACTCACAAAGTCGTATTCGTATTCCTTAACACCAACCGAAATGGAAGCGATCAAACCTTGATCATGCATGCGTTTGACAAAAGGAATCCGACCCTCTTCATCAAAACGGTGCATGATGTAGAAGTATCCACCACGCGCCAACTGCTCTGCCACATTCTCATCCAAGATTGTCTGCATATTGGCAGGAACAACTGGAAGCTTGAAGGTATGCTTACCAAATTGGACGGTTGTGTCTGCTTCTGAGCGGCTATTGATGATACATTTGTTGGGAATCAACTGAATATCTTCATAGTCGAAAATAGGAAATTCATTTAACATAGATTGAAAAATCTCTTTTCTAAAAACTGACCTACCTATGCGCAAGCGCATCGCTACGTCTCTTGACGTTTCCTTGATAGATTATACCAAAGATACGGACCTAATGCAATGGGAATGATTTTATAGGAAATAACGTTCGGAAATTACAAGACAAAAACCCGCTTCAAAAAGAGAAACAGGTTTTATTTATGAACATTTTGGAGCCAATTGTTCACTTCTCTAGCTACAATTTCAGGCGCCTCTGTATACAGTTCGTGCCCCAAACCTTCTAGCAAGACTTGCTTGATCTGGGGATCTAGTTGCTTCAGAGCATCTTTTCTCCATTCAGGTTCTTCTTGGTATCGAGGCCCGATAAAGAGGACAGGCAGGTCCGCCAGTGGAATCTGGTAAGTCCTCATCTGACGCCGTAGACGCAATAAGGCCAAGACCTTTTCTAGATCCAGATTTAATTCATATTGTTCACTCAATGGATTCCAACGATAGCTAGCCTCTACTGCTTTTCGCGCTATAGACGTAGGATCTGCTTCCTCACCAAGTTCGGATAACACGGCTTCTTCTAAAGTCGCAAAGACTTGCTGCTGCATGAAAGACGCCGTTCCTTCTAGTTCTTCTTCAAGAGGCAGGATCTTTTCCATATCCAGATAGCCACCATCCAAGAGAATCAGAGCTCGAATCTGAGGAAATTCACTTGACAGATAACGAGCCAAATCTCCACCCAAGGAATGCCCCAATAAACAGATTTCTTCCGCCTGGCCGATCTGACCTTGAAACCAAGAACGAAGATCGTTTTCTGTCTGAATCATTTCCCTATAAGGATCTAGAAAGGTCACAGGAAAGCCTAGTTTTTCAATAAGTGGAGCCAGATGGCTGCCATTGCCACCTAAGCCGCCGATAAAATAAAACTGCATGTGTTTTGTCCCTTTTCTATAAGATTAAAAGCTTATGAAAGCTATACATATTTAGTCATCCTTTACCTACTATCATACCGAAATACAGTTTGAAGTTCAAGTTAGTCACTAGCTAGGGAAATTGGATAAGCAAAAAGAGACCACAGGGTCTCTATCTGAATGAATAAGAAAAAAATCCACTCACTCGGGGTGAAATGGATTGTTTCTTTATTAACGGTTCAACAAGAAATTGAACAATTTTTCGACAATTTTTACGACCAACCAGCATAAGAATCCGATATAGCTAAAATAGAAAATAAGTGACAAAATCGTAATAATCATGGTTTCCTCCTTCGTCGATTGCAAGTACTTGTCTTATTATACCTTTTTATGCAATCGAACTCAATAGAATTTTGAAAATTGTCTGATTATTCTTTTTCTTCTTTAGCTTCTTTGGTGTCTTGATCGGCTTCTTCACTGCCTTTATTGACAGCTGACTTAAATTCAGCAAACATTTTGCCGATGGACTGGCCCAACTCAGGCAGGCGTTTTGGTCCAAAAATCAAGAGGGCGCCCAGGATGATGATGATCAAACCTGGTGCTCCAATATCACGTAAAATTCCCATTAGTTTCTCCTTTTTCTTGAATAGATGACTTTACTGAAGGCGACACTGACTTCAAATAAGAGGATCAAAGGGAGTGTCATGGCCAAGTCACTGATAAAGTCTGCAGGGGTTAGCACGACGGCTAAGACCAGCAGAACAAAGTAAGCATAACGTCGGTAGGTTATTAAAAACTGTGGTGTCAAAAGTTCAATCGAGGTCAGAAAAGCGACCAAAACTGGTAACTCGAACAAGACCCCTAAAGGCAAGGTAGTGTGCCATAAGAAGGTTAGATAATTTTGTGCTGTTAATTGGGTATCAAACAGCCCTTCTCCCAATCGCATCAGGACCTCTAAAATAGCTGGACTGACAAAGAAATAACCAAATGCAAGCCCCAGTACAAAGCAAATAAAGCTAGCTGGGATGTAGGCAAAGACTGCACGCGCCTCCTTCTCCCTCAAAGCCGGCCTTACAAATTGCCAAATCTGGTAGACAATAAAGGGCAAGGTCAGGCTAAAGGATGTGAGATTGGCCAGCGATACATAGATCCAGAGAATATCATTCGGTCCCAGTACCAGCAGTTTTTGATGCAGGCTAGCCGTCAAGGCTTGATAGATTTCTCCTCCAAATACAAATGCTAGGATGAAGACGATAATATAGCACAAGACCACTGCGATCAATCGTTTTCGAAATTCGACCAAATGTTCAACAATAGTCATTTCATCTGCTCTACTCTTTGCCATGTTGTCTCACCGTAACGAGTGCGATCAAGGCCACAAAGATACCTTGAGGAAGAAGAACTTCCCAGCTTGGATAGATCCCCGCCCAATCGATGGTTGGAAGTCCATTGACCAAATGGCTAGGTAGGATATTGGTCAACTGCAGGGCGTGAATGCTGACACCGAGCATCTTGAAGGCCAAAGCGTAAATCAACCACGTCAGAATGAAACAGATTCGATGAGGTTGGATAGCTTGACTGGCCTTGGTCATGGCCACTGCAATGATGATGAGAACGGCTATGGCAAACCCTATTCCCAGTAAGAAATTCGCGGTTGTAATCCGCGGAATGATCCCGACATAGAAGAGAATAGTCTCAGCCCCTTCACGAAAGACTGCTAAGAAACTGAGGGCAAACATCGAGACAAAGCTTCCTGTAGCCGTCACGGTCTTCATTTGACGGTCCATAAAGGCATTCCACTGTTTGACAGAGGACTTGCTGTGGAGCCAAATTCCGATGAGGATCATCATGACCACAGCGAAAATCCCAACGCCACCTTCAATGATTTCTCGGTTAGACCCCGAAGTAACGGCTGGAAAAGCTACTTGCAAAACAAGAGCGATTGCTGCACTGGCAAGAACACCAGCGATAGCTCCACCGTAAACCCATTTGAGACCTTTCCTCATCTTAGCGGCCTTAAGGGTCGTCACAAGCGCCATGACAATCAGAAGGGCTTCTACTCCTTCACGCAGAAGAATCAACATGGCATCAAAAGCGTTGTAAGAAGCTGTCGTATCGATCGCAGACAAGTCTCGGATCAAGGCTTGTAATTTCTCTTGATAGGCCTTTTCTTTCCCCTTGACCATTATAACCGGGGATTCACTCTCTACGCGCGTGTAGAGACTTGGATTGGTCGTGCTAACATCTCCCTCGATGGTTGGCCAGATCGTGATGAACTGCTTCATAGTCGCTGCAGCAGACTTATCGTCGCCGGATTGGAATTGGCTTTGCGCCTTCTCCAAAAGCTTGATCCCATCGTTCAGCGTCAAATCCGTACTGGCACTGCTAATGGCTTCTCCTCTTACAAAAGCATCAATCCCATTTTTGAGGTCATCATAAGAGGACTGGATGTTGGTGAAATCGGTAGGCTCTGTTTCAATACTACTGCGTAAGAGCGAAATGGCCGTCTCGATTTTGCCATAGTAGGCTGTGCTGTGATCTCTTACCACCGCTTCGTTTCGCGTCCATGTGTTATTGAGATCTGCATAGGTTTGACGGGTTTTATCCAGATCCTTAGCCGTAATGGCCTCTTGTAGGTTCTTAAAGTAAGGAGCGAGGCGACTCACAAGTTTGTCTTTTTCCGCCTCTAAATCGACCGGATTTTGCTCTTTTTCAAAAGCGAGCAAGGCTGATGAGATCTTGGTGAGATCGTCTTTAGTTACCTCCCCTTTTATAGCTAAGGCTTGGCTAACTTTTTTCCCTGCCTTGGAATCATGGTGGTCTTTGGATTCAAAAGCAGCCTGAATCTCAGCGATTAATGCCTTGGCCTTATCCTGGTCCTTATTTTGTACAGCTGTTGTTGCATCTGTAATCTTGATAAAGAGATCGCTATAAGACTCCGCAGATACTGGATGAGTCCAGAACAAGGCAAGAAGGCCTAAAAGGATCAAGAGTTTATTCAAAGAGTGCTTGACCAAGATACCCTCCTTTCTCAACGCCTGCAAAGCAAGCAAAGAGTCCACTTCCGATATGGGTGATGTACTCGTTCATTTTGTCTACTGCGCCCAAATTGGTTTGGATTTTGACAAAGCTGTTCGGATCTTTTTGAAAGGCGATAAAGATCAAGCCGGCATCAAATTGCCCAGTCTGTTCGTTGATACCATCTGAATAAGAATAAGACCGCCGTAAAATCGGTCGATCGACTTCTTTGGCCAAACGGACATGTGAATCTACAGGTAGTTTAGATAAATCTACTTCATCAAATTCGTTAGTTTTACCAAATGGAACACCGGACTCCTTGTAGCGACCAAAGGTATTTTCCTGCTCCTGCAAATTTGTTCGGTCCCAAGTTTCCAAGTGCATTTGCACTAGGCGAAGGGCCATATAGGAACCACCCTTCATCCAATCCTTGCTGTCTGTCCAGACGACCTTATCAAAATCCTTCTCCGTCGTGACATTTGCTGTTCCATCCTTGAAACCAAAGAGGTTACGCGGCGTTTCTTTTCTGTCACCAATCGCCGCAAAACCGGACTTGCTCCACTTCATGGTGATGGTATTGCGACCTTTGCGGATGAGATTTCGGACCGCATGAAAGGCTACTTGCTCATCGTCGGCACAGGCCTGAATGACGATATCACCACCAGTGTATTTGTCCTGCAACTGCTCCTTTGGAAATGGAGGCAAATCACGAAAGAGCTTGGGACGTTTGGACTCCAAACCTAATTTCTTGAGAAAGCTGGCAGAGACACCAAACGTCAGGCTCAAGCGATAGGGATTGAGTCCTACTGTTTCACCTGTATCTGTTGGAGGCAAGAGGGCATTGGCGCCATCTTTTTTGACCAATTCTCCTTCGACTAATTTACTACTATAGTCGGTCCAGTCTTTAAAAAGCTGGATGATTTCTTTTTTGTCCGTCGTGTGAAGGTCTAATACCACCAAGTAGCAAGCCTTCTGCATAGGAGTCGTAATCCCTGCTTGGTGCTTGCCATAAAAGGAGATGTCTTCATCCCCATCATAAGCTTTTTTGCTGGAACTGTCTTGATTAGCGAAAAAAGCAGATGCACCAGAGAGGCCCAGCGCTAGACCAGCCCCTCCAATACCTGCTTTTTTAAGAAATTCACGACGGTCCATTTTTTTATCTAAAAATTTTTCGTCAGCCATTTTTCTTATTTCCCATCTAAAATCACACCCATTTGAGACAAAGGTTCACCAAGTTTGGTCACAGCTTCTGCCAATTCCTTGGTATCTTCCTTGGATAAGTCTGTGTAAGACTTATAGTTTGAATCATCTGTCATGTGTTTGTCCAATAGAGCATTGACATTTTTGAATTCTGCTTCCAAGGTTTTAACCAATTTAGAATCTTTTTTCTCAATCAAAGGTTTAAAGAGAGAGAAGATCTTTTCAGCCCCTTCAATATTGGCGCGGAAGTCGTAAAGATCTGTATGAGAGAAGACTTCTTCTTCACCTGTAATCTTTTGCGTTGCCACTTCATTGAGCAAATCAACAGCTCCGGTCAACATGATATCCGGTGTTACTTCTACTGTAGCAATTTTAGCTTTCAACTCCTTAATATCGTTCACCAGTTGGTCAGCGTATTTGTCTGTTCCATCTGTAGTATTGTTTTCCCAAAGGATACGCTCAATCCGGTGGAAACCTGACCAGCCATCTTCTGATTTATTTTCATCCACATAATCCACCAAACGGTAGTCGATCTTGACATCTGATTCCCCGAAGGTTTCAGCAATCGGTTCGGAACGTTCATAGGTCATACGGATCAAGGGGTATTGCTTTTTAGCTTCTTCTAAATTACCGTCTTTTAGGGTAGCTCGGAATCCTTCTGTATCCTTGAGCAATTGGTCAATTTGCATTTCAACAAAGTCTTTGTATTCAGCTGTCGCATTGTCCAAGGTCTTCTGGTCATCCTTCGACAACTGCACCGTTGAGCTGGTTTGCGTCTTTTGATTCGACTGTTTGCTAGTAGAATTTGCACACCCTGCTAAAAGAGCAACACTCAATAAGAGTAGACTATATTTTTTCATGAAAGACTTCTCCTCATTTGTTCTTGCCCTTATTCTACCAGATATTTTCTCATTTTTCAATAATTGTCTGAAAATTTAATAATAGAAAAGCTTTTCTGAGAATCTGTCTTTTACAAAAGAATATCCTTGACCCGTCCGATTTCAGATTCTTTAACCACCACAAAGATGCTATCTCCAAGATACAAGCGGGTTGCACCATTGACCGTATAACTCTTCCCGCTTCGCATTTGCGTGGTGATCAAGATATCTTGAGGGAGGTGCAGTTCATGAACTTGTTTTCCTGCAATCTTTTCTGATACAGGGATCTCAATTAAAGTCAACTCTCCTTCTTCTTGCGCCTTATCCGGCAACAATTGCTCGAGCATGGCTTCATAGACTGGCGCTCCATGGAAGAGATCCATGATCATATAAGCCAGCAAGGTCACCATGCCTAGGGGCATTAAACTACGAATATCACCGACCATCTCTGTTACTAAGATCATCGCTGTTAAAGGTGCTTTTGAAATAGCCCCAAAATACCCACTCATTCCTAAAATAATGAAAAGAGGCAGCTGGTTTTGAGAGATAAAGCCAATGTTTTGAAGGAAGGTTCCAACGATGGCACCTAAAAGTGATCCTAATGCTAGTATAGGCAAGAAAATCCCACCAGGTAATCCACTACCATAGCTTAACATACTCCAGATGAAGCGGATCGCAAAATAGAGAAGAATGGTCAGCACTGGATACGGTACTCGAGCTAAATCCAAAACCAATTGGTTCCCACCACCAAGAATTTGTGGAAGGAAATAGCCGATTGGAAGAATCAAGACAAAGGCAAATAAAGAAGAATAATGAGAAGGAACATGGAAAATCTTCTCTAGCAAACGATACAATCGACCGATATTAAGGACCACTATTTCGTAGACATAACCTGCTGCCCCTAAAAAGACTCCAAGAAAAAGATAAATCCAGTACTGTGACAGATGGAGTGGCGGAATATTTTGCGGCATATGAAGTACGGGTGTTTGACCAAAGACATTAAGTGAAATAAAATTAGCCGTCAAACTAGCAGCCAAGGTCGAAATCCAAAAGAAGCGTGAAAAATGATGGTAGACCTCTTCAACCACAAATAAGAGCCCCGCTATAGGTGCATTAAAGGCAGCCGCAAGACCAGCAGCAGCTCCACTTGCAATCAAAGATCGCTCCTCAACCGGACTGACCTTCAAATGATGGGCCACTCCTTTTCCACCCATTGCCCCTAATTGAATACTAGGACCTTCACGACCAAGCATCAAGCCACTTCCGATGGCCAAGACACCTAAAATATACTTCTTCCACAGGGTATCCCACCAGCTCACCGCCAAGAGACCCTTAAGCTCCGCTTCGACTTGCGGAATTCCTGATCCCTTGATATCCCGATTGGTGCGAATAAGGCGACCAGCAATCAGTACGATCACCCCATAACCCAATAGCATAGCAAGTAAATAAAGTGGTTGACCAGGCATCTCCTTGTAAACGCCTTGAACAAAATGAAAAATATGTTCGATCAAAAAACGAAAACTCGAGACGATGCAGCCTACAACAATCCCAACCAGGACACCTCTGACAATATGTGCCACAATCGAACTAGAGGCAAAATGAAATTCCTTTTTTAAGGCTTCTTCTTTTTCAGACATTCCCTAACTCCTTCAAACTCTTATCCTATTCATTATACCTTATTTCACTGCCTCTGAATACATGTAAAGACAGAAAAAAACAAAACTAGCAGCGCTAGCTTTGTTTTTCATTAATTCATTATTCAGCAGTTAAAGCTGCCATTGTGATGTAGTTGTAAGGTTTGTTGAAGTGTGGCAAGAAGAACAAGTCCGTCAAAGCCAACTTATCAATCGTCACGTGTTCTTGAATCGCAAGTGAGAACATGTGGATAGCCATTGAGATAGCGCTATCACGTGATACCATTTGAGCTCCAAGGATTTGACGAGTGTCTTTATCGTAGACGATCTTGATACCAACCTCATAGTTATCGTGTTTGATAAATTCAGGTTTTTGAAGGTCGTTAAAGCCAGTTTCAGTGGCATTGAAGCCTGCAGCTTTCGCTTTTTCAAGAGTCAAACCAGTTGAAACCATGTGAAGGCCGTAGATAGAGATACCGTTAGAACCTTGAACACCGATTCCTTCTAATTCATGACCAGTCGCATTGTAGGCACCGACAATACCTGAACGAACCGCATTAGACGCAAGAGCGATGTAGCTCATTTCGTTACGAGCGTTATCGAAGATAGTCGCACAGTCACCAACTGCGTACACACCTGGAAGTGAAGTTTCTTGTTTCTTATCAACAAGGAAGGCACCGTTGCGGAAGAGTTCGATTTTGCCATCAGCAAGAGCTGTATTAGGACGGAAACCAACAGCCAAGATAACCATATCTACATCGAAGGTTTCTTTATCGGTTACAAGGCGTTCTACCTTACCATCTCCTTCAACCGCTTGAACCGTTTGTCCAAGTGCCAAACGGATGTTGTGGTCTTCCAAGTTTTTCGCCATGATGTCAGTGAAGTCTTTGTCGTAGTAACCATTCAAAACAGTGTCCACGATATCCACCAAGACAACATCTTTACCAAGACGTTCGAAAGCTTCAGCAAGTTCAACACCGATGTAACCACCACCAACTACGGCGATACGATTCAAGTGTTTGCTGTTATCTTTCAATTTTTCGATCACTTCTTCAGCGTTTTGGTACAATTTAACGAATTGAAGATTTTCAAGAGTTGCTTTGAATTCGCGGTTACCAGGAACGATTTCAACTCCTTTAATTGGAGGAATGATTGGTGTTGATCCAGTCGCAAAAATCAATTTTTCGTATGATTCTTTGTGTTCTTTCCCATCAACTTCCGCTGTTACCACTTTGTTGTCATAGTCAATTGAAAGAACAGGAGAGTTCATGTAGACTTTTGCACCTTTTGCTTCCAATTTTTCTTTGTCAGAATAGAAAAGACCTTCAGGACCATCGATTTGCTCACCGATCCAAAGTGCCATCC
This sequence comes from Streptococcus sp. HMSC065C01, assembly GCF_001813525.1. NCBI lineage: Bacteria > Bacillati > Bacillota > Bacilli > Lactobacillales > Streptococcaceae > Streptococcus > Streptococcus sp. HMSC065C01. The sequence continues at coordinate 120,034 of NZ_KV812837.1, read as the reverse complement.
CACATCCAAGGAATGAAATGTTTGAGTTTTGGTCAAAAACTACAATTTCATTTTCATTTCCGAAATTATCTAACATAGTGTTGATACAAGCTGTTCCGGCATGGTTAGCCCCTACAACAACGATTTTACTCATAGAATAAATCCTACCTTTAATTTAATTTACTTCTTGAGTATATCATAAAAATGATATCGGTTACAATTATTTTGCTCAGAATTTGTGATCTTTTTTTCAATTTTCCAGAAAATCACACTTCACATGTTTCAAAAAATGTCAAACAATATGCTTGAAAGGATTGTGAAAACGATATCTTTTTGATATACTGTAGGTAAGTGAAAATAGGAAAGGATAGATTTTTAGTGGACCTAAGTAGTCGATCCGAACGGTTGATGGGAACGACCATCACTGTTTCGATCTGTCACCCACAAGCGAATGAACTCTTAGCCCGCTGCTTTGAACTTCTTCGCTCCTACGAACATCGCTTCAGTGCCAATGATGCAAGTTCTGAACTCATGGAGGTCAATCACCAAGCTGGTCTTGCTCCTGTCCAAGTTCATCCAGATCTTTTTGAACTGATTGCATTAGGTACCTTGCATAGTCAAGCTCAAGACAGCCATTTAAACATCGCCATTGGTCCTCTTGTACAGACCTGGCGAATTGGATTTTCAGATGCTAGACGTCCCCAGCAAGGAGAAATTGATCAAGCCCTGGCCAAGATCGATCCTCACCAAATCCAGCTCGACCCAGAAAATCATACAGTCTTTCTGATGCGTCCTGGAATGAAGATTGATTTGGGAGCCTTGGCTAAGGGCTATAGTGCAGACTGCATTGCTACCTTTTTAAAGAGCCAGGGAGTAACAGATGCCTTGATCGATCTTGGAGGAAATATCCTCACTGTCGGTCAACACCCCGTCAAACAACAACCTTGGCGGATTGGCATTCAAAATCCAGTCGAAAAAAGAGGTCAGCACCTGCTGGTCCTCTCCGTCAAGGATAAATCTATTGTCACCTCTGGTATCTACGAGCGTCATTTAGAAGTGGACGGCCAGTCGTTTCACCACATCTTTGATAGTGAGACGGGCTATCCGGTTGAGACAGATTTAGCCAGTATCACCATCATATCTGATCGATCCGTAGACGGGGAGATATGGACTACCCGCCTGTTCGGGGAATCTCCTGCTTCTATCCTCAACACTGTTGAATCACTTCCTGGTATAGATACCTTATTGGTTTCTCAATCAGGCAAGATCGCCTATACAAGTGGGCTTCAATCTTATTTATAATTCTCCTATCAGAAAGGAATTTTCCATGATAAAACTTATTGCGATTGTGGGGACTAACTCCAAACGTTCTACAAACCGTCAACTGCTTCAATACATGCAAAAACATTTTGCTGATAAGGCTGAGATCGAATTGGTCGAAATTAAAGATATCCCTGTCTTTAACAAACCAGCCGACAAACAAGTGCCTGAAGCTGTCTTGGATATTGTTGCAAAAATTGAGGAGGCTGATGGAGTCATTATTGGGACTCCAGAATACGACCACTCTATTCCAGCGGTCTTGATGAGTGCTCTCGCTTGGCTCTCATACGGAGTCTTCCCATTGTTGAATAAACCAGTCATGATTACTGGGGCTTCATACGGTACGTTGGGATCTTCACGCGCCCAACTCCAACTTCGCCAAATCTTAAATGCTCCAGAAATCAAAGCGAATGTCTTGCCAGATGAATTCTTGCTCTCCCATTCATTGCAAGCCTTTGATCAAAATGGAGACTTGGTGGATTTAGATGTCATTCAAAAATTAGATGCCGTCTTCAATGATTTCCGTGTGTTTGTGAAAATTACAGACAAATTGCGCAACGCCCAAGAATTACTTCGCAAAGATGCTGAAGAATTTGACTGGGAAAACTTGTAGGATAGGAGACAGAAAAGAATGAAATTTGTTGGACTTGTAGGATCGAACTACGATCAATCATATAACCGTAAACTTTTGGAATTCATTCGCCGCCAATTTAAAATCAAATTTGAATTGGAAGTTCTTGAAATCGACGAAGTTCCAATGTTTAACCAAGATGAAAAATGGGACGAAAGTTTCCAATTGCGTCTTTTATATAACAAAATCACTCGTGCAGATGGTGTTATCATTGCCACTCCAGAGCACAACCATACGATCTCTGCTGCTCTCAAGTCTGTTCTTGAATGGCTCTCTTTCGAGGTGCATCCATTTGAAAACAAACCGGTTATGATCGTCGGTGCTTCTTACTATGATCAAGGGACTTCACGTGCGCAAGTTCACCTCCGTAAGATCCTCGATGCCCCAGGTGTCAATGCTTATACCCTTCCAGGAAATGAATTCCTTCTTGGAAAAGCAAAAGAAGCTTTTGACGAAGACGGCAATATCATTAACGAGGGAACCGTCAAATTCCTTGAAACCTGCTTGGATAATTTTATGAAATACGTTGAGGTTGTATCTAAATTGAAAAAACCAAAACCAATTGAACCAGAAGACTTGGATTGTAATCATCCAATCGCTACAACTGTTACTGAAGTCGATCCTGACGATCCAGATTGGGTAGAAAAAGTAGCTGAAATCACTGGTGCCGTTTCCGGCGATACCTATGTCAAACTCGACCACGGTATTCTAACCGTTAACCAAATTGATATGTTCTTAAAGGCTATGCCATTTGAATTGACCTATGCCGATGATAACAACCAATTCCTCTACTACAACAATGCCCATCAAGATCCTGATACCATGTTTGCCAAACGCGTGCCACCTCAATCAGGAAGCCGGATGTCAACCGTTCATGGTTCCCTACCACCAGCACGTATGAAAAACGTGGAATGGGTGATTGGTACCCTTCGTAACGGTAACCAAGACTATGTTCGGACTATTGTTCCAGGATCTCCTGAAGGCGTGATCAACACTCACAACTACCAAGCTATGTACTATGAAGATGGTTCATACGCTGGTATCAATGAGATTGTCTTCAACTTCAAACCATGGTTGGACTGGTACCTACAAACAACAGGACAACGTCTAGTTGGCGGAAGCGGTCCATTTGCTCCTGCTAGTGGACACGGTAGTGCAGATGCAACTTCTGGTGCTTCTGATGCTGGAGGACATGGTGACGGAGGGCACGGAGATGCCGATGCAACTTCTGGTGCAAGCAACTAATAAAAAAATGAAGCTTCGTGCTTCATTTTTTTATTGTAACTCTTTGATAATCTTCTTAGCATCGTCGTTTGAAATAGCCCCTAATTGGACATGTCCAATTTTCCCACGACTGTCTATAAAGACTTCTGTAGGAATAGAGCGAACCTGATAATCTGCAAATGCAGAACCGTCTTGATTGTACAAGACCGGTACGGACTTGTAATCTTGTTGATCAAACCATTTGACGAATTCTTCCTCAGTTTTTTCACCTTGGAGTCCTGGTGCCATAATGGTCAGAATTTCAAAGTCTCTATCCGTATCCTTGACCAATTTCTCTAATTCAGGCATACTTTGCCGGCAAGGTCCACACCAGGTTGCCCAAAATTTCAAATAAACCTTCTTCCCTTTGTAGTCTGAAAGTTTAACCGTATTCCCCTTCATATCCTTTAGTTCAAAGTCACTAGCGTCTTTTCCTACCAAAGCATTCTTATTCGTTGTTGTATTCATTGTTGGCTGATTGCCCATACTACTCTCGCTGGATTGATCCATGGAACAAGCTGACAGCAAAGCTAGAGAAAGTACTGAGAAACAAGCGTATTTAAAACCTTTCATCATGCGTTAAACCTCCGGATTATTTTATGAAAAGATAGATGACAAACTGTTCAATTGTCCCAAAAGTAAGAGAATTCCCATCAGAATAATGATGGCTCCGCCGATTTTCTTCAGCAACAACAAATGGGGTTTGAGACGATTAAAGTAAGGTAGGACCAGACTAGATGCTAAGGCCAACAGTAAAAACGGAAGAGCCATTCCCAAGGTATAAACAAGGAGATAAATAGCTCCCATAAGAGCATCTTGCCCATCCGATGCTGCTAGAGCAAGAACTGATCCCAATACAGGGCCGATACAAGGCGTCCAACCAAAACTAAAGCCAAGACCAAGGAGAAAAGCTGAAAACAACTCATTCTTCTGTTTGTTGGCTCCAAAATCCATTGTTTTTTGCTTCTCAAGGAAATGAAAATGAAAGACTTCCATTTGATGAAGACCAAGGATAATGATGAGGGCTCCCATCAGATAACGGAACCAATTGGTGTACATGATCTTTCCTAGCAAACCCGCTCCAAAACCAATGAGGAGGAAAATAACAGAAATACCGGCAATAAAACAAAGGGTTTTCAACAAGCCATGCCAGCGAATTTTTTTCCCGAACAATCGGATAGCCTTTTCCTGATCACTTCCTAGCAAGATTCCAATATAAACCGGTAGCAAAGGAAAGACACAGGGAGAAAAGAAAGACAGAATACCCGCAAGAAAAACTGTCAATGAAAAAATGATTGGATTCATAGTTCACTCCGTATATTGATATGCTACATTCAGTATAGCATTGACTGACAAAAAAGAAAAATTTCTGCTACGTTTTTTTACTAAAGTTTGGATTTGGGTACTAGTTTCAAAAGAAAGACCCTAAAGCCAATAACTTTAGAGTCTAAGTTGTGGTGAAAAACTAAAAGAATATATAAGGCACATTCAAGTATACATTGAAACTTTCCGCCGTGAGAAAAGTGCTAG
>NZ_KV812837.1:103033-115211 GCF_001813525.1 Streptococcus sp. HMSC065C01 | reverse complement strand
CGTCCGTACTCACCTAAGGAAAGTTTCTAAGAGGATATTATCTTCAATCTATTTCTAAAGCACAAAACTTTAGAGTTTCTAATATAACTTATTCTTCTGCTGTTTGTTTATTTGGTAATACGAGCGATAAAAGAATCCCAATGACTACTGGCACTAACCATGGAAGAGATTGAGCCGCAAATGGAAGCAAAGCAATCCCCTTTTCTACTAACGAAATTTTAAAGGTATTTGCCAGAACACTTGCAAGAGAGACCAAGCTGGCCAAGAAAATAGTCAATTGCATCCCTGGTTTTGAAAGAGCCACAAATTTATTCACTATCACAATCAATACAATGGTAATGGTGATTGGGTAAAGAATCATCAAGACTGGCAATGAAAAGGCAATAATGGCATTCAAGCCAAGGTTGGCAATCGCAAAACCAATCAGAGTGAAGACACTTGCATAGACCTTGTAAGAAACCTTAGGGAAGGTGCTATGGAAGAATTCACTGGTAGAGACGATTAAACCAGCAGTTGTGGTAAAGCAAGTTACCGTCACCATTCCTGCTAGGAAAATCTGAGCAGTCGGACCAAAGATCGCTTTGGTCGCTTCTGATAATACATACACCCCTTTATTGCTATCAGATGCCATAACAGAAGCTGGAATAGGAAAATGATTCCCCAGATATCCTAAACCGATATACAGCACACTAAAACCAAGGGCTACAACAATTCCAACCAACCAAATAGTCTTGATGTATTCTCTCTTACTTGAAAATCCAAGTTGATTCAAGGTCGTCACTGCGATCACACTAAAGGCAACAGATGCCAAGGCATCCAAGGTATTGTACCCCTCTAAAAATCCTTGTCCAAAGGCAGATGCCTGATAGGCTTTTGTGGCCACCATTGGAGCATGTCCACTGTATTTCAGAGCCCCAAGAACGACCAAGATCAAAATGAGAATCGCAAAGATCGGGGTCAATATACGACCGATCCGATCTAGAATCTTAGATGGATTCAAAGCAATTAGAAAGGCTAGCAAAAAGTAGACCAGGGTAAAAATGAAAAGTGCTAAACTGGCATTCATTCCACCTAATAAGGGGGCTATCCCCACTTCGAAAGATACCGTCGCCGTTCTTGGAATAGCAAAGAAAGGACCAATCGAAAGATAAAGCGCAACTAAGTATACAATCGCGAAAACAGGTGAAATCTTACGAGAAATCTCATCAATATATCCTTTGGGATTAAGTGTCCCGATAATCAAGGTCACAATGGCAATTCCCACTCCTGAAAGGACAAACCCAGCAATAGCTGGCCAAAATTGATTACCCGATAAAGCACCAAGAGCCGGTGGGAAAATCAGGTTTCCAGCACCAAAAAAAATACCAAACAGTAATAAACCTGTCAGGGAACCTTTTCGTAACATACGATCTCCTTAAAAAACGATAATCTTAACTTTATCAAATTCATTTGAAGAATGCAACTTATTTGTATGAACAATCCGCTATTTTTATCAGTCATTATGGTACAATGGATGTAAGATTTTACGAGGGGCAAAACATGTATCTATATCTATTCTGGTTATTTCCAGCTCTTAACTTTTTATTGTTCTTTATGAGTGATCGCAGAAGGCTTTTCAATGCTTATCTCTTTTCGATAAACTTGGGGCTTTTTCTACTGATTTCTGCATTTTTACTAGTCGTTCGAACTGAGTTATGGTTTAATCAACAAATTGCAATGATTGTCTTTGTGGTGATTTCCATCCTCGTTTTTCTCAGCATTATTTTCTCATCTATCTTTCTCCTTTTTAACGGACGTCAAATGATGGCTTTTGAAGGAAAAAGGCTGGCCAACCTCCTCTCTCTGCTCTATGGGCTGTTTATTATCGGAGCTTTGGCACTACATTTTCTACCCTATTTCCCAGGGAATGACATCCTCATTTATCTGACTGACTTCGCCCTGTTTTACATGACTTTTCTCTACCTCTCTTATGTATCCTATGGGACTTTTTGCAATCTCTTTCCAGTTCGCAAAGAGCCAGACGCCATCATCATCCTTGGCTCAGGTTTGATCGGAGACAAGGTTCCCCCACTCTTGGCCCAACGTCTTGAGAAAGGAAAGTCCATCTATGAGCAGTTCGAGGGACGACCAAAGCTGATTGTTTCTGGTGGTCAAGGGTCAGATGAGCTGATCGCTGAGGCGGAAGCTATGGCCAGATACTTAATGGAACATGGGGTTCCAGAGGACGCCATTCTCATCGAGAATCGCTCTCGTACTACTTTTGAAAACCTGACCTTTAGCAAGCGTCTCCTTGAAAAAGAGGGGCTTGGCAAGCGAGTCCTTGTAGTAACCAATTCATTTCACGCGCTCCGTGCAGGTGTCTTTATGAGACGATTGAAAATACCTGGTCGAAGTATCGGTTCAAGAACAGCCTTTTACTATCTCCCATCCGCTTGGATTCGAGAAACCGTTGGCTTGGTTTCACTTTATTGGAAATGGCATGTTACCTTCCTAGCTTTTCTATTTCTGCCTTGGTTCTTTACACAAATCATGAAACTGATTGAGTTCTTCATTAAATATCTAAACTAATAGAGAGTGGGACAGAAATTGGTCATTCGTTAGAATTCGATTTCGTCGTCACACCTCCGCACAGTTGAGTAGGGCTGTAAAAGCTGATGAAACCAGTGTAGTAGAGCTCGCTCAACCACTGCGTCTTGCTCGACAAACCAAAAATAATTGAGAGGCTAGGACTTTTGTCCCAGCCTCTTTCTTGTCTAGTGGTCACTAAAGCGTCTATATTTAATGCGGAAATCGAAATAATTTTCTTCCTGCAGTTTACGGAAAATATCGCGATAAGCCTCTTCGTCAAAGTGATCACCCCGATAGAGAATTTCAAAGCTCAGTCCTTCGTATTCTAAAAAAGCATTGGCAGTTTTAAAACCATTACGCTTATAGAAATCCATCCGAGACTGACGTTGCTCTAGATTGTCACATTCTTCATCTAAACGTTCCACTTCAAGAATCATGGTTCTTTGGTAAAATTCTACCAATTTTTCAATGATTTCTTGACCATAACCGTGGCTACGTAGGTGGGGCATAATGGCAAAGAAGCTAACATAAAAAACTTTCTGATTATAGATAGAAAAAGCAAATCCTACAAATTCTTCTTCGTTATAAAAAGCAAAAAAATTAGCATCGTCATTGTCCGTATAACTCAGGTATTCCGACAAAGGAACTCGCTCTTCTTCTGGAAATGCCTCGATATTCAGCCTCTCGACCTTGTCCAGATCTGGGAACGTTTCCGTGATTAATTGGCTGGTTAAGCTCATAAAAGCCTCCTTTTCTGCCCTGATTATACCAAAAAATGTAAGGGGATTCAACTACCGATGCTTGTCGCTGGTTACTGAAGTTGGTATAATGACACTATGAAAAGAATTCAACGTGTAGATCTCATAAATGGTCCTATTTTACCCGCTCTTTTGAGTTTTGCCTTTCCTATTCTTTTATCCAATATCTTCCAACAACTCTACAATACCTCAGATGTCATGATTGTAGGGCGTTTTTTAGGTCAAAAATCTTTGGCCGCCATTGGGGCAACCTCTGCTATTTTTGATTTGATTGTTGGATTTGCTGTCGGTGTTGGAAATGGGATGGGGATTATTATCGCGAGAAATTATGGAGCCAAAAACGAAGACCAATTACGAAAATCAGTCGCCGCAACTGCTATTATTGGTTGCATTCTCAGTCTCTTCGTGATCTTCATTGGTGCTGTCGGACTTTTTCCCCTGCTCCAATTTTTAGGGACCCCATCAGCAATTGTGTCTCAGTCTTATCTCTATATCTCCACTATTGTCAATGGTGTGGCTGTGACCTTTGCCTATAATCTTTGCGCTGGACTTCTTAGAGCGGTTGGCGATAGCTTAGCGGCACTCTACTTCCTGATTATCGCTGCCATTCTCAATATTCTTCTCGATCTATATTTTATTACCCAACTCCATCTCGGAGTCCAATCCGCTGGAATTGCGACCATTATTGCCCAGGGTATTTCGGCCCTTCTTTGTCTTCTCTATATTCGTAAGAAGGTCCCTTTTCTGCTCCCGCATCGCAAGGATTTTGTTTGGGAAAAGGAGCTTTATCAGGATCTGCTAAGTCAGGGCCTTGCCATGGGCCTCATGACTTCCATCGTTTCGATTGGAACGGTTATCCTCCAATCCGCTATTAATCAGCTTGGAACAACCATTATCAGTGCACAGGTCGCAGCCCGTCGTATCATGTCCTTTGCCGTTTTACCGATTACAGCTATCGCCTCAAGTATCACAACCTTTATCTCGCAGAATTTTGGCGCAGAGCAATTCCAGCGGATCAAAAAAGGCGTTACCATTGCCAACCTTCTTTCTTGGGTTTGGTCTGTCTTGGTTGCTGCTCTTCTATTCTTCACAAGTCCGTCTTTAACCAGCTTTATTTCCGGCTCGACAAATCCTGATCTCATTGCAAATGCCAGTCTTTATCTCCAGATCAGCTCTTGCTTTTATCCTATTTTGGCGAGTCTCATCATCCTGAGAAATGCCCTACAGGGAATGGGTAAAAAATTAACCCCACTCACATCCAGTTTTATTGAATTGTTTGGAAAAATTTTCTTCGTTCTGTGGATTATTCCTCACACCGGCTACATGGGGGTCATTCTCTGCGAACCCCTTATCTGGATTCCCATGACCCTACAGCTCATCATAATCTATCGAAAAATCAGGTACCAACTCCTTACTGAATAATGATTGATTAACAAGACCAAAACAACTTCTGCTCATTTGAACAGAAGTTGTTTTTAGATATCTAGCTATTAGAACAAACCGATGGCTGTTCCATCAGCAGCCACATCCATATTCAAAGCAGCTGGACGTTTTGGTAAACCAGGCATGGTCATGACATCCCCAGTCAAAGCGACAATAAAGCCTGCTCCCAATTTTGGAACCACTTCACGGATAGTGATTTCAAAGTTTTCAGGAGCTCCCAAGGCATTTGGATTATCAGAAAAGCTATATTGTGTTTTGGCCATACAGATTGGCAACTTATCCCAACCATTTTTCACGATTTGGGCAATTTGTGTCTTGGCTTTCTTCTCAAAATTCACCTTCGTACCGCGGTAAATTTCTGTAACAATCTTTTCAATCTTTTCTTCAACAGAAAGGTTGTTATCATACAAGCGTGTGTAGTTAGCTGGACTTGTTTCAATGGTCTTAACCAAGGTTTCAGCAAGTTCAACTCCACCGTCCGCACCATTCGCCCATACACTCGCAAGTTCAACTGGAACATCAATTTCAGCACACAATTCTTTCAAAGCAGCAATTTCTGCTTCTGTATCGGTGATAAATTCATTGATGGCAACCACTGCAGGAATGCCAAACTTACGGATGTTTTCAACGTGGCGTTTCAAGTTGGCAAAACCAGCACGAACAGCTTCTACATTTTCTTCAGTCAATGCATCCTTAGCTACTCCGCCGTTCATCTTAAGAGCACGGAGAGTCGCTACAATCACAACTGCATCTGGTGATGTAGGCAAGTTTGGAGTTTTAATATCAAGGAATTTTTCAGCGCCAAGGTCAGCCCCAAAACCTGCTTCTGTAATCGTATAATCAGCTAAATGCAGAGCTGTCGTCGTTGCTAATACAGAGTTACATCCATGGGCAATATTGGCAAATGGACCACCGTGAACAAAGGCAGGCGTTCCATAGATGGTTTGAACCAGGTTTGGCTTAATCGCATCTTTGAGGATCAAGGCAAGAGCCCCTTCCACTTCCAAATCACGGACATAAACTGGACTACGATCATAACGGTAACCAATTACAATGTTGGCCAAACGACGTTTCAAATCTTCAATATCTGTCGCCAAGCAAAGGATGGCCATGATCTCAGAAGCAACGGTAATATCAAAACCGTCTTCACGCGGAATCCCATTTAAAGGACCGCCAAGACCGACAGAAACATGACGAAGAGCGCGGTCATTCAAGTCCACTACCCGTTTCCAGATAATCCGACGTTGGTCAATTCCTATCTCATTTCCTTGGTGCAAATGATTATCAATCAATGCTGAGAGAGCGTTATTAGCCGTTGTGATCGCATGCATATCCCCTGTGAAATGAAGGTTGATGTCTTCCATCGGTAGAACTTGGGCATAGCCACCACCAGCAGCACCACCTTTAATCCCCATAACTGGACCTAAAGAAGGTTCGCGAATGGCAATCATGGTTTTTTTACCGATTTTATTCAAAGCATCTGCTAGACCAATGGTAATGGTTGATTTCCCTTCTCCAGCTGGAGTTGGGTTGATCGCAGTGACTAAGATAAGTTTTCCTACTGGATTTTTCTCAACTTCACGAATCTTATCAAAGCTCAATTTCGCCTTGTATTTTCCATACAATTCAAGATCATCGTCTACCAAACCGATTTTCTTAACAACGTCCACAATCGGTTGGAGTTCAATGCTTTGAGCAATTTCGATATCTGTTTTCATAAGGGACTCCTTTATATTTGATAGATCTATTATACCTAAAATTCGCGAAAATGACATGGTTTTTCCACCTTTTGAATCGAACGTTCGTTTTTTATCTAAATTTTATGGCTACACATAGCTAATCCTAATAGCTTCAGAACTTTACTTACGTATCTTTTTAGTGTAAAATAAGCATATGCATATTTTAATTACATCAGGCGGGACGAGCGAAGCCATTGATAGTGTTCGTTCGATCACCAATCATTCCACCGGGAGCCTAGGGAAAATCCTTGCAGAAATGGCTCTTACAAAGGGACATCAGGTGACCTTGATCACAACGCCTACTGCGCTTAAACCCGATCCTCACCCACACCTACGTCTTCTATTGGTCAAGAATGTCGAAGAACTACTCGCACAAATGAAAACGGAAGTCCCTCATCATCAGGTTTTGATTCACGCTATGGCAGTCTCAGACTACACACCTGTTTACATGACAGGCCTTGAGGAAGTTGAGAAGGCTCAAGACCTTCATAGCTTTATCCATCGCGAAAATCAGGAACCGAAAATTTCTTCCAAAGAAGAATACCAAGTGCTCTTTCTAAAGAAAAATCCCAAGATTATCTCGCTCGTCAAAGAATGGAACCCTGCTATTCAACTGATCGGCTTTAAGCTTTTAGTCGACGTTTCTTCTGAAGAGTTGATCCATGTAGCGCGTGAAAGCTTGGTTAAAAATCATGCCAGCATGATCGTTGCCAATGATCTGACCAAGATTCAGAACGGTCAGCATCAAGCCTATCTAGTGACAGATGATCAGGTCCTAGAAGCTTCTACGAAAACAGAAATCGCAGAGGCCATCCTACGTTATATCAAATAAAAAGGAACACATGACACACATTACTTTAGCGGTTACCGGTAGTATTTCCGCCTATAAGGCTGCTGATATTACCAGCCAACTAACCAAATTGGGATTTGAAGTGAAGGTCCTCATGACTCCTTCAGCCCAAAAATTTATCACCCCTTTAACCTTGCAAGTTCTTTCAAAAAATCAAGTGGGGCTTGATGTTATGATTGAAGACGATCCACAGCGGATCGAGCACATCGACATTGGGAAAGAAACTGACCTCTTTCTTGTAGCGCCGGCCAGTGCCAATACCATTGCTAAATTGGCTATGGGATTGGCAGATAATATGGTCACAAGCACAGCTCTAGCCTTGCCTCAAAGGACTAAAAAATTACTGGCCCCTGCTATGAATACAAAAATGTTAGAACATCCCGCTACCCAACGAAATCTAAAGCTCTTACAAGACTATGGTTACCAGATTATCCAACCTCGTGATGCTGTTCTTGCTTGTGGGGACAAAGGTGCTGGAGCTCTAGCGCCTGTAGAAACTATTGTAGAAACTGTTAAGGAGAATTGTTTATGAGAAAATCATCTTCTATTTCACGAATTGCCATCTTTTTTGCGGTGATGATCACCATTCACTTTGTGACGTCCTTCGTTTTGCAATTTGTTCCATCAGGAATTCAACCAACCTTGGTTCATATTCCTGTCGTGATCGCTTCTATCATCTACGGACCTCGAACTGGAGCAATTCTAGGACTCCTCATGGGACTCTTTAGCCTCACCATGAATACCCTGGTTATAACACCAGCCAGCTATCTCTTTAGTCCCTTTGTCCCTCACGGGAATCTCTACTCCCTTATCATTGCCATAGTCCCTCGGATTCTCATTGGGGTAACCCCTTACTTCGTCTATCGCTGGATTCGCAATCGTACAGGACTTATGATCGCTGGAATTGTCGGCTCTATGACCAATACTGTTTTCGTTTTAAGCGGGATTTACTTCTTCTTTGGCAACAGTTTTGGAGGGGGGATTCAACATTTCCTTGGCTTGATTGTCTCTACTAACTCACTCATCGAAGTCATTGCGACAGTACTCATTACCAGTGCAGTCGTTCCATCTCTTGAAAAATTAAAATAACCTTTCAAGCCAAGACCAATTTATCTTGGCTTTTTTTGATGGTGAATTAGCTCTATTTTTTTGAAAAGATTTACAATTATCGCTAGAATTTTCTGAAAAAATTTGCTATAATGTAAGCGATTAAATTATAAGCAAAAAGGAGACGCTTGCATGACCTATCAAGAAAACTACCAAAAATGGCTCAACTTTGCTGAATTACCAGCTTACCTTCGTGATGAGTTGGTCGCAATGGATGAAAAAACAAAAGAAGATGCCTTCTATACCAACCTAGAATTCGGTACAGCTGGTATGCGTGGATTAATCGGTGCTGGTACCAACCGTATTAATATCTATGTTGTTCGCCAAGCAACTGAAGGATTGGCCCAATTGATCGACTCAAAAGGTGAGGAAGCGAAGAAACGCGGAGTTGCGATCGCTTACGATAGCCGTCACTTCTCTCCTGAGTTTGCTTTTGAATCTGCTCAAGTTTTAGCTGCACACGGAATCAAATCTTATGTATTTGAAAGCCTACGTCCAACACCGGAATTGTCATTTGCTGTTCGTCATCTTCACACATTTGCTGGGATCATGGTAACCGCTAGCCACAACCCTGCTCCATTTAACGGATATAAGGTATACGGTGAAGACGGTGGACAAATGCCTCCAGCAGATGCTGATGCATTGACAGATTACATCCGTGCTATCGAAAATCCTTTCACTGTACAATTAGCTGACCTTGAGGAAAGCAAGGCTAGCGGTCTCATCGAAGTTATCGGTGAAAATGTCGACGCTGAATACTTGAAAGAAGTGAAAGGCGTAAACATCAACCAAGACTTGATTAATGAATACGGACGCGACATGAAGATTGTCTACACTCCACTTCATGGTACTGGTGAAATGTTGGCTCGTCGTGCTCTTGCCCAAGCTGGATTTGAAGCTGTTCAAGTTGTTGAAGCTCAAGCTGTTCCAGATGCTGACTTCTCAACTGTTAAATCTCCAAACCCTGAAAACCAAGCTGCCTTTGCTCTTGCTGAAGAACTTGGCCGCAAAGTAGACGCTGATGTATTGGTTGCAACTGACCCAGATGCTGACCGCCTTGGTGTTGAAATCCGCCAACCAGATGGTTCTTACCTCAACCTTTCTGGTAACCAAATCGGAGCGATCATTGCTAAATACATTCTTGAAGCTCACAAAACAGCTGGTACACTTCCTGCCAATGCTGCGCTCTGTAAATCCATCGTATCAACTGAGTTGGTAACTAAGATTGCAGAAAGCTACGGCGCAACAATGTTTAACGTCTTGACTGGTTTCAAATTTATCGGTGAAAAGATTCATGAATTTGAAACACAACACAACCACACTTACATGCTTGGTTTCGAAGAAAGCTTCGGTTACCTCATCAAACCATTCGTACGTGACAAAGACGCTATCCAAGCTGTTCTTATCGTTGCTGAAATCGCAGCTTACTACCGCTCACGTGGTATGACTTTGGCAGATGGTATCGAAGAAATCTACAAACAATACGGTTACTTCGCAGAAAAAACCATCTCTGTTACCCTTTCAGGTGTTGACGGAGCTGCTGAAATCAAGAAAATCATGGATAAATTCCGTGGCAATGCTCCTAAACAATTCAACAACACAGACATTGCTAAGACAGAAGACTTCTTGGAACAAACAGCTACTACTGCTGACGGCGTTGAAAAATTGACAACCCCTCCAAGTAACGTTCTTAAATACATCTTGGCTGATGATTCATGGTTTGCCGTTCGTCCTTCAGGTACAGAACCAAAAATCAAATTCTACATCGCTACAGTTGGTGAATCTGAAGCAGATGCTAAAGAAAAAATTGCGAACATCGAAGCAGAAATCAATGCTTTTGTAGGCTAAAACACGAGGCTGGGACAAAAGTCCTAGCCTCTCAATTATTTTTGGATTGTCGAGCAAGACGCAGTGGTTGAGTGGGCTCTACTACGCTGATTTCATCAGCTTTTACAGCCCTACTCAACTGTGCGGAGGTGTGACGAAATCGAATTCTAACAAATAACCGATTTCTGTCCCAATCTCTCTTTCTTTCGTAGCAAATACCAGCGATTTTATAGAAAATATGGCATACTAGACATAGAAGAAAGCGAGGTAATCTCATGGAACAATTTTTAGAAGATATTAAAGATCTTGAAGTCACAACTGTCGCGCGTGCGCAAGAAGCGATCGATCAAAAAGAAACATCGACCTTCTTTATCGGACGCAAGACTTGTCCTTACTGCCGGAAGTTTGCTGCTAAGTTAGCAACTGTCGTAGCTGAAACAAAAGCTCATATCTATTTTATCAATAGCGAAGAACCAAGTCAGCTAGATGCGTTACAAGCCTTCCGCTCAACCTACGGTATCCCAACTGTCCCAGGATTTTTACATGTCGAATCCGGTGAAGTCACTGTTCGTTGCGACTCATCCATGTCCGAAGAAGAAATCAAAGCATTCGCTCATTTATAAAAAAATAGCTAGAGATCAGTCTCTAGCTATTTTTCATTTTCCGAAAAAGTCGTCCAAATCTTCTGCTGAGCTTTAGCAAAAGGATAATTGGAAAATTCTTCTGGTGTTATCCAAACCGTCGATTCACTTGCTGGCTGCTCTCCTTCTTTTACTAGGCCGTATCGAATCTGAACCTGCCACTTGCGATGCGAAAAGATATGCTGAACGATAGGATACGATCTGTCTTGCCAATCAATGGCCAAGTCATAGTCCTGTTCAAAAGAAATAATTTCTGGGTTACTCTCTGCTTCCCCCTTCCCATCCAATAGAGATAATTGACCTAGGTTCTCAGATAGGCCATCCACTTCGATCAAGGGGAAATGCCAGAAACCTGATAAAAGCCCATCTCGCTCATTTTTCTCCAGCAAGTAGCGTCCTTGACTATCCTTGATAATAAAGGCTGTTAGATAGACAGGTACCGGTTTCTTTTTAGGAGCCTTAATGGGATAACGATCCATGGTCCCATGTTGGTAGGCCGCGCTAAATTCCTTAACAGGACTCTCTTCCGGACGTGGATTGACTGGGGACTCAATATCGGAGCCCAAATCCATCAAGGCCTGATTGAAATCACCCGGCCGGGCCGGATCGATCAAGATTTCCATCATGGCTTGAAAAATCTTGCGATTGGTTGGAACTCCGATATCGTAGTCCACCTCAAACAAGCGAGCTAGAACACGCATGACATTGCCATCCACTGCTGGCTCTGGTAATCCAAAGGCAATACTAGCAATGGCACCAGCTGTATAAGGCCCAATTCCCTTGAGTTTAGATATTTCCTCATAACTTGATGGAAACACTCCTCCGTGATTTTCCATTATCTGCTGGGCAGCTTTCTGCATATTGCGGACACGTGAGTAATACCCCAAGCCTTCCCAAGCTTTTAAGAGTTTTTCTTCAGGGGCTTGAGCCAAATCAGCGACCGTCGGAAACCAGTCTAAAAAACGTTCATAATAAGGAATCACCGTATCGACACGTGTCTGCTGGAGCATAATTTCTGAGATCCAAATTTTATAAGGATCCTGGGTCCTTCTCCAGGGAAGATCCCGTTTATGGGCATCATACCAGGCTAATAACTTTTCTCGGAAGGAAGCAATTTTTTCCTCCTCCCACATGGTAATCCCGTAATCTTTTACATCTAACATATTCCTAGTATACCACAGAATGAGTTAGAGTATAGAAATTCTGATTTTATAAAGAAAAAGAGGCTGGGACAAAAGTCCTAGC
>NZ_KV812837.1:51562-102933 GCF_001813525.1 Streptococcus sp. HMSC065C01 | reverse complement strand
CTAACGAATTACCAATTTCTGTCCCACGCTCTAAATTTATTTCTTATTGCTCCACAGCTTGAGCAGCCGTAATCAAGGTTAATTTATAGACGTCATCTGCATTACATCCACGAGAGAGGTCATTGACTGGTTTGTTCAACCCTTGCAATACTGGACCTACCGCTGCAAAGCCACCAAGACGTTCTGCCATCTTGTATCCAATGTTACCTGCTTCAATACCAGGGAAGATAAAGACATTGGCTTGACCTGCTACCTTGCTTCCTGGAGCCTTCAAGGCTGCAGTCGCAGGGACAAAGGCTGCGTCAAATTGCAATTCCCCGTCAATTTCAAGGTCTGGACGAAGTTCATGAGCAAGCTTAGTCGCTTCGACAACCTTATCAACACTTTCACCGAAACCAGATCCTTTTGTTGAATAGCTCAACATAGCAATTTTTGGATCAATGCCAAACATCTTGGCGGTAATAGCTGAGTTGATGGCAATTTCGGCTAATCCTTCAGCATCTGGATTGATATTGATGGCACAGTCCCCAAACAAGTAGCGTTCAGATCCACGAACCATAAGGAAAGCCCCTGAAGTCCGTTTTACATTTGGACGAGTTTTGATAATTTGAAGAGCCGGACGAACAGTTGCGGCTGTTGAGTGAATCGCACCAGATACCATCCCATCAACAATTCCCATGTGCACCAACATGACACCAAAATAGTTAACGTCGTCTTTCAAAACTTGACGCGCTTCTTCTTCTGTCATTTTGCCCTTACGACGTTCTACTAAGGAAGCTACCATTTCTTCAAAACCTGGATAAGAATGAGGATCGATGACTTCATATCCATCCAAAACCCCTTCGATTTCAAGATAAATCCGAATTTTATCTGGATTACCAAGCAAGACAGGGGTTACTTCTGTCTCGTTCACAATGCGTTTTGTCGCTTGGAGGATACGAGGTTCTTCACCTTCTGGTAATACAATACGTGCATTCTTACCAACGAGGTTGGCTTTGAGATTTTCGAAAACTTCCATGAGTTTTACTCCTTTTAATAATTAATAACTAGTTTGAAGCTGTGTTAATACAGCTTGGAAATCTGGAGGCAGTGGACTTTCTATGACCAATTCTTCCTCTAGAAATGGATGATAATAGGATAGACGATGACAATGAAGGGCTTGGCGCTCAATGCCGTCTTCTAAACTTCCGCCATAGAGATCATCTCCCAAGAGCGGAAAACCAATATGGGAAAAATGAACGCGGATCTGGTGGGTTCGACCTGTGTGTAACTGAATATCCACTAGGTGAATATCACCAAAAGATTGAACAACCTGGTAGCTTGTATGAGCATACTTGCCACCTTTAGCTACTTTGCGGGTTATGATCGACTCTTCATCACGCGCAATCGGAGCAATAATCTCTCCGACAGGATCAAGCTTCCCAGATCCCTTGACCAAGGCATAATAGCGTTTCTGAATCGTTTTAGACTGCAATTGCTTATCCAAGCGGGCATGGGCATAGCCATGTTTGGCAAAAAGCATGACGCCACTAGTATCCTTGTCCAGGCGAGTGACAATGTGAACCTGCTGGTTCTCGTAGCCCTGTTTCACATAATAGCCTTTTACAAAATTGGCTAAGGTATTAGAATGAATCGCACTTGGAATAGAAGCAATCCCAAAGGGTTTGTTTAAGACCAAAAAATGATCATCTTCAAACAAAATATCCAAAGGCCGATCCATGGGTTTTAGGGTTTCGAACCCTTCTTCTGCTGGAATATCAATGACCAAGCGATCCCCAATATCCAACAAATAAATCGCATTCTCCGGACGTCCATTGACAAGGATCTGGCCACCACGAAACTTAATCTTTGCTAAGAGACCCTTAGAAACCTCGTGCTTTTTCAGGAAGGTCTTGATCTTGACATGCTCATCGACAATGAATTCAAATCTCATTCTCTATCATCTCCGATAAAGGCATCCTTGACCCGATTCCAGAAGCTGGTGTGACTGGAACTTGCCACAAAATTAATCTTATGGTTGTCAATCTGATATTCTACCTTTGCAATATTACGGTAAGAATAGGTTGAATTGTCGACAGAGATAATGTGGAAGCCAGGTCTTGTCGGTGTAATCTCGATCTTATCCTTTTTAGGGACAATGACAGAAGAACCCAAGGTACGATAGACACGATTGTTTAGACTGGCGATCTCAGCAATCTGCAGCGCCTCAATAGTTGGGTGAAGGACTGCTCCTCCCAAGGATTTGTTGTAAGCCGTACTTCCTGTAGGAGTCGAAACGGTAATCCCGTCTCCTCTGAAGCGCTCAAAATCCACTCCATTAATCGTGAGATCAGCAACCATGGTCCGGTCGCTTCTCTTAATCGTTGCTTCGTTCAACGCTCTCATGGTACGGGTTTCCCCATTTTCGAAAGTAATCTTGACATTCAAAATAGGGTAGGAAACCTTAGCGCCTGTATCATATTTTAAGTTCTCAACCAGCTTATCGATTTCACTGTCTAAGTAATCCGTATAGAATCCTAAGTGTCCGGTATGGACGCCAACAAATCGCACCCGATCCAACTGGTGTTCATACTTGTGAAAGGCTGATAGCAACATCCCATCGCCACCAATTGAAATCACAATATCCGGGTGCTTCTCCGTCAAAATAAAATTATTTTTCCGAAGCTTGTAGCGCAACTGCTGAAAAACCTCTTCACTTTGACGCTTGCGATTGCGAATAATGGATACTTTTTTACCTGTAGTCTTCATCTGTGTCATCACTATTTCCAACGCCATCATTTAACTTACGATGAAGTGGATCAAACAGGGCTTGAGCCTCCTGAATCGCATCCCGAATTGCCCCCATCTCTTCATCCAAGAGATAGGCCAGGTTTGCTGTCGTCTCTAAGCGTTTTTTGATCTCGTCTGGAAAGTCTCCTTTATATTTATAATTGAGCGAGTGTTCAATGGTTGCCCAAAAATTCATGGACAAGGTCCGAATTTGAATCTCTGCTAAGATCGTTTCATTTCCATCAATAGTATCGACCGGATACTCGACCACGACGTGGTAACTCCGGTAGCCACTTGATTTCTTGTGGCGGATGTAGTCTCGCTCTTGGACCACGCGCATATCCTGCCGTTGTCTCAGAACCTCTAGGATTTCTTCGACGTCATCTACGAACTGGACCATGATACGAAGACCAGCAATATCTTGCATATCCTGAGCCAAATTTTCTTCAGAAATATTTCTTCGGATCATCTTTTCGCGGATACTCTCAATCGGCTTAACACGACCTGTGACAAACTCGATTGGAGAATGCTTTTGTTGCTTACGATATTGCTTACGAATCCCACGCAGTTTGATTTTTAATTCCCCAACTGCTTGGATATACGGATCTAAGAAGTTTTCCCAATCAATTGCCATCCTACCACCTTGTAATCTGAACCATTTTTGTATACAATAAACACATCTCTTATTATATCATGAATCGCTTTCGAAAAAAAGCAAAGGACTACAAAATGAACCATTTAGAAATTGAATACAAAACCTTGCTAGACAAGGAGGAATACCAATCCCTCCTTCCACTTTTTGATGATACAGAATTGGTTGTCCAAACCAATCACTATATCGATACCCCCGACCAGCTCATCCGTAAGGAAAAAATGGCCTTGCGGGTGCGTACTTTCACAGATCAAGCTGAGTTGACTCTCAAAGTCCCTGAGGCAGTTGGCCATTTCGAGTACAATCAAAACCTCAGCCCAGAAGAAACCGAGGCGATCCTTCAACACCAACAGTTTCCTGACGGAGAAATCAAAAACCTCTTAATCTCTAAAGAAATCTCTGTTGAGCAACTCGCTGTCTGGGGAAGCCTTACAACAGAACGATTCGAAAAAGAAACAGCTGCAGGATTGGTGGCACTAGACCACAGTCTCTATCTAGACACTGAAGATTATGAATTAGAAATCGAGGTCGAAACCGCTGAGCAGGAAGAAAATTTCCATCAGTTCATCAAAGAGCATGGAATCGTCTACAAAGCTGCAAAAAATAAAATCGCAAGATTGGCGGAAAGATTGTAAAATAGCTGAAATTATCGCAAATTTTTGCTAAAATAGTGCTAAGATCAAAAATCTAAATGAGGTTGGAATCACATGTCAGATAAAAAAAATATGAAGCTCTTCTCTCTCAATTCAAATCCAGAGATTGCGCAAAAAATCGCGGATCATGCTGGGGTTCCACTTGGGAAAATTTCATCCCGTCAATTCTCAGATGGTGAAATCCAAGTCAATATTGAGGAAAGTGTTCGTGGATATGATATTTATATCATTCAATCAACCAGTTTCCCTGTCAACAATCACTTGATGGAACTGTTAATTATGGTAGATGCTTGCCAACGGGCCAGCGCAAATACTGTCAATGTGGTCATGCCTTACTTCGGTTATGCTCGCCAAGACCGGACTGCTGCTCCTCGTGAACCAATCACTGCTAAACTCGTCGCAAACATGTTGGTCAAAGCTGGGGTGGATCGTGTCGTCACACTGGATCTCCATGCAGTGCAGGTTCAAGGTTTCTTCGATATTGCCGTGGATAACCTCTTTACCATTCCACTTTTTGCAGAGCACTACATCAACAAAGGTCTAACTGGTCCTGATGTCGTCGTCGTCAGTCCTAAAAATTCAGGTGTCAAACGGGCTCGTAGTTTAGCGGAATATCTTGATGCACCGATTGCGATCATTGATTACGAGCAAGATGATGCAAACCGTGATTATGGCTATATTATCGGGGATGTCAAAGATAAGAAAGCGATCTTGATTGACGATATCCTCAATACTGGTAAGACATTCTCAGAAGCTGCGAAAATCGTCGAACGCGAAGGTGCTACTGAAATTTATGCTGTATCAAGCCATGGTTTATTTGTAAAAGGAGCTGTTGAATTATTAGACCAAGCTCCGATCAAAGAAATCTTAGTAACCGATTCTGTTGCTCCAAATGGACCAACACCAAAAAATATTAACTATCTGACAGCTAGCGAACTGATCGCTGAAGCTATTGTTCGCATTCAAGAAAGAAAACCTGTTAGTCCTCTATTTGCCTACCATAAGAAATAAGGTCTTAATGTGATATATTTTGATAATGCCGCAACAACTCCCCTTCTACCTGAAGTCATTGATAAAATGTCTGAAACTATGAAGACCACTTTTGGAAATCCATCGAGCCTTCATGCTCATGGACGGATGGCTAGTAAACTTCTCCGAGAATCTCGCGAGCAAATTGCTCAGTCTCTCCATACTCTTCCAAATCGTATTTTCTTCACTTCAGGTGGATCAGAAAGTAATAATACCGTTATAAAAGGCTACTGCTTGAAACACCAAGCAGATGGCAAACACATCATTACGACCGCTTTGGAACACCATGCGGTTCTTGAACCCATCGAATATCTTGTAGAACGTTTCGGATTTGAAGTTACGATCGTCCAACCAAGAGATGGACGCATTAAGGCTAGTGATATCAAGGCGGCTCTTAGACCGGATACCATTCTTGTCTCTACCATGTTTGCCAATAACGAGACAGGCGATCTTCTTCCGATTAAAGAAATCGGAGAACTCTTAAAAGATCATCCAGCTGCCTTTCACGTTGATGCTGTCCAAGCAATCGGAAAGGTCCCTGTCTATCCTGAAGAGTTGGGAATTGATTTTCTCAGTGCTTCTGCCCACAAATTCCATGGACCAAAGGGCGTCGGTTTCCTTTATGCAACCTCCCCAGATTTTGATAATCTTTTACATGGTGGGGATCAGGAAAGTAAGATGAGAGCCAGTACGGAAAATCTCATTTCTATTGTCGGGATGGCAACCGCGCTTCAGCAAGCTACACTTCATCAAGAAGAAAATTTCAACCAGGTTCAAAAACTTGGCCAAGAACTAGTTAATGGTTTAACAGACTACGACTACTACGTAAATGCGAATGACGATCATCTTCCATTTGTTTGGAACCTTGGCTTTCCGGGTGTCCAAAATGATGTATTATTGATGCGACTCGATCTTGCTGGAATTTCTGTCTCTACAGGTTCTGCTTGTACCGCCGGTACAGTTCAACCCAGCCATGTCCTTGAGGCACTCTATGGAAAAGATAGCTCACGCCTAAAAGAATCCCTTCGAATTAGTTTTTCAGAACTCAATACCGTAGAGGAGGTTCAAGACTTCCTCTCAAAACTTAAAGAAATTTTATCATAGGAGAACAATATGGCTTTTGAAACAAGTGTTTCATTGAAAGACTGCAAATATACCTATAGTCTACACCCAAATGTTAAAAAATATACCTTACGTGACAATACATTCGCTGTTACAAAAGTTGGAAATTACGAGTTAAATCGTTTGCTCGAAGTCGTTCCAAATAGCGGCGAAGGCTTCCTACTTAAAATCATTTTCAATAAAGATTTGACAGGTTTTAAGATCAATATTACTGACAAGTCTGGACTTCGCCTGGTTAATATCTTTAAAAATCCAGAGAATGATATCATCCAACAAAAATTCTATTTCCTAATGGATAGTCTTGTCGAAAGAGAAATTTTCAACAAAACAGAGGTCTAATATGGTAACCTTAACTTATATCGATGCTTACCAAGTAGAACGAACGACTACTTATCCTGACCTTGCAGCCTGTATCCTAGCTTTTTCAGGCTGTGTAACCCTGCCTGACTCTTACTCAATCGTATCCATTGAATACAAGGGGGAAAAGCTCCCCTATACAGGACGGGTCGATGGGCTCTATGCTTATCTGAAAAAGGTAGAACAAGCTGAAAACTAAGCTGATGCTGATGGAACTCTCCCATCGCCATCAGCTTTTTCTTTAGACGAAAATATTTTTGAAAAACGATTCTAGATAGTTGATTTTTTCACAATCTTCCTATACAATAAGAGGGAAAGGTTGTGATATTGTGAAACATGATAAAAATACTCCAATTCCACGCGCAACAGCAAAACGCTTATCGCTCTACTACCGCATTTTTAAACGCTTTAACTCTGAAAAAATAGAGCGCGCCAATTCAAAGCAAATTGCTGATGCAATTGGGATTGACTCTGCTACCGTTCGCCGAGATTTTTCTTATTTTGGTGAATTAGGAAGACGGGGATTTGGTTATGACGTAAAAAAACTGATGAACTTCTTTGCCGATCTCTTAAATGATAATGCCATTACCAATGTCGCTATTGTGGGGATCGGAAATATGGGAAGTGCGCTTCTCAACTATCGCTTCCATGAACGCAATAAGATGAAAATTGTCATGGCATTTGATCTAGATGATCATGAACTGATTAATACCAAAAGTAAGGATGGGATCCCCATTTATGGGATTTCTACGATCAAAGAGAATCTCAAAAAAGAAGGCATTCAAACAGCAATTTTAACTGTCCCAAGTATTAAAGCGCAGGAAGTGGCTAGTCTTTTAGTAGATGCCGGTGTCAAAGGAATTCTAAGCTTTTCTCCGGTCCATCTGACAGTTCCTAAAGACGTCGTCGTCCAATATGTCGATCTCACCAGTGAATTGCAAACACTCCTTTATTTCATGCGAAAAAACGAAGAATAAAGATTTATACATTAACAAGAAAAGAGGCTGGGACAAAAGTCCTAGCCTCTCAATTATTTTTGGATTGTCGAGCAAGACGCAGTGGTTGAGTGGGCTCTACTACGCTGATTTCATCAGCTTTTACAGCCCTACTCAACTGTGCGGAGGTGGGACGACGAAATCGAATTCTAACGAATTACTGATTTCTGTCCCACTCTCTTTTTTATACCAAATAATCTGTCTCTTCACGGTAACTATAATAGTTTTCTTCAGATACAATCAAGTGATCTAATAGGGTTAAACCCATCACTTCACAGGCCTCTAAGACTCGATGTGTTACTTCATCATCATTTTTACTTGGAAATACGGCACCAGATGGATGATTGTGAGCCAAGATGATAGAGGTTGCCATGTGCTTTAGTGCATAATGCAGGATTTCACGTGGCTCCGCAATACTTCGATTCACGGTTCCAATAAAAATGGTCTGTTGATGAATAATTTCATTCTGCGTATTCAAATAGAGGGCAACCAGGTGTTCCTGTTTCTTATGGCCGATTTCCTGTTGAATTTTATGTGCCAATTTCTGACTGCTCATGATCTGTTCGGAACTCATCAATTCGTCTTTATGAATCCTTCGTCCAAACTCAATCACAGCCTGAAGTTCGATGGCCTTCACCCGGCCAATGCCAGAGATTTCCTGTAGCTCCTCTAGGGTTAATTGACTTAACTCCTTTAAACTATTAACTGAGCTCAAAAGACCTTGTGCAATCTCATAAACACTTTTTTTCTTATTGCCTGTCCGTAAGAGAATGGATAACAATTCTTGATGACTCAGCTTATCCACTCCTTCAGAAACCAAACGTTCTCTAGGAAGCAAAGATGGTTCAATAAATGATATGTCGTACATAATTTCCTCCTCACTTATTAATTCGCAATAAATGGAGAAAACGACAACCTTTCATTATTTACAGGCAATTTCTTGTTTCAAGTCATCTAACACTAAGACTTCATCTTTATTAAAGCGAATCTGATAACCTGTTTGAACTTGTTCAAGCTCCTTTAAAAACTGTTGAATTTCACAGCGGATCAAGTACTCCTGACTCTGAGGAATGGCTTCTAAAGCTTGGTAGACTTGCTCTACTTCGTAGATTCCTTTCGTAATTAAACCATTTCGTGGAAAATCATTTACTAAGAGATTGTAGAAATGATGTAAGAGATGATAAATTCGCTCTTTTGTCACTATTCTACCTCCTTATCATACTCTTTCTCCTCTATTATATACTGATTTTCCCTTAATATTATGACAAATTCCTTACATAATATTACCAATCTCTTACAATTTTACAAGAATTTCTCCTAGCTTCCTACATAGAAAAAGCCCTGGCATCTCTGCCTTGGGCTTTATTTTCTTAAAGTTGCATTTGATTATAAGACTTGCTGAATGAATCCAGGATGTCTTTTGGAGCCTTGTCATAGTCAACAGAGGTTTCCAAATTTCCTTTTACAATCGTACGGTAAGTCGCTGCAGCATCCTCACAAGTCACCAAGGTGATCTCATTGACACCTTCACGATCTTGAATGACATCTACACGGTCTGGAGTCACTGTCTCAACAGACGAGATGACATAAGTATAGATTTTTTCTTTATCCGTGATGTAGATCTTCATACCCGCCTTGGCTTTCTCTAATGGTGAGAATAACATGGCATTTGCTCCAGTTAGACCAAACACGTGGTGACTAGCAAGAGAATAATTGCCTTGCCCCATGACTTGGTTTTCCTTCATGGTCCCTGCTCCGTAGTAGAGGGCTACATTTTCAAGCCCCTTAAAGATCGGAAGGTTCATGTTTAATTCAGGAATCGAAATCCCCCCAATTACTGGTAGCTTTTGAGCTTGCCATTGGGCATTGATGACGGCTTCCGTCGAAAGTGACTGGACATGTTGGAAATCAAAGCTCGTCTTCACTTCTTTATTCTTATCAATGGTTTTTTTATCGACCTTGCTAACCTGGTATTGGTTGGTATGCCAAACCATAATCATGTTTCGGATCGGAGCATTGAAAATCAAGAGAAGCGAGAGAATAATCAAAAGTGTTGCAACGATGTTGATAAGAGTATTGCGTAAACTCTTTTTCTTTTTTCTTTTGCGTGACATGCTGTCCCCTTATCTATTCGTTTTCTTCCACTACTTCTTCATCTTTTTCTTCGGGTTGGACTGTTGTAAAGGTCACAATTTTCGCATCCTGATCCAGTCTCATGACTTTCACACCCTGAGTTGAACGACCCGTTTGAGAGATATTCCCAACACTTGTGCGGATCATGACACCGGTATCGGTAATGATCATCAGATCTTCATCACCTTTAATGGTTAAAAGACCAGCCAATGGACCATTTTTCTCTGTAATATTGGCAGTTTTAATCCCTTTACCGCCACGGCCCTTAGTTGGGTACTCGCTAGCCATTGTGCGCTTACCATAGCCTTTTTCAGTAATAATCAATACTTCATCTTGATCGGTAACGACACTAGCTCCAACAACCTTGTCTCCTTCACGGAGATTCACACCACGTACACCAGTGGCAGAACGTCCCATATTGCGGACTACAGCCTCATTAAAGCGGACAGAATAACCATACTTGGTACCGATAATAACATCAGCATTACCATCTGTAAGGAAAACATTGATCAATTCATCCTCATCACGCAGATTCAGAGCTTTGAGACCGTTCTGTCGAATATTTGAAAATTCAGCTACATTGGTCCTCTTGACCAATCCTTGTCGCGTCGTAAAGAAGAGATAAGCTTCGTCACTGCGGTCTTGCTCCACATTGATGATGGTCTGAATCGATTCACCTTCGTCTAATTTTAAGAGATTGACGATTGGCAATCCTTTGGCTGTCCGACCATATTCTGGAATCTCATAGCCTTTTAGACGGTAAACACGCCCCTTATTGGTAAAGAAGAGCAGATGGTCATGAGTGCTCGTAGATACCAGTTCACGGACAAAATCATCATCTTTCACACCAGTTCCTTGAACCCCACGTCCACCACGTTTTTGCACAGTAAATTCTGCTTGGTCCAAACGTTTGATGTAGCCTTTGTTAGAAAGGGTGATCAAGACATCTGTTTCTTCAATCAAGTCCTCATCTTCAAGAGAAAGGACTTCACCAACCATCAACTCAGTCCGACGAGCATCTCCAAACTTGCGCTTGACTTCTTCCAATTCTTCCTTGATAATAGTAGCTACACGCTCTGGTTTCGCTAAAATATCAGCTAAATCAGCAATCAAGGCAACCAAATCATCGTATTCACTTTGGATCTTGTCTCGTTCCAAACCGGTCAAACGACGAAGACGCATGTCCAAAATGGCTTGACTTTGACGTTCAGAAAGCTTGAACTTCGCCATCAATTCAGCCTGTGCTTCAGCATCTGTCTGGCTATTGCGGATGATCCGGATCACTTCATCGATGTGATCCAAAGCAATGAGCAAACCTTCTAAAATATGGGCACGTGCTTCCGCTTTTTCTTTATCAAAGATGGTCCGGCGAGTCACCACTTCTTTCTGGTGCTCAATATAAGCCCCTAAAATTTGGCGAAGAGAAAGAATCTTTGGAACACCACTTTGGATCGCCAACATATTGAATCCAAAATTGGTTTGCATTTGCGTCATCTTAAAGAGGTTGTTCAAAATAACGTTAGCCGAAGCATCTCGGCGGACCTCAATCACAAAACGAACCCCTTCACGGTTTGATTCATCACGTACAGCTGTAATCCCTTCGATCCGTTTTTCTTGCACCAAGCGAACGATGTGCTCGTGAACCTTGGTTTTATTGACCATATAAGGGAACTCAGTGACAACAATCCGTTCACGGCCACTCTTGGTCACTTCAATCTCTGTACGAGAACGAAGAACGATCGAGCCTTTCCCTGTTTCATAGGCTTTGTGGATACCTGATTTCCCCATGACCAAAGCACCTGTCGGGAAATCTGGACCAGGAAGAACTTCCATAAGTTCACGGGTCGTCACCTCAGGATTATCCATCATCAGCTTCACTGCGTCAATGGTTTCTCCCAGATTGTGAGGAGGAATATTTGTAGCCATCCCAACAGCAATCCCAGTAGCACCATTGACGAGAAGGTTAGGGAAACGTGCAGGTAAGACCAAAGGTTCGCGCTCACTGGCATCATAGTTATCAACGAAATCAACTGTATTTTTATTGATATCCCGCAACATTTCAAGAGCAATCTTACTCATACGGGCTTCTGTATACCGTTGTGCAGCGGCGCCATCACCGTCCATAGAACCAAAGTTTCCATGACCATCCACTAACATGTACCGATAACTCCACCATTGCGCCATCCGAACCATGGCTTCATAAATAGAGGAATCCCCGTGTGGGTGGTATTTACCCATAACATCCCCTGTAATACGGGCTGACTTCTTATGTGGTTTATCTGGTGTAACACCCAATTCATTCATTCCGTACAAAATACGACGGTGAACAGGTTTCAAACCATCACGAACATCAGGTAGGGCACGAGCAACGATAACACTCATGGCATAATCGATAAAACTCGTCTTCATTTCTGATGTTAAATTCACATCAATTAGATTCTTATCCTGCATTCAAAAAATGCCTCTCTTTACTTAATTCACCATACTATTATAACACATTTTAGCCTATTTTTCTTCTTAGGAACACAAACGTAAAAACGTTTACATCAAGGATTCATACTGTATCAGATGACAAAGACTTTCAAAAGTGGTAGAATGAAGACGTATGAGAATCTATCTCAAAAAAAAATGAAGGAGACGTTTAGACTCATGACTTTGACTAAACAACACAAAAAAGTTATCCTTGTCGGTGACGGTGCTGTAGGTTCATCTTACGCTTTTGCACTTGTTAACCAAGGAATTGCACAAGAGCTTGGAATTATCGAAATTCCTCAATTGCACGAAAAAGCTGTCGGAGATGCGCTTGACCTTAGCCACGCCCTTGCCTTCACTTCACCTAAGAAGATCTATGCGGCTGAGTACGCTGACTGTGCAGACGCTGATCTTGTTGTAATTACTGCAGGTGCTCCTCAAAAACCAGGTGAAACTCGTCTTGATCTTGTTGGTAAAAACCTTGCGATCAACAAATCAATCGTAACACAAGTTGTTGAATCAGGATTTAACGGAATCTTCCTCGTAGCTGCTAACCCAGTTGACGTATTGACATACTCTACATGGAAATTCTCTGGATTCCCTAAAGAACGCGTTATCGGTTCAGGTACTTCACTTGACTCTGCTCGTTTCCGTCAAGCTTTGGCTGAAAAATTGGATGTGGATGCTCGTTCAGTACACGCCTACATCATGGGTGAACACGGTGACTCAGAATTCGCTGTATGGTCACACGCTAACATCGCTGGTGTAAACCTTGAAGAATTCCTTAAAGACACTCAAAACGTTCAAGAATCTGAATTGATTGAATTGTTCGAAGGTGTTCGTGACGCGGCTTACACCATCATCAACAAAAAAGGTGCTACATACTACGGTATCGCTGTTGCCCTTGCTCGTATCACTAAGGCTATTCTTGATGATGAAAATGCGGTTCTTCCACTTTCAGTATTCCAAGAAGGTCAATATGGAATCAATGATGTCTTTATCGGTCAACCAGCTGTTGTTGGAGCACACGGTATTGTACGTCCAGTAAACATTCCATTGAATGATGCAGAACTTCAAAAAATGCACGCTTCTGCTAAAGAATTGAAAGCAATTATTGATGAAGCATGGAAAAACCCTGAATTCCAAGAAGCATCAAAAAACTAATCTGATTGGAAAAGACTCTCAAATTTCGAGAGTCTTTTTTAATTGAATAAAAAAATAAAAGGCTGAGAACACTCAACCTTTTCTTCTTTCCACCCTGAGGGAATCGAACCCCCATCTCAAGAACCGGAATCTTACGTGATATCCATTACACTAAGGGTGGCAACTGTTATAGTATATCAAATTTTCAAAAATTTTACAAGTAAAATAGAGAGTGGGACAGAAATTGGTCATTCGTTAGAATTCGATTTCGTCGTCACACCTCCGCACAGTTGAGTAGGGCTGTAAAAGCTGATGAAACCAGTGTAGTAGAGCTCGCTCAACCACTGCGTCTTGCTCGACAAACCAAAAATAATTGAGAGGCTAGGACTTTTGTCCCAGCCTCTTTTGAATATTACAATTCGATATCGCCAAACAAGTCAGCCATTGAGAATCCAGTTTGAGTTTCTGGAAGATCAAAGTCGCGTTTTTCTTGTTTTGGACGACGTGGACGAGATTGACGTTTTTCTTGTTTTTCGCCTTCTTCTTGAGCTGGACGTTCTTCAAGAGCTTTGATAGAAAGTGATACACGTTCATCTGCAGCATTTACTTCAAGAACTTTAACAGTTACTTCTTGTCCAACTTTAAGAACATCTTTTGGATTTTCAACACGTTTGTGTGAAATTTGTGAGATGTGTACAAGTCCGTCGATACCTGGCAATACTTCAACGAATGCACCGAAGTCAGTCAAACGTTTAACAGTTCCTTCGATAACATCACCAGCAGCCAATTTTTGTTCAACGCCATCCCAAGGTCCAGGTGTTGTAGCTTTCAATGAAAGTGATACACGACCTTCTTCTTCGTTCAAGTCAAGAACTTTCACTTGGATTTCTTCACCAACAGTTACTACTGATTTAGGTGATACGTTGCGTTCGTGTGACAATTCTGTCAAGTGAACCAATCCATCAACACCACCAAGGTCGATGAAAGCACCGAAGCTTGTGATACGTGCAACTTTACCAGTTACAACATCACCAACGTTCAATTTACCAAATACTTCTGCGCGTGCTGCAGCTGATTCAGCTTCAACAACTTCACGACGTGAAAGGATAAAGCGGTTTTCTTTTGGATCTACTTCTTTGATTTTAGCATCAAATTCTTGACCTACGAAACGTTCAGTGTTACGTACAAAACGAGTATCAAGCATTGAAGCTGGAATAAATCCACGAAGTCCTTCAAATTCTACTGAAAGTCCGCCCTTAACAGCGCGAGTTCCTTTAACAGTAACAACTTCTTCTTCACGTCCAACCAATTTGTCCCATGCTTTGCGAGCTTCCAAACGTTTTTTAGATACAAGGTAAGTTACTGTATCAGTATCTTTACCAACTACTTGACGAAGAACAAGCAATTCAAGTGTTTCACCTGGTTTTACCAAGTCGTTGATGTCAGCATCACGATCGTTTGTCAATTCGCGAAGAGTCAAGACACCTTCGACACCAGTTCCAGAGATTGCAACGTTAGCTTGGTTCGCGTCAACTGTCAATACTTCAGCAGTAACAACGTCACCTGGTTCAACTTGGCTAACACTGTTTAGCAAATCTTCAAATTCATTCATCTAAAAAATCCTCCAACAATCAAGTTTTCTAAAACTTGACATACTTATAATTATTTTTCCTAAGCAAGCACTCGCAATGAGATCAACTACAATCTTTAACGACTCATCCTATAAAGAAATAAAATACCTGGATAGATATTTTATCACTTATCTGATATTACCTAAGAACTGGGGTAGCTGGATTCGAACCAACGCATGAGGGAGTCAAAGTCCCTTGCCTTACCGCTTGGCTATACCCCATGGATGAAATGGAGAGAGAGGGATTCGAACCCCCGAACCCGAAGGAGCGGATTTACAGTCCGCCGCGTTTAGCCTCTTCGCTATCTCTCCATATAAATCAACAGGATCTATTATACCATTGATTTACTATGATTGCAAGCCCTTATTTATTCAAATTATAATTTTCTATTAAAATTTCAACGGCTTTTTCAAGTTTTTTGTAAATAGAATCCACATTTCCATTTTTGATAATGGCAAATTGACCAGACATGTCTGCAATTTCACCAATCGTTTTCTTTCCAATGGACAAAGTGAATCCATCAAAAGTGTCTTTCCCGACGGTTACTTTACTATCAACGATTTGAATCTCAATTTTCTTATCTTTTTTACTCATTTCAACCCTCTTTTCACTTTTTCTATTTTACAAAAATTCTCTTGATGACGCAAGAGAAAAGGGAGTGGGTCAGAAAGAATTTAGTTAGAAATTCCTTCTTTATCCCACCCCCGCAAGAGTCATTCGTCACCCTTCTATTCCTAAAAGCGAATGAAGAGAAACATTAGCTACTGCGTCTTTTCGTTAAGACTTGTTCTCATTGAAGCCTGGACACTTTGATCTCAGATGCTTTCGGTTTAATCGACTTTGACAATCCATCCTTCTGGTGCTTCGACATCGCCAAATTGGATACCGGTCAACTCGTCATAGAGTTTCCGTGTGACAGGTCCTACTTCTGTTTCAGAATAGAAAACATGGAAGTCATCCCCGTGTTGAACACCTCCGATTGGAGAGATGACAGCTGCGGTACCACAAGCTCCTGCTTCTACAAAGCGATCCAAGTCATTGATAAAGACATCCCCTTCAATTGGTGTCATACCAAGACGGTGTTCTGCCAAGTAAAGCAAAGAATACTTGGTAATCGATGGCAAGATAGAAGGACTCAATGGCGTCACAAATTCGTTATTAGCAGTGATTCCAAAGAAGTTTGCAGAACCAACTTCTTCAATCTTGGTGTGCGTCGCTGGATCGAGATAAATCACGTCAGAGAAGTTACGATCATGCGCAATCTTACCTGGCAACATACTAGCTGCGTAGTTCCCACCAACTTTTGCAGCCCCAGTACCATGTGGTGCAGCACGGTCATACTCATCTTGAATCAAGAAGTTCGTTGGAACCAAACCACCTTTAAAGTAGTTACCGACAGGCATGGCAAAGATAGTAAAGATATACTCATCTGCTGGTTTTACGCCAATAATATCTCCAATACCGATCAAAAGAGGACGAAGGTAAAGGGTAGCTCCTGTACCATACGGTGGAACATACTCTTCATTTGCTTTTACAACTGCCTTACAAGCATCCACAAACATATCCGTTGGAACTTGAGGCATCAACAAACGATCTGCTGTACGTTGCAAACGTTTAGCATTTTGATCTGGACGGAACAATTGGACGCTTCCATCTTTTGTACGGTAGGCTTTCAACCCTTCAAAGGCTTGCTGACCGTAATGCAAACTTGGAGAAGATTCGGACAAATGCAAAGTCGCATCTTCTGTCAATTCCCCTTTTTCCCAAGCTCCATTGCGATAATGTGCCAAATAGCGATAAGGTAATTTCATATATGAAAAGCCAAGGTTTTCCCAATCAAGTGATACTGTCATGATAGTGCTCCTTTTAATTTTTTCTATTCCTTGTCGATCTGATGCAGGTCGATTCAGTTTCTCAATCTATGTACACTATTGTACACCATTTCATGAGAATTTCAAGCGAAATTTTCAATTTTCAGAAAATTTATTTTCAAAGAAAGTCAGTCCTAGAATGGACCGACGCTTTCTCTTATTTGATAGTAGCTGAAAAAACTTCTTGATCCGAAATGGTATCGTTGACAAAGGATCCATTGCTTGTTCTTTCAGAAATGCTTAATTGTGTCAAATCAACTTCTGTCACCTGTCCAGTGGTAGAGGTAATAGCAAGAATTTGATCTTGCTCTCCTACTTCTTCCTGGCTCGTAAAGAGATCAAAATCTCCTTGGTCCGTGAAAACTGGACCTGCCTTGAAGACTCGGTGTGGTTTAGACTTCAGTTCACGTAAGACTTGAAGTCCGCGTTTAGCTCGGCTGGTAACAGGAATATCGTCCTGGGACATCCGTTTCAGACTGCCTCGCTGGGTCAGAATGTACATGCTTGGAGTCGTTGACTTAAAGACGGCTACCACTTGATCTCCATCTTTCAGGTTAATAGCTTTGACCCCTGCTGCTTTAGCACCAACTACCGGCACCTCTTCAATATTGAAGCGCAGACCATAGCCATTTTGGGTAATGATCATGATGTCCTCGAGGACAACTGGTGCAACCGCTACGATACGGTCCTCTTGGTCTTTCAGCTTAGCGTACTTCGTTGATTTGGAGCGGTAGGTCCGCCATGGGCTCAATTCCTTGCGTTCAAAGCGCTTGATTTGTCCTTGTTGGGTAGCTGCAAAGTAGGTCACACCTTCAAACTGATCCACAATCTCCGCAAAGAGAATTTCTTCTTCCTGCTCGAAATTGGTCAAAGTTTGACTCAAGTGCTCCCCAATATCCTTCCACTTGGTATCTGTCAATTCATGAATTGGTCGATAAATGGCATTTCCCAAGTTGGTAAAGAGTAAAAGATGCTGGGTAGTCTTAGCAGGCTCTACGAAAATCAACTCGTCATCATCTCGTTTTCCAACTTCTTCCAGTGTTGAGGCATTGAACGAACGAGGAGAGGTCCGTTTGATATAGCCAGCACGGGTCACGCTAACGAAGGTTTCTTCTTCGACAATGAGACTGGCTGTATCAATCTCAATCGTTTTAGCAGTATCTTGTAGCTCACTGCGTCGCGGATTGCCAAAGAGCTTCTTAACTTCACGCAATTCCTTCTTCATGAGATTGAACATGGTCCGTTCATCCCCTATAATAGCAGCCAAGGTAGCGATTTGCTCCTTGAGGTTAGCATGCTCTTCTTCCAAGGTGACGATATCTGTATTGGTCAAACGGTACAATTGCAAGGTGACAATGGCTTCTGCTTGTTCTTCCGTGAAATCGTAGCTGACCTTGAGGTTTTCCTTGGCATCTGCCTTGTTATCAGAAGCGCGGATCAAGGCAATGACTTCATCGAGGATAGAAATCACGCGGATTAAGCCCTCTACGATGTGGAGCCGTCGTTCTGCCTTTTCCTTATCAAAGCGCGAGCGAGCGACAATGATATCCCGACGGTGAGCAATGTAGCTAGAGAGAATCGGTACAATCCCCACTTGACGTGGTGTGTAGTTATCAATTGCCACCATATTGAAGTTATAGTTGACCTGCAAGTCTGTATACTTGAACAAGTAGTTCAAGATCAAATCTGCATTGGCATCTTTTTTGAGCTCAATGGCAATACGAAGACCATCTCGGTCAGACTCATCCCGGACTTCTGCGATACCGGCAACCTTGTTGCTAACACGAACATCGTCGATCTTCTTGACCAAGACTGCCTTGTTGATCTCATAAGGAATCTCGGTGACAACGATTTGTTGCTTACCGCCTTTGAGTTGCTCGATCTCTGTTTTAGAGCGGACAACCACCCTGCCCTTACCAGTTTCATAGGCTTTCTTGATCTCATCGCGTCCCTGGATAATGGCACCAGTTGGGAAATCAGGTCCAGGTAAAAACTCCATGAGTTTGTCTACTTTGGCAGATGGATGGTCGATCATGTAGACCACAGCATCGATGACTTCTGCAAGGTTGTGTGGCGGAATATCAGTCGCGTAACCAGCTGAAATCCCTGTAGCTCCATTGACCAAGAGGTTTGGAAAGGCTGCCGGCAAAACAGTTGGCTCTTTTTCTGTATCGTCAAAGTTCCAGGCAAATGGTACTGTGTTCTTTTCGATATCTTGCAGGAGATATCCTGCAATTTCAGATAAACGCGCCTCGGTATAACGCATGGCTGCTGGTGGATCACCGTCCATGGAACCATTGTTTCCGTGCATTTCAACTAAAATCTCACGGTTCTTCCAGTCCTGAGACATGCGGACCATGGCATCGTAGATGGAACTGTCCCCGTGAGGGTGGAAATTCCCCATGATATTTCCGACAGACTTGGCAGACTTGCGGTAGCCCTTGTCATGGGTATTGCCATCCTTATTCATAGAATAAAGAATCCGCCGTTGAACAGGTTTCAAGCCATCCCGAATATCAGGAAGAGCCCGTTCTTGAATAATGTATTTGGAGTAGCGACCAAAGCGCTCCCCCATGATGTCCTCCAAGGACATATTTTGAATATTAGACATAAGATACAAAGCCCGTAAAATACAAAGTGAAAATAAGAAATTTATCTTTTTCACACAGCACTCAGGGCGTGTTCAACTCCTTTCAAAGAATGTTGAGTAGTCTTTTATATATAGAGGAATTCAGTTACACCAAGTAACCAAAGGATCCTTTTTTTAGTTTAAAATAGATTCATTAATGATTTGAAAGTTTCTCTTTAGCATAAGCTATCATCTTCTCAGCCACTTCCTTATCGTAAGTAAATCCCATCTTTTGGGCCAGAATTTGAGCTTCTCGATCGAATAGCCCCATGGTAGCAAATAAAGACTGAATGATTTTATCGAAACTGGATAAATCAAGCAAAGCTGAGAACTCCTTCTCTTGCTCAGCTGGTAGATACTGGAAGAGGTACTTGTAGTTCTTTCCGATATCAACTACTCCCCTATCGCTTGTCACCTGCAAAGCTAAGACCTTGAGCAGTTCTTGCTGGCAAATGCCATAGAGGTGATCGGTCGCATAGATAAGCTGATTTCTTCGAATGGCCTTGACGACATATGCCGATACCCACCAAAATTCATTGCAGGCAGCTACAAATTCCTCTTCGGTAGGCGGACAGGTCCAATAGCGCTTGGAATTAGGCTGATAGGCTTCAAACAAGCCTTTGTCGTCTTTTATAACTTCAAAATTTGCTTCGCTGTCCACCCACTCTTGGATAGACTCCTTGGGACAGAGGGTCAAATCGATACGGTTGCCATCTTCAAAGAGCATGAGATACAGACGACGGTGTCCCAGTCGGTTGTGCTGTTCGATGAGTCGGTTTCCGTACTGATCCAACCAGGATAAATCTGAAATCAGGTCTTCTAGATCATCAACGATATAGACCACATCATAATCTTGAAACTCGTCTTTGGGTGCCCGAGGATTGGCTCGCGAACCGGATAAGGCCACTGCTTCCACTTGCAAGGACTCAGCTATCTGCAAAATCAGATTCATCATTTCTGTATCAGTTCTCATGTCGATTCCTTACCATTTCTACATCCCAGCTTATTTAATTTATAAGTAGAAAGTGATTAAAAAACTGTATTTTCTTCTAAGGTAAACTTAACATTGTCTTCAATCCATTGACGACGTGGTGCAGCCTTATCTCCCATAAGGACAGAGACACGGCGTTCTGCACGCGCTAAATCATCA
The DNA here is from genome assembly GCF_001813525.1 of Streptococcus sp. HMSC065C01. Classification (NCBI taxonomy): domain Bacteria; kingdom Bacillati; phylum Bacillota; class Bacilli; order Lactobacillales; family Streptococcaceae; genus Streptococcus; species Streptococcus sp. HMSC065C01. The sequence continues at coordinate 82,327 of NZ_KV812837.1, read as the reverse complement.
ATGGTGACACGTATCAGGGTACGAGTTTCTGGATTCATGGTGGTTTCCCAAAGCTGATCCGCATTCATTTCCCCCAACCCTTTGTAACGTTGAAGGGTTGCTCCACGGCCAAAGGTCCGACGCAACTCTTCTAATTCGCTATCTGTCCAAGCATAGGCTACTTCTTCTTTCTTGCCTTTTCCTTTCGACATCTTATAAAGAGGAGGAAGTGCAATGTAGACATGCCCTGCTTCGACCAAGGGTCGCATATAGCGGTAGAAGAAAGTTAGGAGCAGAGTCTGAATGTGGGCCCCATCCGTATCCGCATCGGTCATGATGATAATCTTGTCATAGTTGGCGTCTTCGATCGTAAAGTCAGCACCAACTCCAGCACCGATGGTGTAGATCATGGTGTTGATTTCCTCGTTTTTGAGGATATCACTCATATTGGCCTTCTCAGTATTAAGAACCTTCCCACGAAGGGGAAGAATCGCTTGGAATTTCCGGTCTCGACCTTGCTTAGCCGAACCACCGGCTGAATCTCCTTCGACTAGATAGAGTTCGTTTTTCTTAGGATTTTTAGACTGGGCTGGTGTCAATTTACCAGATAAAAGTCCTTTGTCTTTTTTGCTCTTCTTGCCATTTCGGCTTTCATCCCGGGCTTTACGAGCGGCTTCACGCGCATCCCGGGCTTTAATAGCCTTACGAATGAGATTAGAAGCCAACTCCCCATTTTCCATAAGGAAGAAGGTCAATTTATCAGAAACAATGCTATCGACGACTGGACGAGCCAAGGGGCTTCCTAATTTGTCTTTGGTTTGTCCTTCAAACTGCAAATGGGCCTCTGGAACCAGGATCGAGAGAACAGCAGACAAACCTTCACGGTAGTCTGATCCTTCCAGATTCTTGTCTTTTTCTTTGAGGAGTCCTGTCTTTCTTGCATAGTCGTTCATAGCCTTAGTGATGGCTGTCTTCAGACCCGTCTCGTGGGTTCCCCCATCTTTGGTGCGGACATTATTAACGAAGGACAAGATATTATCTGAGTAGCCATCATTGTATTGCATGGCCACCTCTACCTGAAATCCATCTGATTCGCCACTAAAGTAGAGAACCGGTGTCAAAGTTTCCTTGTCCTCGTTCAAGTACTCTACGAAATCTTGGACACCATTTTCATAGTGAAAGGCCACATGGTTATCTTCTTCCTTGCGGAGATCGGTCAGCGTCAACGTCACGTCCTTCAGCAAGAAGGCTGATTCTTTGATTCGCTCAGCAATGGTATTGAATTTGAAATCCGTCGTTGAAAAGATGGTTGGATCTGGCATGAAGGTGACCTTGGTCCCTGTCTTAGACTTGGGAGCAGAGCCAATCTTCTCGAGTGTTGTAACTGGTTTTCCCCCATCTTCAAAACGTTGCTTGTAGACAGCTTCATCACGGGTAATTTCTACCTCTAGCCAGCTAGAAAGGGCATTGACGACAGAAGATCCCACTCCGTGAAGACCTCCAGATGTCTTATAGCCTCCTTGGCCAAACTTCCCTCCGGCGTGGAGGACCGTAAAGATCACCTCAACGGTTGGTTTACCCATAGCATGCATCCCGGTCGGCATTCCACGTCCCTGGTCTTCTACTGATAGCGAACCATCTTTATTAATCGTTACATCGATTTGTGATCCAAAGCCAGACAAGGCTTCATCGACCGCATTATCCACGATCTCCCAGACCATGTGATGCAAGCCATTTCCATCGGTCGATCCGATATACATCCCTGGACGTTTTCGGACCGCATCCAACCCTTCTAGTACCTGAATGGCATCGTCATTATAATTATTAATATTGATTTCCTTTTTTGCCACAAGGAACCTCCTGTTTGTTCATCTTTTCTATATTACAGTTTTTTAGGAAATTTTGCAAAATTTTTTCTCTTTATATGGAGATTTCTACATCTTAGTAAAAAAAGCTGGCTGGACACTTTCTTCAGATGTCACACTTGAACTCCAGAAATTGCTTTTTCTATCGATGGCTTTTTGATATAATGAGAGTATGATAAAAGAAATAAGTGTTTTAATTTTAGCCTATCTGTTAGGCTCCATTCCTTCGGGATTATGGATTGGGAAAATCTTTTTCCATATTAATTTACGGGAACATGGCTCGGGCAATACTGGAACGACCAATACCTTTCGAATTTTAGGGAAGAAAGCTGGGATCATCGTCTTTGTGATTGATTTCTTGAAAGGAACTTTGGCAGTTCTCCTTCCGACTTTCTTTGGAATTCAGGGGATCTCGCCGATGGTCTTTGGTCTCTTAGCTGTTTTGGGGCACACTTTCCCAATTTTTGCTGGATTTAAGGGTGGAAAAGCGGTGGCGACGAGTGCTGGTGTCTTACTTGGTTTCTCGCCTATCCTGCTGCTCATTTTAGCTGTTTATTTTGTAGCCAGCCTGTATTTAACCAGCATGATTTCGTTTTCGAGTGTTACTGTTGCGCTACTCGCCATTCTATCGGTCCTCCTTCTCCCTTTGACTGGATGGATCTTGCACAAATATGATCCACTTTTTACAATCATTGTCTTGGCCTTAGCGACCTTGATTATTCTTCGTCACAAGGACAATATCCAACGGATCAAAGAGAAAAAAGAAAATCTCATCCCTTGGGGAAAGAACATCACCCATCAACAACCAAAAAACTAGAGCGCATACTCTAGTTTTTTTGATTGGATCCCCCTTATACTTTTGAACAGATCTTCATTATAAGGCATCGACTAAGTCCGTCAGTATTTCCATAGGTGTTTTTTTCCTACGACCATTAACCGTTTCAATAAGATGATAAACTTTTAAACGATTGTCATTGCTAAATACAAACTCAAAGCGGAATTCGCGTCCGTTGGGTGCCACTGTATCATATTTCGTTTTATATTTATCATGAACGGGGCTAACTGGAAACTTATTGAAGAGCAAGCGTCGTTTCTCCCCTGCTTCTTTCAAACAGTTTTCTAGTTCTTGACAATAGTTATAAAACAGCTGGTAGAGGTCTTCTTCTGAAATTCTTCTTCTCCGAACTAATGATGTAAAATCCGAAAAATTTCTGCGCGGGATGTCAATACTAAATGAAAATCCCTCTTGGCTGATTCTTTCTAAAAATGCATCTCTTGAAATCATAGAACCACTCTTTCTTTTATCAATCTGTAGTGAATCTTTATTGTTTCTATACATAGTCAATCCATTATGTAATCAAGCAGATCCATCAAGGTGAGTTTCTTACGACCATTGATGGTCTCAAATAAATTATAAACTCTTAGTTCTTGGTTCTTTTTAAAAGCAAACTCAAAGCGAAACTCGTGGCCATTACATGCCACTACATAAAATCCGGTCTGATACTTCCTCTTATCCTCTACTACCTGCATTTGCCGGTCTTCTACCTCTCTACAAAGTAAAAGAAAGATCTGATAGAGTTGTTCCTCAGAGAGCCTTCTTTTCCAAACCAATGACTTGAAGTTATTGTACCTCCACCATGGGATTTGGATGTTGAAGGAAAAACCTTCCTGATTGGATTTATCGATAAACGCTTTTCTGGAGATCATACCACTTCCCCTTCTATTAGAACATCGTTTGCCTCTATTATACCATCTTTTATCCTTTCACAAAAAAAGCATCCCAAATGGAATGCTTTTTTCTGTTTCTTAATAGTATTCCCCTTGACGGTAGTTCCAAGAGTTGAAATGATCAGATAAGTGCATCATAATCTTATCGATATCCAATCCTTTACGGATCACAACTGGACACGTATTGACAGAACGGCTACCTGCTCCTTGTTCTGGAATCAATTTTCCTTCCGCATCAACCATAGAAACCATCACACCTTGTTCATAACGAGTTTCAATGGTCTTGTCTGGTTGGATAGAAGCTACATAATCATCGGCTTCAATGACCAAGTCAACGGCACCTTCGATGCGCTCACCGATTCCTTCGACCTTCCCGCGGTTTCCTTTACCGGAAGGGTTGGCTGAAGAAGCGTAAACCATCTTGCCTTCTTTTTCCCACATTTCTTTGGCGATTTGCTCACCAGCTTTACCAAATTTGATGACAAAGCATGAAGTTCCACGAACGTCTGTCATGAGTTCTTCACGTCCATCTCCGAAAGCCTGCAATTTTGCATAAGCATCTTCACGCCAAGGAAGGATACAACCAAGCAAGATATCTTCATCCCAATGTTTTTGGTAGAAGCCTTCGATTTCAGGATTCAATTGTGCAAGGGCACGAAGTTCATCCATGCTTCCGCAAAGAACCACACCTGGTTTGTTGCGGTTGCGTTCTTTGGCTTCGAACTTCCGTTCCAAGCCAGCCTTGTCACTGGTCATGATGATGTAGCCAACTTTAGTAGGGCAGACGATACAGCCCCCTTCTCCTTTAAGAATATCAAATCCTTCTTGTGAAAGTTGTCCGTCCCATTGAATGTGTCTTGTCATAAGTCTCTTTCCTTTTCTATTCTTTTTAGTATTGTATCAAAAAATAATCTCAAATTCAATATATTTTCAGAAAATTCGTAATTAAGTATACAATTTTATCATTGCCAGTAAGCTGGCCGATTCTTCTCATAAGCTGCGATCAAGTCTTCGTACTGAAGCGTAATCCCGATATCATCCAAGCCGTTGAGCAATTTGTGCTTCCAATCTTGATCGATCTCAAAGCGAAATTCTCCAACAGGCGAGATGATCTTCTGCTCTTCCAAATCCACTGTTACCTCATCTGTTGGCTTCAAACTTGCCAATTGTTGACGAACCTCTAGCGGTTGAACAATCGGCAGCATGCCATTATTAAGCTCATTATTGTAATGGATATCTCCGAAAGATCCGGCGATAACGACTTTAAAGCCATAATCAGCTAAAGCCCAGGCTGCGTGCTCCCGAGAGGAACCAGCCCCAAAATTGTCACCAGTGATCAAAATGGTTGCCTTGCGGTATTCTGGCTTGTTAAAGATAAAATCTGGATCCTCGGTATACTGGTCATCCAAATAGCGCCAAGCATACATGAGGTATTTCCCAAAACCTTTTTTATCAATCAGCTTTAAGAATTGCTTGGGGAGGATCTGGTCAGTATCGATATTATCGTTCATCAAGGGAACTGTGGTCCCCGTATAAATGGTAAATTTCTCCATGCTTCCTCCTATTACTCGACTTCTGGCATTTGGCGCACGTCGACAAAGCGACCAGCGATTGCTGCTGCAGCGGCCATTGCTGGGCTACAGAGATGGGTTTTAGCCCCAAATCCTTGGCGGTCTTCAAAGTTCCGGTTGCTAGTAGAGGCACAGTGGACTCCATCCGGCACCTTGTCCGGATTCATTCCTAGACACATGGAGCATCCTGGATCACGCCATTCAAAGCCCGCATCCATGAAGATCTTGTCTAAGCCTAATTTTTCGGCGGCTTGCTTTACCGGACGAGATCCAGGTACCACAATAGCAGTTAAGTTTGGCGCAATTTTTTTGCCTTTCACAAACTTGGCTGCCAACTCCAAATCGCTGAGACGCGCATTGGTACAAGAACCGATAAAGATATAGCCTAGTTCAATGTCTGCTGGTTTTTGGCCAGGTTCTAGATCCATATAATGATAAGCCCGTTCATCATTCATGTCGCGAATCTCTGGAAAAGGAGTCTCGAAGTCCACTCCCATAGAAGGATTGGTCCCCCAAGTCACCATCGGAGCAAGATCAGATACATCCATACGGATGACCTTATCATAAACGGCGTCGTCATCACTAACCAGAGTCTTCCAATCAGCTTCTGCGGCCTCAAAATCATCTGGCACACATTCACGTCCTCGGAGGTAGTCAAAGGTCGTCTCATCTGGATTCATGATCCCCATTTTGGACCCGAACTCGATCGACATGTTACAGATGGTCATGCGTTCTTCCATGGTCAAGCGATCAATTGCTTCTCCCCGATACTCTACAACGTAGCCAACTCCACAAGCAACACCGTAGCGCGCGATCAAAGCTAGGATGTAATCCTTTGAATAGATCCCTTTTTGTGGGGTTCCGGTGAATTCAACCAACATTTTCTTTGGTTTGACTTGCCAAATGGTTTGGGTAGCAAAGACATGCTCCACTTCACTGGTTCCAATCCCAAAGGCGATGGCACCGAAGGCTCCGTGGGTGGCGGTATGGCTGTCTCCACAGACAATAAATTTCCCAGGCTGGGTCCGACCGGTTTCAGGGCCCACCATATGAACGATTCCTTGCTTAGCAGAACCATGGGCAGCATGATCAATCCCAAAATCCACCACATTCTCAGCTAATTTATCAATCTGGGCTTTTGAAATCACATCTCGAATATCAAAAATATTGACCGTTGGAACATTGTGATCAAAGGTTCCAAAGGTTAAATCGGGTCGTCGAACCTTGCGTCCTGCATCCCGTAATCCTTGAAAGGCTTGCGGACTCGTCACTTCGTGGATGTAGTGTTGGTCCACATACATGAGTTGGGGTTGCCCTTCCACTCCTGTAATCACGTGGCGGTCCCAAAGTTTATCAAAGATAGATTTTCCACTCATCGTCTTTCTCCATTTATCTTCTTGTTAGGAAATCCATTGAAGGATTAGAAAGAGGACACCTGCTAAAAGAAGGCTACTGCCCCACCAGGTGGCTTGAAAATACCATTTCCGCACCTTGTGGTGAAAAAGATATCCACCTAGTAGAGCTCCAAATCCACCAAGCAGCCAGCTCTCAAGTAACAGGACCTTTTCAGGAATCCGCCACCTGTTTTGGATAGCTTTTCGTTTATCTAAACCATAGGTCAGAAATACGATACTATTCCAAATAGCAATAACAACTAAACAGCGATCTCTCCAAGTCATCTTAGAGATTCCCAATAATGGCTGCAGTCATCTCAGCAGTAGAAGCCTGACCACCTAGATCTCGCGTCAAGATTCCTTGATTCAAGGTTTGATTGACAGCTTCTTCGATCATTTCTGCACCTGCTGTTTCTCCAAAACTGTCTCGGAGCATCATGGCAACGGACAGAATCATGGAAATCGGATTGGCAATGCCTTGACCTGCAATATCAGGTGCTGAACCATGAATCGGTTCGTACATACTTGGTCCTTGGTCAGAATGACTAGCAGATGGCATCACGCCTAGTGTTCCTGGAAGGACGCTGGATTCATCAGATAAGATATCTCCGAATAGATTCTCTGTCACTACAACATCAAAGCGGGCTGGATTGGTAATCATGATCATGGCCGCACTATCGACAAGCTGGTGCTCTAAGGTCACATCTGGAAATTCTTTAGCCACTTCTTCTGCCACTTGGCGCCACAATTTAGAAGTTGCAAGGACATTTTGCTTATCGATACTGGTCACTTTCTTACCACGTCCTTGCGCGATCTTGAAGGCTTGGCGCATAATCCGACGGATTTCTTCTGCACTGTAATCATTGATATCGCGCGCTGTATCTTCTTTCAAGATATGCTCTCCAAAGTAAATCCCACCTGTCAATTCACGCACGACCACAAAGTCAACACCCTCGATACGCTCTGGCTTCAAAGGAGACAAGTGTTTCAAGGCGTCAAAAATCCGTACAGGACGAATATTGGCAAAGAGATTTAATTCCTTACGAATAGCAAGCAAGCCTTGTTCTGGACGAACAGGAGCATTGTCATATTCCGGACTCCCGATGGCTGCGAGAAGAATAGCATCCGCTCCTTTAGCTACTTTGAGAGTATCTTGGGGAAGTGGGTGGCCAGCGGCATCAATCCCAGCACCCCCAAAAGGTTTGTCTTCTAGACTATAATCAAAGCCAATTTTGGGAGCAACGGCTGCGAGGACCTCTAGTCCAGCTGCCATGATCTCAGGGCCAATCCCATCTCCTGCAAGTGTTACAATTTTCTTTGTCATGTTCAGTTCCTCTTAGGCTTGTGGAAGATCACGGTAGGAGACAGCTCGTCCCATCTCACCCGCATTCTCTTTTTGAACCAGCGTGTTGGCATTGATATAAGCGATGGCAGAAGCTTTCAATACGTCGAAGTCCAAACCAGAGGCATTGAAAATCGTATCGGTATCGACATTTTCCACGGATACCAAGACACGGGCTTGAGCATCGATCCCATCTGTCACTGCATCGATATTGTATGAGGTCAAGCGAACAGTTTGGTTGAAGAATTTATCAATCGCATTAAAGATCGCTTCAACCGACCCTTGACCATTGGCAAGGAATTCAAGTACTTCCCCTTCTTCATTGCGGAGGCTAACCGCTGCTGTAATCGTTTCGTCTGCATTGGTGGTTAAGCGAAGATCATTAAATTGGAATCCTTCTGGATTTTCCACTGCTGTACCGGCAACAAGGGCGCGGATATCGGCATCTGTGATCTCGTGTTTCTTGTCTGCCAGAGATTTGAACTTAGCAAACAACGGCTTGATGTCCTCTTCTGTAAATTCCAGTCCCAACTCATGCAGTTTTTCGACAAAGGCATGGCGACCAGACAATTTTCCAAGAGGGAGGCTATTGCTCTTGACACCCACCAGCTCAGGGGTGATGATTTCATAAGTAAGAGGATTTTTAAGAACCCCGTCTTGGTGAATACCAGACTCGTGTGAGAAGGCATTGCCACCAACAACCGCCTTGTTTTTAGGAATTGGAATCCCAGAGTAACGAGAGACCAACTCAGAAGTGTTGATGGTTTCATTAAGGACGATCGGACTTTCAACTTGGAAATAGTCTTCGCGAATATTAAGGGCGACCGCTACTTCTTCAAGCGCCGCATTGCCGGCCCGCTCCCCGATGCCATTGATGGTTCCTTCAACACGACGGGCACCATTTTTAACAGCAGCGAGGCTATTTGCCACAGCCATACCTAGGTCATCATGGCAATGAGGTGAATAGATAATCTCGCGATCTGTCTTGACATGGTCAATCAGGTATTTGAAAATGGCACCGTACTCCGCTGGTGTCGTGAAACCGACTGTATCAGGAATGTTGATATAGCTGGCCCCTGCATCGACTGCAGTCTGAACGACTTGCAAGAGGAAATCCAATTCGGTCCGTGTCGCATCTTCTGGCGAGAATTCAACAATTTCAAATTTTGAGCGAGCGTAAGAAACGTGCTCTTTGATCGCTTCAAGAATTTCTTCCTTGGTCTTGTTGAGTTTAAACTCCCGGTGAATCGGACTGGTTGCGATAAAGACGTGAATTTGTGGATACTTAGCATCCTTCAAGGCTTCATAACAAGCATCAATATCTGATTTGACAGAACGAGCCAAACCTGTCACGGCTGTCTTGGTCAAGACCTTGGCAATCTCCTGCACAGCTGTGAAGGAATCAGGACTAGCTGCAGGAAAACCTGCTTCAATAGCAGAAATGCCCCATTTTTCCAATTGTTTAGCAATGGCAATCTTTTCTTTGATAGAGAAATTAACTCCTGGAGTCTGTTCGCCATCCCGAAGGCTGGTATCTAAAAATTCAACTTTACGCATAGGGTCTCCTCATTTCTATGTAGTGGATATAAAGAAAAACATCTCACTCGGTTAACCAAGCGAGATGTTTTTGCCCGCTTGGTAAGCCAAACAGGACTAATGCTTCTGCACTAGCCCTTATACCTCAACAACAAAGCAAATTGAATAAACTTAGCTGTTTTCATGTTTGACTTTCTCCTTTGTTCAATGTCTTGTTTAGTATTTTAGCATAGGGAAAAAGCAATGTCAAGAATTTTCCGTAATATTCTGAATTTTTTGAATAGAAACAAAATAAAGCTTTCCGCCCTACTTCTTCTGATACAAATCAAAAACGATCTTATCATTATAGAGGTCAATGGTATTGGCCTTGACATAGATTCCAAAGTCATTGTCAATTTCTGGTAATACAATGGTGATGGTAGACTGCTTTGGTGAAATTTGGATAAATTCTGGAATAGTTTTATTCTTGCTCAAGAGCTGCAAAACCATCTTTTGTGGAATTTGAAAAGTTCCGACTGAAAAATCCTTCACCGTCAAGAGGATGTTCCCGTTTTCCAATTTGGATGGTTGAAAGTAAATGTATAAGGGATAATCCTTCCCTAAGAGACTCAACTGTCCTTCTAATAGGATTTGCTGATTGTCCGCATAGACCTTGTAGTCGGACAGCTTATATTTTTTCAGAAGAGATTTGATGGTGTCATTGAGTTGATCACGAGTTGTCGTCATAGTTCCAACTTTGACATCTTTGGTGCCAACTGTTTGATGAAGCTGACTAACATCTTCTCTTGGCGTCGCTAAGCGTCCTTGCACGACTATAGCAAAGGCTAAGAGAAGGCTGACCAAGCCTAAAAACAACCATTTCCAAATATTGATTTTTTGAAGGAAGGGGACCTTCTCTTTGATGGGATTATTTTTGACTCCAAGTTTTCTTCGTGGCATTGATTTTCTCCAATATTACTTGTTTCATCTTTTCATAACCTGTGTTGTTGGGGTGAAAACGATCCTCTTCATACAGGGCATCGTTTGTAATCGTCGCTTTGCCATCACTGACTTCTGACACAACCATTTTCCCGTCGATTCCTTTATACAGGGCATCATTGATCGGAACGAAATAGACCTGATCAAATTGCGCGATGGTTTCTTCCGTCTTCTCATTCCAACGATCGACAGCCGTCTGGATACTGGTTAATTCAGGAAAATTCAGGTAAAGAGGATTGTAGATCCCCACTACATAAATGGGAAGATGGGGATTGTCCTTTCTGGCCTTTGTAATAATTTCTTTGAGGTTCGCTGTATAACTCTTGAGCGGTTTTTGGATATCTGATAGAGAAAAATCACTCAAATGATCAACAACGACTTTGCGCAGATCATTTCCCCCAACCGTTAAGGTCATGACACGCGCCTTTTTGAGATCCTTCTGAAGATCTGTTTGCTTCTTGAGTCGATCTAAGATCTGAGCGCTTGTATTTCCAGCTACTCCATAGTTGACAGGTTGGTACTGGCCGTCATTTTCATTGGACAGACTTTGGGCAAGGATGGGTACAAAGCCCCCTTGCTTAGTGCTATCTCCTACACCTTCGGTCAGTGAATCCCCTAGAGCTACATAAATATAGGTGATTTCTTTCGCAGCCGTTTTAGGCTTGGTCATGCGAGGCGATGCAGTTGGTAGCAAAGCTCGAAATAGAAAGACAAAGACAAGAAGGCTGGTTATAAAGAAAACCAAGCCTTGCATCATTTTTTTAAGATTCATATGAATACGATCGCCTATCCTTGAAAAATCACTTGTCCATCACAGATCGTATAAGCAACTTTTCCTTTTAATGTTTCACCCACAAATGGTGAATTGCCCGCTTTTGAAGCGAAATGATCCGATACCAGACGATCTGCTTCTGGATCAAAGATGGTCAAATCTGCCGGTCCATCCACTGCGATATAGCCAGCATCAAAATCATAGAGACGTGCTGGATTATAGGACATCTTTTCAAGCAAATGCATCAGGCTTAAATGGCCAGCATGCACCAAGTAGGTCAAACCAAGAGAAAGCGAAGTTTCAAGCCCAGTCATTCCAGATGGTGCTTTGGTAATATCAGGAACATTCTTCTCATCAGCATGGTGAGGCGCGTGGTCAGTCGCAATCACGGAGATAACGCCTGACTTCAAGCCTTCAATCACTGCTAGACGGTCAGATTCCAAGCGAAGAGGTGGATTCATCTTAGCATTGCTTCCTTTAGTCAAGAGCAGACTTTCTGTTTTCGAAAAGTGTTGAGGTGCCACTTCTGCCGTCACATGAGCTCCTAATCCTTGGGCAAATTCCACCACCTTGACACTTTCTTCCTTGGAAAGGTGTTGGATATGGAGGTGAGCACCTGTCGCATGGGCAATCATAGCATCACGCGCAGTCATTGAATATTCGGCTACACCCGTCGCACCACAGACATGGAAGTGTTCCTTGGCAATGTTCTCATTCAAACCAAGAATGCCATTCAACTCAGGGTCTTCTTCATGCAGACTGATAAAGGTTCCTAGACGCTTAGCTTCTTCCAAAGCTTCACGGACAACCTTAGTGCTTTGAAGGGGAATCCCATCATCTGAAAATCCCACTGCACCTGCCTTAAGCAGTCCTTCAAAATCTGTCAGGTGTTGACCGTCAAAGTTCTTAGTCACCGTCGCAACCGTATGAATGTGAAGATTTTCCTTGGCTGCAGAAGCTAAGACTTCCTCTAAAGTTGCAATATCTGAAATGGTCGGATTGGTATTGGCCATCATGACCACTCGAGTAAAACCACCAGCAGCTGCAGCTAAGGCACCCGTATGGATGTCTTCTTTATGAGTTTGACCGGGTTCGCGGAAATGCACGTGTACATCGATCAAACCAGGAGCAACCACCAGACCAGTAGCATCAAGGACTTCTTGTCCATCCGTTGGGAGGTTTTCAGCGATCTCTACAATTTTCTTTCCTTCGATACGAAGGTCACAGACTTGATCCAAGCCGGTCTTGGGATCCATTACGCGACCATTTTTAATGACAACCATTGCATTCTCCTTTATTCATAAAAATCAACATGCGACTCTAACAAGCGGTCGCCGTCATAGCGAAACATTGCTGAAAAGAAGGGTTTATCCTCCAACAACCACTCGACAAAGGTGTGGTCCCCTTCCCAGGTTGGTTTTGAGAGGACTTGATCATAAGGTACCCACTCCAAGGTCCCTTCGTTACACTCGATCAGTTCTCCCTCAAAATCCGTTACCTTGAAGACATAGGTGTACCAGTCCAAATCTGGAGTAAACTCCGGAAAGGTAATAATCCCTTTCAAAACTGGCTTGGCTCTAAGGCCCGTCTCCTCAAAAATCTCACGCGCCGCACACTCCTGTGGGGTTTCCCCGCGTTCTAATTTTCCTCCAACTCCGATCCATTTACCTTCATGGACATCATTGGGCTTTTTATTGCGATGCAACATGAGAAATTCTTTCCCATTGTCAATGTAACAAATCGTTGCTAATTGTGGCATTTTTTCTCCTATCTTAACCAATCAATCGGCTCGCGTCCCGCCTCTTTCAAAAATTGATTGGTTTTTGAAAAGGGTTGGGAACCAAAGAATCCTCGGTAGGCCGATAAGGGACTTGGGTGAGCTGATTCAAGGACCAAATGTCGATCGTGGGTAATCAGAGGCTTTTTCTTACGGGCATAAGATCCCCAGAGGATAAAGACAACAGGCTCCTCCAACTCATTAACCACCTTGATCACAGCATCTGTGAAAGGCTCCCAAATTTGTCCTGCATGACCATTGGCCTGACCAGCAGGCACCGTCAAACAGGCATTGAGCAAGAGCACTCCTTGCTCTGCCCAAGAAGTCAGATCATGGGAACGCTTCTCTCCGATATCTGAGCGCAATTCTTTGAGAATATTTTGCAAAGAAGGTGGCGCTGGTACATGATCTGGAACAGAAAAACTTAAGCCCTGCGCTTGATCCGGTCCATGGTAGGGATCTTGGCCTAAGATCAAGACCTTGACCTGATCCATGTCTGTCGTCTGCAAGGCCTTAAAGACCTTGTCACGCGGTGGATAAACCACTCCTTTGCTATAGACTTCATTCATAAAGTCATTGATCTGGTGAAAATACCCTTCTGGAAGATGGGATTTGATGGCTTCATGCCAGGGTGAATGCTGCATGGAAACTCTCCGCTATCCAATAAATTCTTACCTTTCATTATACCACATTTGGCGCAGATCCACTGGATAAAAAAGAGGCTGGACATTTTTGTCCAACCTCTTTTTCTGCTTGTCAAACAAGCAGGAGCTTTTAGATATTTTCTTTCTTGGTAAATCCTGCTAGACCGATCGAAGCGACTAGTAAAATTTGCGGTAAGAATTGGATGAGGTAGCGGGTCTTCCCACCTTCAAAGATGGTTAAGAAGAGCAAACCACCAAAGACTGCTAAGGAAAGGAAGTTAAAGTCATCTGTATCTCGACGTTTGAGATAAGCCCCAACCAAACCAGCCGATAGGACGATCCAGATCACCTGCTTGACAAATTCATAATACTTGTACTGCGGGCGATCAATGCTGAGGAAATAAGTCCGCACCCATTTTGCCAGACCATTATTTTTAGTCAGGGGTGCATAGAGAGGATTGATAAAAGGCGTCTTCTCATACTCTACATCTCGGTAGAGCCAGCCCAGGGTCCCTTCTGCTACCGTCAAGGATTGCTTGTAGTAGATATGCCCGATCAAACCGAACGGTCCGTACTCCTTGAGACGGCGCTTGATTTCTTTGATCACATTTTCTTTTTTAAAGAGGCCATTGTTGTAATCCGAGCGCTTATCCTCATCGATATAGGCCAACAAGCCTTCTTTCATATCTTCTTGGTTATGCCCCATATCCGTCAAGCCCAGATTGATAAATAAGAGCGGTCCTTTAGCCAGCCCTTCTTGTTTCAAGATCGGCACAACTCTTTGATGATTGACCGCTGTATTCAATCCTGCAAAGACAAAACCCGTCATCATCACGGTCACCGTAGCAATCTTTCCAAAGGCCTTCCAATTTCCTCTGAAGAAGAGTACAGCCCAAAAGGCAATCATGACAATAATCGTCGTTGGACGGATCAACATGGTCACGCCAGATAAGATCCCCAAGCCAACAATCTTCTTCCAGGAGACTGCTTGATCTTCCTTTAAGAGATCCAAAACCCACCATAACTGAAGAGCGATCAAAGGAAGTGGCGGAATGTCCGTGTACATGGAATAGAAATAAGGCGAGTAACAGATCAAGCTCACATAGAAGAGATAGGCTAGATCAGCCGTTTTTTGATTGAAATGCTTCTGGGACAGCTTGTACAAGAGGACTGCTCCCAGATTGACATAGAGGATATTGAGAGCCTGCATGACCCACAGACCGCTAGAGCCAAATAAGACATAGAAAAACTTCTCGTAAAGAAAGAGCGGAATGTTATTGGGATTGCGACTGAGGTAGTTGGTTATGGAAGATTGCTTCAGAAGATCAAAAGCCCCTTTGAAAACAACTGCAGCATCCCGACGGATAAAAAGCTCCGCACAGACCATGACAATCAACTGAAAGACAAGGGCACCAAGTAAGAAGCCTTTTTTGTGCCGAGTCAACCAAGCAAAGGCACTCTTTAGCCCATCTCGTTTCAACCAGGCTAGCAGAAATAGCAATCCAGCACCTAAAATGGCTAGCCATGAAATCTCTCTCAGATAGGTCACACTGATCAAGAACCAGTGGACCATCACTAGC
This sequence comes from Streptococcus sp. HMSC065C01, assembly GCF_001813525.1. NCBI lineage: Bacteria > Bacillati > Bacillota > Bacilli > Lactobacillales > Streptococcaceae > Streptococcus > Streptococcus sp. HMSC065C01. The sequence continues at coordinate 67,161 of NZ_KV812837.1, read as the reverse complement.
AACATGACAACATGAAGCATCCCAAATAGAATACGTTTACTTTTCGATAACATAGGTCCATTATATCAAAAAAACAGCATTTCTGCTGTTATGGGGTGGTAGGAAATCATTAAGGTTGGGGAATAATCTTTAATCTTTAGGATCTTCCTTAAAATCAAACTCTATTTCCCGAGGCTCTGTGAATTCAAGGCCTCTATAAAAGAGAACGACCAACAAATATAAAATCAATCCCAAAAACAAGCGCATTTGAACAAAATATGCTAAAAACAGGACTATCATGCTTAAACAAACCAGGGCAAACAATTGACGTTTTCTTATTTTTCGCATTCACCACACCTCGATTCCATTTGCTGTTTTTTGAAGATACTCTACTGGTTTTATCTGACCAACAAATACTAGTTCTGCTTCATTTTTCTTAACAAACCGTTTCAACTGCACATATCTAGCAATAGCGACCAGCCATAAAGTGATCATAACTGCAAATAGAAACAAAAAGACATTTATCGCCCCTTCTCTAACATTCAAATCAAGATTTGCTTTCCCAAAGAAAAGGTCCATGGGAAGGATCTTTCTAAATGTCCTTGCTAATAATAGGCCTAGTGGAACACCAATCAAAGAATAAATATTTGCTGGTGCTTTCTTTGAAAAAATTTGATCTTTAAACGAATGGTTGGTCTGGTACACTTTTCGGTACTTGTCGAAAGGGATTTTACTATTGCGTTTGACGATGAATTCTTCCCCTTGATCTGTCACCAACAAAAAGTACCCCCAGAGTGGCCTTTTCCCATTCAAACTGATATTAAAACATTGACCTCTTTTGATCATTGAAAATCCTCTCATTCAACCAAACATATATGAATGTGCTTTTTATTTCAGATAGGTCGGAACAATTCAACCTAACAAAGCTAGAATACATACTAACCCAAGATAAATTCCAACCGTTAGAATCATTCCGATTTTATAGAAACCGACTAAGCCGGCATATCGTTCGACAAAACCAAGCTGTGGATCGACTGGATTATAAAAAACTGTCATAGGAGACCCAATTGGGAATATCATCCGCAAATCCAGATTTTTGCCGGCTCCAAGAACATAGGTTCTATCGAAAACATTGGCCTGCCTAGATTTGGAAGAAGTCTCCCTAAAATAAGCGTAGGAAAAGGTCTTTTGGTATCTTTCACCCTCGACTTGATACTCCACCACAGGCAGAGAAATAAGCAGTTGATTTTTGGAATCAAAAGCAACTACTTCTCCCAGAACTTTTGCGGTTGATTCTGTTTTCACTTTTATTTCACGGCGATACAAGGTGTAAAAGATAAGCAGCATGATCAAGAAAACAAGGGTCAAGATTCCCAAACTAAGCCAGAATGTTGTTACTGTCATTTGTTTTTTACCCTTTCACATAAACTAGTTGAATTCAAACCACTTGAAAAGTCATCTTATTCTCCTCTTTTCAACCAATTCTGTTGCTGCGCTTTTTCTGCAAGATCTTTTGCTTTGTTTATATCTAGTGAATTTGAATCTGATGGAGCATTGGATTCGATTTCTTCCTTCAATTCTTGTAAGGTTTGAACATCCTGAGGAGTTAAATCGGAGACCGTCCTAGATTCTTTGTCTGTTGAACTATCCGGAACAGTCTGAATCTCCCGATAGGTTTTGATCACTTCAGTTCCTGCGTCTGTTGTCGGAAGAGGACGATAGAACATGAAGAAACCAATAATGACAATCAGAAGAGCCGTAGCTGATACCAAAACCCCTTTCTGCAGATTCTCCGCAGGAAGTTTAGTATCTTTAGTAGACAAGCTCTTCCATTCTGGATGTTCTTCCTCAGCTTCTTTTTTGGCGTTGAAAACAGGGGTAACCAAGACTTGGTTCATCAAAGTCAGTGCCCCCAAGGCCATCAATAAAAATGGGATATGACGTGATTTACTAATGACCACTAAAATTCCTCCCACAATAGCGATCAAACTGATGACGATATTAACGGTAAACCAGACCCGAGCCTGTTTCTTCATTTGCAAATAATGTTCTTTTGACATCTTCTTCTCCCTTAAAAATAGTTTTTCTTTCATCCATAAGAACAATTACTACTATCATACCGGATTTTACTTTGAGATTCAAGTTAACCACCAACTAGTGAAAAGAGTATAAAAAAGAAGCGTTAGAAACGCTTCAGTTGTATTATTTATTTTGCCAAGTTTCTTGGTTTTCCTTGAAACGGTGCAACAACTCTAAACCTTCAGAAGTGATGTAACCTTGTTCTTCTGCCAAATGAATCAATTCAGTATAGTTAGACAAGGTTTCAAGTTGAACGCCAGCTTCCGCAAATTTCTTATCGGCTTTCTCCAATTGGTAGGTGAAGATGGCTACGACACCAAGAACGTCCGCCCCTTCACGCTTGGCAGCTGCGACAGCATCCAAAACAGAACCACCAGTAGAAATCAAATCTTCCACTACGACCATCTTTTGGCCTTGTGGTACACGGCCTTCGATTTGATTACCAGCACCGTGGTCTTTTGGTTTGCTACGAATGTAGGCAAATGGCAAATTCATCTTGTCCGCAATAATCGCACCGTGAGGAATCCCTGCAGTTGCAGTTCCTGCAATCACTTCTACTTCAGGGAAAGCTTCCTTGATTTTATCTACAAATCCATTTTCGATCAAGGTACGAGTTTCTGGATAAGCGAGGGTTACACGGTTATCTGTATAAATAGGAGACTTGATCCCAGATGCCCAAGTAAAAGGTTCTTCTGGTTTCAAATAAACGGCTTCAATTTTTAAAAGATGGCTAGCAATATCTTTAGCTAATGACATAACGACTCCTTTTTACGATTTTAATCATATACGAATTAAATCAATTATTGATTTAAACAACAACATTACAGGTTAGTGAACGCGTTAGGGAAGGTCCCATGGACTTTTTAAGTTCCGACACTTAGTTGAAAGAAACGATCATTTTCTTTCAACTAAGTTAGTGAATAGTTTAGAGAAGGCCCTATCGGGCTTCCCGTAGAACGTCTTGAAGCACAGCTTCTTAGACGTTCTTAACTATTCCACTGTCTCTTAATTTCATGGTAAGCGTCCCATGGGTTTTCTGCTTGGATGATTGGGCGTCCAACGACAATATAGTCAGATCCAATTTTATGAGCTTCTTGTGGCGTCATGACCCGTTTTTGGTCGCCGATTTCAGCTCCAGCAGGACGAATCCCTGGTGTTACACAGACAAAGTCTGATGAAGTGGCATCCTTGATCAAGGCTACTTCATGAGCTGAGCAGACAACGCCATCCAAGCCTGCTTCTTGGGCCTTGCGAGCATAATTGACTACAGATTCTTGGACCGTTGTTTGGATGTTTTGGCAATCACGCATGTCTTCTTCACTGGTAGAAGTCAACTGGGTCACGGCTACCAATTTAGCTCCTTCACCAAGAGCTGCCTTGGCTTCGCGCATCATCTCTACACCACCGGCTGCGTGGACCGTCACCATATCTACTCCGAAGGTCCCCAGTACGGACATGGCTGATTTGACTGTATTTGGGATATCATGCAATTTTAAATCAAGGAAAATACTGTGTCCAAGCCCTTTGAGGTAATGTACAATTTCAGGACCAACTGCATAGAAAAATTCCATTCCGATTTTTACAAATAATTTTTCGTCTTCTGGAAAATGCTCTAAAAAGTGTTTGACATCCTCGAAAGCTGGGAAGTCAAGGGCGATAATAGGACGTTCTTCACGCATGGATTACTCCTTTTTTGATTGATCATTTTGTCTACAAAAAAACCTTGCCCGAGGCAAGGTTACACGAAAATTAGGTAGGAACAACTACCATGATTCACCGTCTAGACCTTAGGAGCCTCTCTGGACTGCTTTAAAGGTTTTTATTTATTGTAGTACGATATTTGGGAAAAGTCAAGGATTTACAGTAGATTTTCCCGTACATGTTTTCGGAAGTTCTCAAGGGTGTCAATACCATAGCGATCCATGACCTGTGGCAGATCTTCGATGATGGTTGGACATGCATAAGGATCGGTGAAATTAGCAGTTCCAACTCCAATCGCAGAGGCACCTGCAATCATCATTTCTATGGCTGCTTCTGCTGAATCCACACCTCCCATTCCGATAATCGGAAGTTTAGTGGATTGGGCAACCTGACGGATGAGTTTTAATGCAACTGGAAAAACAGCTGGTCCCGACATACCTCCTGTGCCATTGGCAATGATGGGCTTACCAGTCTTGAGGTCAAAGCGCATCCCAACCAAGGTATTGATCATGGTTAAGCCAGTCGCCCCTGCATCTTCTGCTGCTTTTGCGACCTGCGTGATGTCTGCCACACTAGGCGTTAACTTGACATAGACAGGGACGGAGGACGCTTCTACCGCTGCTTTCACAGCCGCATAGGCCAACTCAGGAACCTGCCCGATTAAGAGGCCGTTGTTCCCATGGTCTACGTTTGGACAAGAGATATTGAGCTCAATGGCCTTGACATTTGGTGCTTGCGAGATCTTCCTAGATACCGTTGCATACTCTTCATTGGAGAAGCCGGCTACGTTGGCAATAATCGGTAGGTCTGGATAATGTTGGGCCAACCAAGGGAGTTTCTCTGCTAGGACCACGTCTACGCCTGGATTTTGGAGCCCAATGGCATTGAGCATGCCTGCCGGTGTCTCAGCAACTCGTGGAGTCGAATTTCCGAAGCGTGCCTCAGCAGTTGTCGCCTTGATCATGATGGATCCAAGCAGGTCTAAGTCATAGTATTTAGCATATTCCTGACCAAAACCAAAACAGCCAGATGCCGGAATAATCGGGTTTTTCAAGTCTAAACCAGGTAAGGATACGGCTAGTCGATTTGCTGTCATAAGGTCCTCCTACATCACAATCGTACCGGTTTCAAAGACCGGTCCGTCTTCACACACGCGCTTATTAGCTGCTTGGCTTTCATTTTCTAAATGCACCACACAGGCATAGCAAGCACCCATCCCACAGGCCATACGCGATTCCATGGAAATATAGGCGCGAGGATGGTCATGGAATTTGGTATTGACATATTTGAGCATACCAGGGGCTCCACAAGAATAGATAGCGTCAAACTCCTGGTCCATCTGATCAATGACCGTAGAGACATAGCCCTTAGTGCCATAAGTCCCATCATCTGTCGTTACAGTGACATGAGCAACCTTAGAAAGCTCTTCTTCCAAAATAACGGCTTCTTTGGTCGCAAAGCCGACAACCACTTCAACTTCCACCCCTTGCTCATGGAGTTGTTTGGCCACTTGGACCAAAGGAGGAACACCGATACCGCCACCGATGATCAAGGCTTTCTGACCTTGACCGAGATTAGTGAGATCAAAACCATTTCCCTGAGGACCCATGACACTAAGTTTGCTACCGATTGGCAATTGGGAAAAGATAGCTGTCCCCCCACCTTCGATGCGGTAGATCAAGCGACACGTCTGTGTCTCAGGATCAATCTCAGAAATTGAAATCGGACGGCGAAGGAGCTTAGACCCATCAGGGACGCGGATATGAAGGAATTGACCTGGCAGCATCTGCGCCACCATTTCCCCCTTCAAGACCATAGAATAGATGCGGGGAGCGATTTCTTCTTGGGCGACGAGCTCCATCTCCTCCATCATGATTTTGCCAAAGCGTTTTTTACAACTGTCACTGACCATTGATATCCTCTTCTTTCTTTCAGCAAAAAAGACCTCGCAAAAGCAAGGCCTACAAATGATCAGCTAGACTCCGTCTGCTGATCTTTTTTCTGTCTTTCCTTGCAGGCCTCTCTGGACCTCTTAAAGGTTAAATTTGTCTCATTATATCGCGCTCCTTCTCGCTTGTCAAGTAAAATCAGTAACTCAAGAAACTTTACGGGGTTCAAAATCTTCTGGGATCGGTTTAATGTATTGCATGGCGATTCGGTTTTCAGGCTTGCGATCGACTAGATAAAGAACCAGTAAAAAGAGCCATTCCAAAGGTTTCATCAGGTAATAGATCAGGTCCATAGCCCATTTCTTCTTGATATGTTTGGCAAAGGGATAGCCATAGCGGTCGTAATTGCGACGCAAGAAGCGATGGAATCGTGGCGTCTTTTCTTCTAACACCTGCTCAAAGGCATTGGCAATACAAAGCTGGCGATTGACAACGACTGGATGACCGTGGCGGATGCCCATCCGCTGGGGCTTGACAACATTTTCATGGCCACCAGCCGCAACCGTACAGAGATAATGCTCATCAATGATGAGATTCTGAGGAGGAATCTTTTGTGAGAAGGCCCAGTCAGCTGTATTTGTCCAGGCCTTGATCATGGAATCCGGCTGCTGCCCAAAGAGCATGAGAACGAGGACAACAAGGGCAAGAGTCGGAAGAGCGATGAGGACCGCTAGCCATGGCCAGTTACGTGATTTATTTAAGAGCTGATGGAGCCATTGAAGCAGACGATTCTCATAGCTTATCTCTGTTCGATCTTCCTGCCACTCCTTGATGCGAACCCATAAGAGATGGATGGAATAGATCAGTAAGAAAAAGGTGTGAAAACTTGCTACCTGCAGTTGATTATCAAAAACTAAGAGGAGAACCACTCCTCCTAGAATGCCACTGATGCAGAAGACATTTGCTAGTGGTGAGAGTGAATTCGCATCCCGGTAGGAATAGATAATCAAGGCAAGTAAAGTAAGAGCTGCCAGTGTGAAGAAGGTCGGATAGGCTCCAGACCATATCAGCGCATGTTTCTGAGAATTGATCAAGGGCTCATTCCATTCGTAAAAGGTCATATCCTTGACAATGAAAATAAAAATCGCTTCTAGAAAGCAGCCAAAGAGTCCAAACCAAAGAACAATTGTAGGCTGTTGTTTTTTCTTTTTGATAGGCTTAGGACTCGGTGATTCAATTGTGAATGCGTCATCTTCTCTTGCCTCTTCTCCTTCCTTTGGCCCTCTCTCTTCAAACAGATCCGGATCTTTGGGAGCTTCTTCCTCTGCTTCTTTGAACTGGATGCTGGACCACCGCCCAATCCCATAGATAATGACAAAAATATTGGGGACAAAGAGGGCTACGGTTAGACCGTAGGGCAAGAGCTTCATCGTAAAGGAAACAATCTCCCAAACACTAAATTGGATGAATGGATCCGATAGAGCATAGATCGACTGACTAATGACCAAATAGATGTAAAAGACCAATAGAATCAGTGCATTGGTCACAAAATTGATCTGCAACAGACCTGCTGTGAAATGGGTTTCCAATTCCTTATCCTTTTTCTTATACCAGGAAACTAGTTTTTTCATAAGATCTCCTCAATCAATTTTTTACCATTCTATCAATCAGATCTTATCTTAAGCAAGACAAAACTGTATTTTTCCATCAAAATCAGTCCCCAGATGGAGATTTTGTTTCCAATTTTCTATTTTTAATTATTCGATCTAGCCTACTTCCTATTACCTCCCTCAGCCTGTCTTATTCTCTCATACAGTCCTTGAAAGATCACATTTTACGGGAAAAACGCGCTTTTTTATGTTAAAATAAAAGCATGAGAATACAACAATTACAATACATTATCAAAATCGTCGAAACCGGCTCTATGAATGAGGCCGCAAAACAACTCTTCATCACTCAACCTAGCCTTTCCAATGCTGTCAAGGACTTGGAAAATGAGATGGGGATTGAAATCTTTATCCGGAATCCTAAAGGGATCACTTTGACCCGCGATGGGATGGAGTTCCTCTCTTATGCCCGCCAGGTGGTGGAGCAGATTGACCTCTTGTCCGAGCGCTATAAAAATCCCGTGGGTTCTCGTGAGCTTTTCAGTGTCTCTTCACAGCACTACGCCTTCGTGGTTGAGGCCTTCGTTTCTCTCCTCAAGAAAAGCGACATGGAAAAATACGAGCTCTTCCTACGGGAGACGCGGACTTGGGAGATCATCGATGACGTCAAGAACTTCCGAAGCGAGGTTGGCGTACTCTTTTTGAATAGCTACAACCGGGATGTCCTCTCTAAGATGCTGGATGATAATCACCTGATTGCTACCCACCTCTTTACAGCGCAACCTCATATCTTTGTCAGCAAGAGCAATCCTCTTGCCAAGAAAGAGATCGTTCACTTATCTGATCTGGAAGATTTCCCATACCTTAGCTATGACCAAGGAACCCACAACTCCTTCTACTTCTCAGAAGAGATCCTCTCGCAAGAGCATCATAAGAAATCCATCGTCGTCAGTGACCGAGCGACTCTCTTTAATCTCTTGATCGGTCTGGATGGCTACACCATTGCGACCGGGATTCTCAACAGCAATCTCAACGGAAATAACATCGTCTCCATTCCCCTTGATATCGAAGACCCGATCGAGCTGGTCTACATCAAACATGAAAAAACAGCACTCTCAAAAATGGGAGAAAAATTCATCGAGTACTTGCTTGAGGAAGTGAAGTTTGATAAATAAAAAAGGAGGCTGGGACAAAAGTCCTAGCCTCTCAATTATTTTTGGATTGTCGAGCAAGACGCAGTGGTTGAGTGGGCTCTACTACGCTGATTTCATCAGCTTTTACAGCCCTACTCAACTGTGCGGAGGTGGGACGACGAAATCGAATTCTAACGAATTACCGATTTCTGTCCCACTCTCTTTTTATTGTCTTAATTGTGAAAATACTTCTCCAATCTTTCCTTCGATAACTAGGTCTGCTTGCTTGTCTTGAGGGATACTGGTCTTATTGATGACAACCAGCTTCTTCCCTTGGAAATACTGGATCAAGCTAGCTGCTGGGTAGACCACGAGAGAGGTTCCGCCGATAATCAGGAGATCAGCCTCTTGGATGGCTTGGGCTGCTTGGCTAAAGACCTCCATATCGAGAGGCTCCTCGTAGAGGGTCACATCAGGTTTGACAACCTTGCCGCAGTCCAGACAGTGTGGAACCGGGCCTTCCAAAGCTAGAAAGGCCTCCAAATCATAAAATCGCTGGCAACCCGTACAGTAATTGCGGTCGGCACTGCCATGAAGCTTCAAAACTTTTTTAGAACCAGCCATTTCATGGAGACTATCGATATTTTGTGTCACCACTGCCTTGAGCTTACCGGTCTCTTCAAGCCGAGCCAGATACTGATGGGCAGCATTGGGCTTGGCATCTGGGTAGAGTAGGTATTTCTTGTAAAAGTCGAAAAAGTCCTCTGGATAGCGCTCAAACATGGTATGGGAGACCAATTGCTCAGCTGTCAAATGCCGCCCTACCTGAACGCTATAGACACCGTCTGAGCTTCGAAAATCTGGAATATTTGACTCCGTGGAAACTCCTGCACCACCGAAAAAAACGATCCGTTGACTCTGGTCAATCATCTCCTGTAATTGAGCAATCTTATCCATCTACTTCTCCTTTAGTAGCTCTTCCATCACAGCATTGGCCTGATCAAAATAAAAGTTAGCTTGATCATAATGAATTCCTGTGTAGCTTGCAAGGTCAATCAAATTCTTCATAAAATCCTGAGAAGAGAAACCCGTCGTCCGATGGAGCTCTTCTTCATCAAAGGGCTTGATCAAGTGAGCCAGGGGGTTGCGAACTGATTTTTCTAACTCCCGCAATTGTTGGGCCGCAACTTTGACGCTATCTGGCAAATCCAACTGCACAATCAACTCCGTCAAACTGGACGAATTGACCACACTTTCGCTGTGGAATTGCTGCAGGATAGGATTGTCGGACGCATGCAGGCTCTCAAACTTCCAACGGTCATAACTGGACTCTTTGGAGTTATGAATATAGTTTGTAATATCAGGAATTTTCAACTGAATCAATCGCATAAAAATCCGGTAGATGGCTGGGCTAACGGCACGAACAAAGTCGATAATCTGTTCATTTCTCAACTTCGCTTCGAGATCATAAAGGTAGTTGGCCAACTGTTCATTTTCTGGATTTTCATGCCAAAAAAGCTGAAAACCAGTCGCTTCTAGCAACTCGGTTCTCAACTTTTGATTCATGACGGGTTGGATATTGAGCTCTCGACGCTCCGCCATTAACTGCAGTAAGCTCACCAACAAATCCGGTACTTCTTCCTGCTGCTTGATAGAGCGCAGAGCCCGGCTGTAGTGATAATTTTGGAGATCGTAGAGCCATTCATCATGAAGGAATTTTGCCATTAGTCTGCAATCAAGGTCTCAAGACCGACTTTCATCATGTCTGTGAAAGTATTTTGACGTTCTTCAGCAGTTGTGTCCTCATCTGGATTGACCAAACTGTCTGAAATAGTCATGATCGCAAGCGCATCGACATGGTGTTGAGCAGCAAGATAATAAAGAGCTGCTGCTTCCATTTCTACAGCTTTGACACCCCATTTACCAAGCTCGATATTCTTTTCACCATAGTTTGAATAGAAAACATCTGATGACAAGACATTGCCGACGTGAGTCGTCATGCCAAGGTCTTTGGCAATGTGGTAGGCCTTGTCTAAAAGATCAAAGCTAGCGATTTGTGGGAAATCGTATTGAGGCCAGTCGTTACGGATGATGTTTGAGTTGGTTGCAGCAGCTTGTGCCAAGACCAATTCACGAACATGCACATCCTCATTCAAAGAACCAGCCGTTCCCACACGGATCAATTTCTTCACGCCGTAGTCGACAATCAACTCACGCGCATAAATAGAGATCGATGGCATCCCCATTCCAGTACCCATGACAGAAACACGGTGACCTTTATAAGTACCCGTGTAACCAAACATGTTACGGACTTCGTTGAAGCAAACAGCGTCTTCAAGGAAATTCTCAGCAATAAATCTCGCACGAAGAGGATCCCCAGGAAGAAGAATTTTATCAGCAATTTCACCCTGCTTAGCAGCAATATGGATAGACATAGTTTATGATACAAAGAGCGACCAGAAAGCGACTGAAAATTAGGAATCTGACGAGAACTCCTGATTTCTCAGTCAGATTATCTATTTTCCGAGCTTTCCGCTCGTGTTCAAATCAGAACACATGCTCTACCTTTCTTTTTAATTTATTTTGTTAATGAATCCAAAAATGCGTAGAGTTTGGCATTCATTTCTCGATAATCGTAAGCACGAATGTCTTCAGGTTTTTGAACAAAGGTCAGGTTTTGGCTTTGTTCTTCCAAAACAGTTTCACCGTCAGCAGCAATCAAGAGATCAACTGCTTCTGGATCAAATTCTAAGTGAGCTTGGAAGGCATAGTGTTTCGGACTAAAGCGGATCATCTGACGTGGACACCCTTGACTAGTAGCAAGAACAACAGCATCTTCTGACAATCCGGGCATATCGCCATGCCAGTGGCCGGTTTCAAACGTTTCTCCAAACTCACCGACATGTGGATCTGTGAGTCCTTCAGGCGTCAAGGTCACAGGATAAACCCCAATCTCACGCTCAGGACTGTGTTCATACTTTGCTCCATAGGCAACAGACAGGAGCTGGGCCCCCAGACAGACCCCAACAATATAACGATCAGCCTTCATGGCTTTTTGAATCAGTTCAATCTCTGCCTGAGGATCGTAGTATGGAAAAGCTTCTCGATCTTCATCTGGCGATTGAGGTCCTCCCATGACGATCAAAAAGTCAATCTCATCCACTGTCTCTGGTAGGGCTTCGTTCTCATAGACTTTGGTCGTGGTCACCTGATGGCCACGCTCCTGTGCCCATTTTAGATAAGCACCCGGCACTTCAAAAGTTTCATGCAGTACAAAATGTACCTTCATCATTTCTTCTCCCATCTCTTTCGAATCACATAAGATAGACCAGCTACAAGTACAAGCGGGATTGTCAAACTCCAAGCTTGGCCAGTAAATCCAAGACTCAGGGCAATAGCTGTCAGAGGAGCATCTAAGGTCGTTCCTAAAAAGACGGTCGCTCCAAGTAACATCCCTATAGCTGGATCTAGATGAATCCCAAGAACTGTCAAAAGCAAGGTCACTAGATAGCCAGATCCAATCCCAAGGGCAAAGGATGGTGTCAAGGTTCCCCCATAGGCACCATTGCGCAAGAGGAGATAAACCAGAAGTCCCTTCACTGCAAGAGCCAGTGGAAGATAAGGAATCGACTGGCTAGACAAGAGGGCTTGCGCTAGTACCTGGCCATTTCCCATAAAGATGGGGAACAAGGCTACTAGGCTCCCCAGCACTAGAAAGGCTAGAGGAAGAGCCCAAAGAATCGATCCATCCTTCAGCCGTTTGTGACTAGCTCGCTTGGCGAGGAAAGCAAAGACCAGAGCCAAGGGAGTGACTAAGAAAACAATCACAATAGCCTGTAAAAAACTGCTAGCCGACCATGAGACTGCGGACAGGTGATAAACAGCCTCCTGACCAACGATGGGCTGAGCGACCCAGGTGGCCAGATAAGTACTGGTCAAAACCAGTAGAAGATTCTGCCAACTGTAGGCGAGTCCTAAGGTCTCAAAGACGAACAAGCTACTGGCAAAGGGGACCTGATAGACCGCAGCCAAACCAGCTCCAGCCCCACAGGCGATCAAGACTTTTCGCTCTTTGAGAGCTAGTGAGAACCCCTTCGCCAAACGACCAGCTAGAAGAGCCCCGACCTCACGTGGGGCTCCTTCTTTTCCGACCGATGCACCTGCTCCGACAATCGCAACCTGCATCCCTGCATGAAGGAGGTGGGCTAAGGGCGCTGGTTCCCTGTCTCCAGCTAAGTCAATTTGCTGGCGAATTGACAGGATCTTATAATGTCTTTGCAGAACATACCAGAAGCCAGCTGCCAAGCACCCAGTCACACACAAAACCAGAAATCTACGGAGACCTCCAGCTTCTTGAAATTGCTGGAGCAAATCCGAACTAGCTTGGCCAAAGGCCAGCTCTTGCACCCCTTCTAGTAGATAATGACAGGCAATTCCGACCAGACCCGTCCCTATTCCCAAGGATAAAGTAGCTAGAAGTAACCTCAGTCCGTAGGATAGCCTTTGGAGTCGTACTTTCATTGGATTAGAGTTCAGCAAGAATCGCTTTTAACAATCCTTTGAAGTCGCCTTTGACACGCTCTGTCACTTCTACTACTTCTTCGTGGTTGAGCTCTTCTTGGAAACCAGCCGCAAAGTTGGTAATACATGAAATACCAAGAACTTTCAAACCAGAGTGAGCTGCAACGATAACCTCAGGAACTGTAGACATCCCAACAGCATCTGCGCCAAGTGTCTTATATGCACGGATTTCAGCTGGAGTTTCATAGGTAGGACCTGTCACACCGATATAAACCCCATCATCCAACTTGATACCCAATTTGTCCGCTACTTGATGAGCAGTCTCACGGTATTCTGGTGTGTAGGCTTTCGACATATCAGGGAAACGTGGACCAAAGTCATCCAAGTTTTCACCGATCAATGGGTTTTGACCAGTCATGTTGATGTGGTCTGTGATGGCCATCAAAGTACCAGGACCAAAGCCAATACCACCAGCAGCATTGGTAACAAGAACCCCTTCACAGCCCAAAACTTTCATGACACGAACTGGGAAAGTCACCACTTCTAATGGATTTCCTTCGTAGAAATGGAAACGACCTTGAAGGGCTAAAACTTTACGTCCAGCAAGCTCACCGTAAACCAATTTACCAGCATGACCTACAACCGTTGAACGTCCCCAGTTAGGAATTTCAGCGTAGTCTACAACGACTGGATTCTGGATTTCTTCAGCTAGTTCTCCAAGACCTGATCCAAGGATTAAGCCAAACTCAGGCGCTTCAATTCCTTTACCTTTCAAAAAAGCAGCTGTTTCATTGATTTTTGCTAATAATGTCATTGCATATCTCCTTATTTATGTTTGAAAAATTGACCGATTTTGTCAAATGTATTGGCATTGCGAATGGTCAACAGACGGTAATCCGGCATCTTGAGGACTTGTCTGTGGTAAGCTGTCTTTGTATAGGTCTCTTCTGAATATTTACCCCAGTAAATCCCAAGGCTTCCACGATGGATGATTTCATCACTGAGCGAAAAAGAGGAGACCAGCTCCCAGACAGCATCCTGATCAAGGCCTTCTGTGTAAAAGAGAACATCCTTGCGGGCCAGACCCTCCTGCCACCAGGCTGGTAGAGCAGCGAGATCTTGCGCATAGTCCTCAGCTGAAAAGAGAGAAAAAGACTGGATAAAGGGATAGTGTTCACGAAAGAAATGTCCCAGCAAATCTACCAATTCTTCTTTAGAACCAGCAGATTCAAAGAAGATATTGCCACTATTGATGTAGGTCTCTACCCCATCCAGCCCGATCATTTGAAGCTCCTCTCGAAGCTCTGCCATCATGACCTTGTTTTTCCCGCCAACATTGATCCCTCTTACGAGGAGAGCGAAGCGTGTCATCTTAGTTCAATTTGTCTAAGAAGCTTTCACCGATCATGGCTTTTTCAACACCAAAGTTCTCTGCAATTGTTGCAGAGATATCAGAGAAATGTCCGACTGGAATCACACCATTGCCCTTGAAGGATGGGCTATAAGCCAAGAATGGGATGTATTCACGCGTATGGTCTGTACCAGCGTAGGTTGGGTCATTTCCGTGGTCTGCAGTGATCATCAAGAGGTCATCTTCACGCATCGCAGCGATGATTTCTGGCAAGCGTTCGTCAAACTCATGCAAGCAATCGCGATAACCATGAGCATTGCGACGGTGACCGTAAAGAGCATCAAAGTCTACCAAGTTGGTAAATGAGAACCCTTCTTGGAACTCAGGAAGTCCCATGGTCTTAATCAAGGTATCCATACCGTGGCTATTTGATTTGTTGTGGCCCATATCGTGGTTGATACCAGCTCCGTTAAAGATATCGTTGATCTTACCAACTGCATAGGTATCAATACCTGCTTCGTTCAACTTGTCCAAAACAGTAGGCGCAAATGGTGAAACAGCTAAGTCACGACGGTTGGCTGTACGTGTGAAGTTGCCTGGTTCCCCAACATAAGGACGAGCAATGATTCGACCAAGAAGAGCTGGACGTTCCAAAGTGATGGAACGAGCGTATTCACAGATACGGTACAACTCATCCAAAGGAATGATGTCTTCGTGAGCTGCGATTTGAAGCACAGGGTCTGCTGACGTATAGATGATCAACTCACCAGTTTCCATTTGACGTGGTCCAAAGTCATCGATGACCGCTGTACCAGAATAAGGTTTGTTAGCTTCACGGATGACCTTACGTCCTGAGAATTCTTCAATCTTTGTAATAATTTCTTCAGGGAAACCATTCCAGAAGGTATCAAACGGTTCTGTAATGTTGAGCCCCATGATTTCCCAGTGACCAGTCATGGTGTCTTTTCCAAGAGAGACTTCTTGCAATTTTGTCGCATAGCCAGTTGGATTGCTTTCAGCTGGCACAGTCTTCAATGGTACTTCACGAGGAATATTTCCAAGACCGATTTTAGCCATGTTTGGTACATTCAAACCGACGGTTTTAGAGATGTGGCCCAATGTATCAGATGCTCCATCTGGAACACCTGCATTGACAAAGTTATTGGCATCTGGTGCAGCACCGATCCCAACTGAATCCAGCACAACTAAGTGCATGCGTTTAAATTTTGACATATACTGCCTCTTTCCTTTATTAAACTAGCTATATTATACCATATCCCTATAAGAAGAGAGCCGTTGTTTGATCCGAGGCTGGGACAAAAGTCTTAGCCTCTCAATT
>NZ_KV812837.1:15476-51462 GCF_001813525.1 Streptococcus sp. HMSC065C01 | reverse complement strand
TACCGATTTCTGTCCCACTCTCTATTTTTCGATGATGACTGGGCCATCTGGTGTCCCTACAATCACTTTTGAAATCATGTTCAAGAATAAACCGTGCTCGACAACCCCGACGGTGTGATCCAATTCATTGGCTAGAGCTTCTGCATCCTCGATCACCTTGAGATCCAAGTCAATGATAAAGTTGCCTTGGTCGGTGACAAAACGTTGATCATCCGCGAGACGGAAAGCAGGATGGTAACCCTTTTGCTCAAAATGACGGAAAAGATTTTCAGCCCCGTATTGCACTACTTCCACTGGAAGTTTGAAAGCCCCAAGAGTTGCGACTTGTTTGGATTCATCCACGATCCAAATGCAATCTTTTGAATTGGTTGCGACGATTTTTTCCATGAGGAGAGCCCCACCGCCACCTTTGATCCCGTTCAATTGAGGATCCACTTCATCTGCGCCATCCACTGTCACATCGACCACTTCGACATCGTCGATAGCCTTGAGCGGGATGCCTAAACTTTCAGCCTGATCATAGGTCACACTTGAAGTTGTGACAGCTGTGATCTGCAAGCCTTCTTCTTTGATGCGACGACCCAATTCAGCCACAAAATAATAAGCAGTTGACCCTGTACCGAGACCGACAATCATGCCGTCTTTGACAAACTCAGCCGCTTTAATTCCTACCTGTTCTTTTAGGTTTACCATCATAGACCTCCTTTTATATTCTCTTACAGTATAGCATATTCTGTAAGAGATTTCACTAATTATTTGAAAACCTTTCCATCTTTTAGTTCTAAAAGCAAAACCTTGCCCGTCCGCTGACTTTACGATAGAATAGAGATGAATCTACAGGAAAAGAGAAATGACATGATTACTAAAGAATTTGATACCATCGCTGCCATCTCGACTCCTCTCGGTGAGGGGGCGATAGGGATCGTCCGCTTGAGCGGGACAGACAGCTTTGCCATTGCGCAAAAGATCTTTAAAGGAAAATATTTGAGCAGCGTTGCTAGCCACACGCTCAACTACGGTCATATCGTAGATCCTGATAAGGACGAGATTCTCGACGAAGTCATGGTTGGAGCCATGCGCTCGCCGAAGACCTTCACCCGTGAGGACATCATCGAGATCAACACCCACGGCGGGATTGCCGTAACCAATGAAATCCTGCAATTGGTCATCCGTGAAGGAGCTCGTCTTGCAGAACCTGGTGAGTTTACCAAGCGGGCCTTTCTGAACGGTCGGGTCGATTTAACCCAAGCCGAAGCCGTCATGGACATTATCCGCGCCAAGACCGATAAAGCAATGAACATCGCCGTTAAGCAACTAGATGGTTCCCTGTCTGACCTCATCAACAACACGCGCCAAGAGATCCTCAATACCCTTGCCCAGGTCGAAGTCAATATAGACTATCCTGAGTACGATGATGTCGAAGAAGCAACCACTGAGATCATCCGTGAAAAGACCACTGAGTTTGAAGCCCTCTTGACCAACCTCCTCAAGACTGCCCGTCGCGGTAAGATCTTGCGTGAAGGGATTTCTACTGCTATCATCGGTCGTCCAAACGTCGGCAAGTCTAGCCTCCTCAATAATCTTCTTCGCGAAGAAAAAGCCATCGTGACCGATATCGAAGGAACCACCCGGGACGTTATCGAGGAATACGTCAACATCAACGGCGTTCCCCTCAAACTAGTCGATACGGCCGGGATCCGGGAAACCGAGGACATCGTGGAGCAAATCGGTGTCGAGCGGTCGAAAAAAGCCCTCAAGGAAGCTGATCTGGTCCTCCTCGTTCTCAATGCCAGCGAGCCCTTGACTGATCAAGATCGCCAACTCCTTGAGATCTCACAAGATAGCAACCGCATCATCCTCCTCAACAAGGTCGACCTCCCAGAGAAGATCGAAATCGACCAACTGCCGGAAGATTACATCAAGATCTCCGTTCTGAAAAACCAAAACATCGATCAAATCGAAGACCGGATCAACGCCCTCTTCTTCGAAAATGCTGGGCTGGTTGAGCAAGATGCGACGTATCTTTCTAATGCCCGTCACATCTCCCTCATCGAAAAAGCTGTTGAAAGCCTCCAAGCGGTCAACGAAGGCTTGGCTCTCGGTATGCCAGTCGACCTGCTCCAAGTCGATCTCACCCGAACTTGGGAAATCCTAGGAGAAATCACAGGGGATGCTGCTCCAGATGAGCTCATTACCCAACTCTTCAGCCAGTTCTGTCTTGGAAAATAACAAAAATGCGTATGTGTGCAAACATACGCATTATTTTTTTATTTTCCTTGTTCTAATCGCTCGACGGTTTGATAAGCTTGGTAGATCAGGAAGAGCCCAGTAGCATTCAAGACTGGAATCGCAATCGGCAACTCGGTCACGATTTGTGAGAAGGGTGAATTTCCAACAAAATGGAGTCCGAACCCAGCTACTATGTATCCCCAGCCTACTAGACGTAAATCCTTGCGTCCTCTGCTTGCTTGGACAATTAGGAAGAGCCCCAGCATAACAAGTCCTGTGTAGACCCAGTGAGACATAGGCGCATTAGCCACACGACCGAGAATTCCTGACACCGTGTAAGAGAAACCTTCCGGTAGGTCCTGACGGATATAGGCAAAGTCCTCCACGATCTGGAAACCAAGACCAGAGGCAATAGCCAAGAGGAAGATTGACTTGATGCGACGGACGCTGAACAAATAGAGGACAAAGAAGATAGGAATCAACTTAAAGGGTTCCTCAAAGAGTGGCGCAGCGATGGCACTCTCGTACTGGTTCCAAAAGTCGCTATTTGGAGCGATCGCTTGAATCATGTCATGGAAATAGGTATTGGCAAAGCTAGACAACCAACCGGCAACAAAGCCCCCTCCTAATAAAGAAAAGAGAACCGGTACCCAAGACAACTTCCACTTCTTCGCAAAATGAAAGAGAGCCCAAACAGCAGGAAGTGCATAAACCAAAAGGATCAGGGTAGAAAGTCCCACAATCCCGTACTGACTACCAGACATCCAGCCTTCTGTCAGTGACTGGGTCTCATAGGCTAGGCCGATCGCTAGCAAGAGTAAATAGAGAAACAAAATCGATTTGCGTTTCATAAAAGACCTTTCTAAAGTGAAATGAAAAAGGCTGGAAGCCCAGTCTTTTCCGAGTACTATCATTGTAACAGGATCAGCTTAAAAAAACAATAAATGTGGATTCGTGAGAAAAATGTAAAACGTAGATGGCGACAGATGGTTAACTAAATTTAGTTACTTAATCACCAAAGCTCCATTTTCCTCCGTTGCCAAGAGCTTCTCATCTTTATCATATATTTTAAGTTTTATACTGCTTGGTGTTTTTTGAGTTGCATTGTATTGCTTTACTATCTCTTCTTTTAAATCAAAAAGCGTCTTACAATAATCTTTTGGATTTATATTTGCTAAAGATAGCATATTTTCTGATACAGAGAAGACAAGGATCAGATACTCTTCATTATAATACACTCTCGCTATCTCATTTTCGCCATTGATTTGATTTTGAAGCATATAAGCAAATACTACATTAGGTTTTTCATTTCCAACCAATGAGGTAGGGGCTTGATTCATCCCTTTGACCACTGATTCTTTACTTTCCTTTGTAGAATCTTTTACATTCTGTTCAGTAGACTGCTCTTTTTTGTCTTCATTCTTCACTTCTTTTTGCGCGCACGATGACAGAAATAGCGAGAGAATGGTCATTGTAGCAAACATAGTTTTTTTCATAGATTTTCTCCTTTTATTTTTACAAGTAGAAAACGACCTGTAATTGACCAAAATTGCATAAGCTTCCTGTAAAAGATATACCAAACCTTTAATCTTATAACCTAATAGGTCATTAGATCTTTAATAGTTTAAAAAATTTTATCTAATATTATTCTACCATAATCTCTCTTACTTCAGTACTGCAAGAATCTGACGAATCATGTCTGGATCCCCGTCTGGCAATGTCACCGTTTCAGCATGGTCCAAGATTCCTTGGGTAAATTGCGTCATAAACTCTTCACTATTAAGCTCATCCGCAGACTGTTGCCAATGACTCGGAACAGGATAGATCGTCACCGTCCCATCACCGTTGGATGCATAAGTCACATGACCTTCTGCAGAAATTGGTGTAAACAACTGACGAACATCTTTAGGATAGTCAACTCCTAGCCCACCAAAGTAAATTTTTGTACCAGCACTCTTTTCATTAATACTCAATTCTGTCGGTACAGACTTGATCACATAAGCCCAGACACGCGCAGCTTCGACCTGAGCATCGGTGTAGCCTGGATAATCATTCTTATCCGCCTTCTTCGAAGACTTGACCTCACCATCCGATCGAGTATTCCACTTCTTGGCCTTACTGGTCTTTGTCGTACTACTGCTATCGTCTGTATCTGCTTGCTCCCGATCTTTCGGTTGCTCTTTCTTGCGATAGTAGTAATTATCATCATCACCATAAGCCGGTGACTGACCAGCCCAGATCCGATCCTTGGACTTATCCGAAGCATCGTCTTTGCCCGCTTTCTGACCTTTTGGAAGGAGCAAGAGACCGTAGCCTCCAACACCCGACTTGGCACTAACCGTCATCTCAGCGATCTGGTCCTTCTGCTTAAAGCTCGATGCATCAAGCTCGACATCCTCGCTGACCAAGCCCTTATCATCAAAGATCAGCTCATTGCCACGACCATCGATCCAAGTCCCCTTGATACTCGAGTAGTCCTTAGCCTTGATGGCTTTCAAATCCATACCAGACTGTTTCTTTTCCGAAGTGCTGGTCTGCTTGGTATCCGAACTCTTAGGCGACACCGTCCTCTGAGGACGACCACACGAAGCCAAGACCAAAGCAGAAAGCACAATTACCAAACCTTTTTTCATATCAATCTCCCTTCACACACCTACTATTTTAGAAAAATAAGAAAGGAGAGTCAAAGAAAAAGCGGAGGGGAGAATCAATTAATGACCTAAAAGTCTGTAAAATTATGATTTGAATTTCTCAAGAAAAAGAAGCTCAATGTATCGAGCTCCTAGACCATCATTTTTTTGTTTTTCTTGTTTTGGGACTGTTCGAAACAACAAAGCTCTATAACTAGAAACATTGATACTATCAACTCCACACATCCCACATAGACAGTTTCCCTTATGTTTTTTAATATTCTTCAAAACTAAATCTTATACAAATTATTTAATTTTTCTAACTCTAATATTTTCATACATACTTCTACTCCAGTAACTACCCCCTTGCTATGAATAAATCCACAAGAAAACACAATCCTCTCCTTACTCAAAATATTTGTCAAAACTACTAATGATTCTAAAACATAATCCTCTATTGTAATAAAACTATTATTTTCATCTTTCAAAAACTTTATAAATCCAATATCCTTACACCTATCACCAAAATAAAACCTAAGTGATTTTAAATAATAATCAAAAAACACATCACTCTCCATAGAAAATCCCTTCATTTTTAAAATATTCTATTATATCATACAAAAAATAAGTTTTGTGACCATTCGAAACAACACAGCAAGTTAAAATAAGGCTTTGTCCGTATCCGACTTGAAAAAGTGTGCACCGATTCGGTGCCTTTTTTTGTCTTGTTTTATTTATCTCTAATCGGTCATTATATTAACTTTATTTTACTCCTTCCTTCTTCAAAAATCAATTCATTATATTTAGATATTCCATCACTTGTTAACTTTAAATTTACAAAAATTCGCATTCACGAGTTACTTTAGATGGTGGATAAACTCCTATTTATATAACATTTCCCATTTATTTTCTGTAGAGACTTTCCGCTGTGAAAAAAGTGCCCTAGGCTCAAGAATTAGTCACGGAACTTCTACGATTTCTAGTATCCCAAAAATGTTTTTGAGCTAATCATTGTCAATTATGTACTTTATTTAAGTGAAAACTAAAAATTTTTCAATTGTACATTCATACAAAAACACGGCTCATGAATCATGGCCATGTTATATTTTACTTAAGCTAGTTAGCTAGTTCTCTTAGTTAATATTTACTTACCTTTTATTTGCTTTAAGTCCTTTATCTCTTTTAGAATACTAAAAATATATAAACTAAATAGAACTATACCTAAAAAAGATAAAACAAAGAAACCAGACGTAATTTTTTCGCCTCTAACAGCTAGTACTCCAAGGGAAAAAATACCGATAGCCATTATGGAAATTATGAGGTAAACCACAAGTAAATCATGTAAAACTTATAAAGATAACAAAAGGACTTATTTTTTTGTTTAGGCTTATCCTTCCATTTTAAGTAAAAGAAATAAGGTGTATTAATAATTAAAATAAATAGAAATTTCATCTCTAGTACAACCTTCCATCTTATTCCCCTTAATCAAATACATAATTTATAGCATATTAAAACTTTTTATTTAGGCAAACTAATAACAAAAACTACATGCCAAATCATCGATTAATCAATTCCTCAATTTCCTTTATCGCTTCAAACTCTCCAACACTTTCGAAAAGTTCTATAGCTCGTTTGAAATGTCTATTGGATAATTCCGTATCTTCCAAGGCTAAATAGATTTCACCTAACCCTCTATAGCTACAAGCTTGAGAAATCACGTCATCAGTCTCTAAAGATTGTTCCAGTGATAGATTCATGAATGTAAGTGCTTCATCAAGGTTGTTAAATTTTAATCTCACATAACCTTGTTCGTAGTTATTCACAGCTTTCTTTAAATTATCATTTGGAAAATGCTCTTCAACTATCTTCTCTTCATCTTCAATGAGTTTTAAAACCTTATGAAAATCACCCTGATCTCTGTAGATCATCGCTAATTGATGTAATCCAATATGTTCATTTTCTTTATCTTCATTTAGTTGAGCTAATAAAATGTATTTCTCAAAAATATGTGTACATGAAACATAGTCTTTTTCTGCTAACAATAAATATCCCATCAGATTTAAAAGGCTAAAATCTGTACAGGCATCAATAGAAAAATCTTGTTCAACCAATTTTTTTGCTTCTGATATTTTTCCTTCCAGAAACAAGTCCCAAGCCACATCAATTTTAGAAACCATCTATTTTCCCCCTTACCTATAAACAACCTTCATAAAATAAAATCACTCAATAAGAATATTCTAAATCCTATCTTTATAAATTTAATCCACTAGGCTAAAGTATAGCAAAAAGCCCAAATAACTACTATTTGGGCAAAATGTTACTTAGTTTCTTTTTAAACGAGCAATGAGTAACTTAATAAGATAAGCTAGAACTACAAGTGATAATAGAAAGAAAATAGAATAAATAAAATAGATTTGCATATCTGCCACCTCCTAAATAAAAGAGATAAGCCATCTTTTCCTCAATATCATTGTACTCCCGTTTGAAAGCGGTGTCAAGTGGTATGATAAATAGTACTAGCACCTATTGTGAATTTAAAACCTATAAAAAGCAAAATAAATCAATCTGTTTCATTTTGAAATCCTTTAACGCTTGTAAAATATATCCTATTTTAGAAGAGGTACGTAAGAAGTTATCAATTTAGATAATATCAAAGCAAGAGAGAAATATAATTAGTAAACATAAATACAATTTTTTTTTACATTTTTTATTATACTTTTATTAGTAAAATTGATAAAATCTTAATTAACAAAAATTATGGTTTATCTAATATTCCAATTACCTTACAACACAGGTTGATTGAATAGGATTAGATAACCGAAGCAATGTTGAAACGAATGGAGGGGATTAATATTAAGAATTTAATAAGTGATAAAATGTCTAATAGACAAATCATCAAAGACTTTATTAGTAGTTTTATTAGTTCTTTAAGTGGAAAAGCTTTTAATTTTGCTTTAGGATTAATGTTACTGGACCAAACAAAATCGGCAATGAGTTTTGGAATCAATATGATTATCTATCCTTTAGTTAGTTTAATTTTCTTAGTTCCAATCGGTAATTTAGTAGACAGATACCGTCATAAAAAGATCTTAATTTATAATTTTATCTTTAGGCTTTTAGTCTTTCTTCTGTTTTATGCTTTTTATTTTTTAACGAATTCATCTACTATATTATACCTCGTAATCCCGTTTGTCGTACTCCACTCTATTACAGTCAACATCAATGATACTTGTTATTCAGCCTCTATCCACGAGTTAGTAAACGATAAAAAAATTCAACGATTAAGTTCTGTTACACAAACCGCCATTGCTATCGCAACCATGCTTTCCCCAGCTATTGGAGTCATTCTTTATAATTGGTTAGGCTTCTCAGGCTTTATTCTTATAGAAATCATTGCAAATATCCTTTCTTTAGGTGTCTTACTTACCATGAAATTCTTCTATGAACATGAAGAGCAAGAAGCTAAGATTAAACAGAATGAAAAGCATCAACAGGGGTTCAAAGAAATTATCCAATTTTTAAAAGAAAATCAGATTGTAAAATATATTATTCTAGTTAGTGTTGTACTGAATTTTTTCTATACTTCCATTAGCATTGGAGTGCCATTTGTAGTCAAAGAGCAACTCTTATTAGATAATGCAACAGTAGGTATCCTAGAAACAATGTCTGCAGTTGGAATGTTATTAGCCAGTGTGTCTATGTCACTATTGCCAGACAAAAAAGAAAATAATACACTTCTTTCTAATAGAATTCGCATTCCACTTTTTCTTCTAACCATCGCTATCGTTGGTTTGGGTATTACATTTTCAACTACTAACACCCAAGTGATTATTTCTTCCGTTGGCGGTTTATTTATGGGAATTATAGCATTTACTCTTGTTATTCTAAATATTGTCGTCATGACCTATCTTCAAAGTAGTATTGAAACAAATTATTTAGGAAGAGTAATGAGTACTTTGTTCACACTAAATACGTCTATCATGCCGATAGGTACCATTGTATTTACTTATCTATTTCAAAAGGACATAAACGGAGGTCTGATATTCATATTTGGAGGTGTTTCTCTCCTGATCTATACCATGATAATGTTACCTCGAATATATAGAATACTCCAAAAAGAACACATTTATTGACATTGAAACAAAAGCAGTACTAAAACGTAAAACGAAAAAGACAAGGATAAAACACCTTGTCTTTTTTTAAATACTAACAATGGGACTTTTTTCATAATTTAGCACCTTTTTAGTAACCTGTTCAAGATACGGATGTATAGTCCAGATAAAGACAATACAAATTAGATTACGTCTATCTATTTACTTACCTTTTATTTGCTTTAATTCCTTTATCTCTTTTAGAATACTAAAAATATATAAACTAAATAGAATTACACCTAAGGAAAGTCTCGAAAGAGGAATTTCTATTCAATTAGAAAATCCCTCTTCGTCATAAATTTATGTCCCCTGCCGGAATCGAACCAGCAACTACTCCTTAGGAGGGAGTTGTTATATCCATTGAACTAAGGGGACCGATAAAAAAAGAAGCGAGATCACTCCCGCCTCCTTGTTCGTCTTAACGACGGATTTCTTTAATACGAGCTGCTTTACCTTGCAATGCACGAAGGTAGTACAATTTCGCACGACGTACTTTACCGTAACGTACAACTTCAATCTTTTCTACACGTGGAGTGTGTACTGGGAATGTACGTTCAACACCGACACCGTTAGAGATTTTACGAACAGTGTACATTTCAGTGTGTCCTTGACCTTTACGAGCGATAACAACGCCTTCAAAGATCTGGATACGTTCACGAGATCCTTCGACAACTTTCGCGTGTACACGAACAGTGTCACCAGGACGGAATGCAGGGATATCAGTACGAAGTTGACCTTCAGTCAAGCTTTGGATTAATGGATTCATTTTATTCTCCTATCTTCGTCAATCTTGAGGGACCTCCCTCAGCGGATAAACTGTATTTTTGTGCTTCCATTACGCACAGAAACTATCATATCAGATAATTTCAGGTTTGTAAAGCTCTTTTCTCTACTTTTTCGCAACTTTTTGACCGGAATAAATGCTCCACTCTTTTGGCAGGCAATAGGCGATGGCGCAAGCAATGACAAAGAATGGCAGATTGGCATAGCCAAAGACTTCTCCTCCGATCAAGATCGGTGCGAGCAAGGTCGTCGTCGCACTGCCAAAGACACTGGCATAACCAATAGCGGCCACGACTAAGACTGGTAAGCCCAACATAGGAGCGAGAAAGACTCCAAGCGTAGCTCCGATTGCAAAGAGCGGTGTCACTTCTCCTCCTTGGTATCCAGCAGAGATGGTCACCACGGTAAAGAGGAGCTTCAAGATCCAGTCATAACTCTGCGCACTGCCCTGATGAAAAGCAACATCAATCAGATTGGTACCTAGTCCACTATAAGTGCCGACCTTGGTCAGCTGGAGGGTCAAGAGGACCAAGCTGAGTCCAGCCCCTATAAGGGCAATCCGGATATAAGGATTAGGCAAGACTTGAGCGACGGTTTTCTTCAACCAGGAAAGGCTAACTGCAAAGAGTTTCCCAGCGAGGCCAAAAGCTAGGCCAAGAAGGGCAACTTTGATCAAGGTTTCTGGTGTCCAGCTCAGCGTTTCTCTTAGCGGCACAGCAAATTTCTCTAAACCAAGGGCATGAGAGGTGAAACTAGCCACGATTGAAGCGATGAGGGCAGGATAGAGAGCCATCAACTGCAACTCCCCAACTGTCAAGACTTCAAGGGCAAAGAAGGTTGCTGCCAGTGGCGTCTGAAAGAGCCCCGCAAAACCAGCTGCCATCCCAGTCATGAGAAAGATACGCGAAGCATCTGGAATCTTGATATGACGGGCAAAACGATGCGAAAGCGTCGCTCCGATCTGGACTGCTACACCTTCCCGACCGACCGAACCACCAAAGAGATGGCTCATCCAGGTCGTCAGCATGATCAAAGGCACCAAGACCAAGGGGATTTTCTCCTCACGCGCGTGTCCGACATCAAAGATGAGGCCCATCCCTTTTGAAGCCTTGCCACCAAAACGTTTATAAAGATAAACAATGACAAGCCCCGCTAAGGCCAGAAAAAGAATCAAAGGCCAATGCTGGCTTCGGACATCTCCAATCAGGAGCAATCCTTGACCAAAAATCATGTCAATGGCACCAACCAAGAGACCAATGAAAAGCGCCATCCCTGTTAGGACCACATACTGTTGTACTTTTTGCTTGATAGATAGACTAGTCACGCGCCCTCACCTCCTCTTGGAAGTCTCTCGAGCGCTTCATCATATCTTGAAACTGAGCTTGAATAGTCGCCCGATACTGCTCCTCCGTCACGAGAGAGCCGACTTTCTCAAGTACTTCTCTCTCCCTTCTCTGATCGAGCACAGGTAAACTCTGTTGCTCCTTATATTCTACAATTTGACCGACACAGACCATCCGTCTTTCCAGTAAGGCTACTAGCTCTTGATCGATCTGGTCAATGTCCTTACGAATCTGATCTAAATCCATGTGTCTCCTCTTTATTTTGGATATAAATCGAAGCTGTAATCCATCGATCCAGCCTCATTGTCATTAATTTGCTTTTGCTACAAGTTCTTCTGCAAAGGCTTCTAATTTTTCAATGTCTTC
Source organism: Streptococcus sp. HMSC065C01 (assembly GCF_001813525.1). Lineage (NCBI taxonomy): Bacteria > Bacillati > Bacillota > Bacilli > Lactobacillales > Streptococcaceae > Streptococcus > Streptococcus sp. HMSC065C01. Next base: position 39,960 of record NZ_KV812837.1, on the reverse strand, counting down.
GTCTTCTGCAGACAAATCAACTTTGACACACTCAGAACCTTTTTCAGCACCAGTCGCAGCGAAGCAACGGTCGAAATCATCAACTGCTTTACAGAATTCATCGTAGAAGGTATCACCTGATCCTACCACACCGTAAAGTTTGCCTTTGAGATCAAGGCCAGCCAAATCTTCGTAGAAATCTTGGATCTCATCTGGAAGCTCTCCATCACCGTATGTATAAGTCGCTACCACTGCGATATCTGCTTCAAGGAAGTCCTCCGCATCCACAGTTGTACACTCATCCACATCTACTTCGACACCAAGATCACGGAATTTGTCCGCTACGATATCAGCAATTTCTTCAGTATTTCCAGTCATACTAGCAAAAACAATTTTCGCTACAGTCATAATTTCCTCCCAAAATCTATTTTCCGTATTATACCATTTTTTCAAGCATTTTGCACGAAACCATTCCCGAGAAGGTGAAAGAAGGGACACGTTTCAAGAATTTGGACCGATTCAACCTAATCACCCTCATTTTCCATTTGAATTTCTTTAATATCTTTGATTTCTTCATCCAATTTCTTATCAAAATCAGCCTTATTTTTAAATGGGTAAGAGTAGGTACGCCAAGTGTACCATTTTAAGCCTTCTTCACCCTTATAGTACCACTCGATTCTAGTAGGTAAAAACTCTTTGTTGTAGGTGATACGGACTTTGGAAAACTGACTATCCTTGATAGAATATCTACCTTCAAATTCAGGCGGTTGTTTTTCTTCTAATAATTTTTTATTGATGAATGAATCAGTTGAACGAGTGATTTGATAGTTGGAATCTTTTATATCTTTAATATTCATTTGGTGATTTAAAAGTGCTGAAGTGAGCTCAATATCCAAAGCTCTTTTATAATACTCCGCAGCACTATATTCCTGACTACCACCATACAATTTATTATTTTTTATTGCAGCTCCATGGTAATAAAAAAATTCTTTTTCTTTTAAATCAAAACCCGCACTGATTGATTCCTTGTTATCATCACCAGACAAGATGTGTGTCTCTATAAACCTTTGCTTCTCTATAATAGACTTTGAATTCTCTTGAATCTTACCTCTTTGAACAACTATGAAAATACTAGCTATAGTAAGCAATAAAAGAATTAACAATAGGAAAGATTTTAGACTGAATAATCTCTTTTTAATTAATTTCATATATCTCTCATTCTAGCAAAATATCCATCTAAAAGGAAGTGTCTTCCTAACAATAAAGCTGAGCCTTTACTATGCTCAGCTTTATTTCAAATCTGGGTTAATCCCCCTTGTTCTCTTCTTGAATTGCTTTAATAGTTTCGATTTCTTCATCCAATCTCTTATCAAAATCAGACTTATTTTTGAAAGGATACGAATATGTGCGCCAAGTGTACCATTTTAGCCCTTCTTCACCCTTATAGTACCACTCTATTCTAGTAGGTAAAAACTCTTTGTTGTAGGTGATGCGGACCTTGGTGAATTGCCTTTTTTTTCGATATTTGTATTGAAGCTCAAATTCAGGAGGATATTTTTCCTTTAGCAACTTTTTATTGGCTAAAGATTCTGGTGAACGCGTGATTTGGTAATTGTTCTTTTTGATTTCTTCGGTGGTAACTTTTATATTCATTAGTATAGACGAAATCTCTTCATTCAAAGCAGTACGATAATACTCCTTCATCTCGTAGTTGCCTTTTCCACCATATAGAATACCATCCTTGATAGCTGATGAATATGAAAAAAATAACTCTCGATCTTTTAGATCAAATCCTGCTCCTACATTGTTGCCTTGACCTAAATCATCTTGATTTTGAATAAAAACAAATCGCTGCTTCTGCAAAATATCATAAGCATCCGTTCGGGACCGACAGAAAGAATAAAAGAAATATACAAGGACAGCAGCTACCGCAAGTGCAATAAATAACAGCTTATAACGCAATTTTCTCATACGGCCTCCTTCATATTTTTTCATATCTCCCTAACTGGAATTTAATAATTATACTTATCTTATTTTTAAATCAATTTAATAATTAATTTATTATCCGTTTTCCTTCTCCAACTCGTACTCCTCTTTAATATCTTTAATACGCTGGATTTCTTCATCCAGTTTTTTATTAAATTCAGATTCAGTCTTATATGGATATGAAAAACGGCTCCAGGTATACCACTTCAACCCATCTTTCCCTTTAAAATACCATTCAAGTTTGATCGGTAAATAATCTTGATTATAGGTGATCCGAACTTTGGAAAATTGATTCTTTTTATTTATAACTTTGGCTTCAAAATCAGGTGTCTTCCCTTCCTTCACTAGAGATTTAGTAATCAACGATTTCGGATCTCGCTCAATAATAAAGTTTGATTTTTCGATCTCTACCTTCGAAACTTTTAAGTTCAGAATTGCGGAAGTAATATTTCGGTATAAGTCTCTATGATACCTATCGGATGGTTTTTCGTCTGAATAACTACCATATTTTTTCCCATTTTTTACTACTACTTGAGTTTTACTATAAGAATTATTGCTCCTTAAGTCATAGCCATTCTCAAAATAAGATCGATATAAATTTTTATCGTCCGAATCATCCACAACAATAAACCGCTGTTGTTCTAATATGAATTTTGAATCTTCATAGTTATTCCTATTTCTCATTACCATAAATATAATAACTGTAACCATTGTCATTATCAGCATCGCCATTAAGAGAGGCTTTAAATTTATTATACTCTTCCACTTTTTCTTTCTCTGACATTCCTTTTGTCTTTCGTTGCCATGCTTCATAATCTTCATGTCCTCCTTTTCTTACAATATCCGCAAATTGACCTACATGTCCTGTATCTTCATCCACGTCACCCAAATCATCTTCTGAATGAAATTGTTTTTTTGCTTCAGATCGAGTAGCTGGCTCAGGAGTACCACTTACATCAAGCATTCCATGTTTACCTTCGTAAAACTTAGTAACATCTGAATTTTGACCTGTTGAAGGGCCGTAGTTAAAGGACTCCGTATTGGCGATTTCTCTTAATTCTTCATTAGAATATTTTCCTGGATCGGAATCATAACGACCATTTGCTAGTTTGTGCTTGTCATAGGCATCCCATTGACTGTCAAACTCACCGGTATCCAAATTCACAATAAACTCCACCATCCGGGCATTGTTCAAATCTTTTCCTTTAGCTGAATTGCCCTGAGGGACTTGAACCTTCATATTATAGGGACGTTGGAAGCCTTCTGATTCCTTGAAACGGTTATGGAAGTTCGCACCAGTTGTGTAATCAAATTCAATATTATTTTCTTTACCATATGCTAACAGTTTCTCGTAATCATTTGCGCCTTCGTAATGATTGCGAATATAGTAAATTGCATGGCGATCAAGATAATAACGGAAAAAATGAACTTGCTGCCTAAGTAAATCTTTTTTGTAATTAAGATGTTTATCACCGAATGCTTTTACAACATCACGTCTGAAATACATGTTGAAATCACCATGTGGTGGTAGATTCTCTGAAATCTTATGCGTTTTGCTTGTCAAATGCATAAACTGATTACCATCCGTTTCTGCACCTAATTGCTTAAGAACCAGTTCAACTTTCGCTTCTGAATCGAGTTTACTACTAGCATACATTTCTGTATAGATATCTGATCCAATCTCCTTGGTTTCTGCATACAAAGCATCTCTCCTTGCATTTAACTCACTGCCTGTCTTGGCATCAGCAGTTCTTTTTGAAACGCCTTTAACATAACCTTTGATAGCATCCTTATCCCAGCCATCTATTTCTTTAAGATTCACTGATTGTTCACGTAATCCCGTAAGAAATTGGTTATATTCGAACGATGTTACATCCTTTGGTTTCTTTGGCAAATATTCATTTTCAAACTCTTTATTCTTAATCGTTTCATTTACGAGATCAGACCAGGATAAATCCTTTGGAATAGAATACATTCCCGTATTTGGATCCCACGCTACGTTAATTTGATTGACAGCTATTTGAATAGCTTGGGCTAAGATATCAATTTCCCAGAAGATACTTGACGATGATGCATTAAACGCTCTGAGTTTATTTAATTTTTCTTGTAGTTTGTTTCTAGCTGCCTGAAAAATACCATTTAATACATTTAATCCTTGAATCCTTTCTAATCTCTGCAACCGTTGAAAATCTCCAGCACTAGTCGATTTACTAGCAGCGATTTCATTGATCTCTGCATGAAAGATAGCAATCATCCGATCACACTGTTCAATATCAGAAACCAACTTTTCTTCCTGTAAGTCCTCGTCAGCCACCTCCGAGCGATAGGATGCTGGAAGCTTCTTCACACTTTCTTGTGTAGCTTCTGCTAAAGCTACTCCGGCCTCCTTCAATGGCTGGACAACACTTGTCACAAAGCTTCTAAAAGAGTCGTAAGCTTGGCCAGACAAGCGCGAGGCAGAATTTTCTATTTGAGTTAATGATGTTTCTAGTGATTCATAAGCTTTCAATTGTTGCTCAATCATAGTACCTGTGCTACTAGCTTGGCTATCCAAACTACCGCGATAAACTTCAATTCCCATCGTCACACTCCTTTTCAATCATTAATTTTTTCCGTTCATGATAGATATCATTTAAATCATCTTCGACTTTTCTTTTTTGAATAGCTAATTCATCCAGCTCTTCTAAATAACTATTTGAAATTTTTCGCGATTCATGAAGAAATCCCTCTTGAAGTTGGTCAAAAAAATTTCTAGAGGAAGGATAGGATTCAAATGCATCCCATAAATAACGGTGCGCATCAGAGCTATAGCCCTCAAAGCGGTTCAACTCATCTTCCAGATTTCTTTTTTCTCTTACAATTTCTCTTTCTTTTTGGGAAAGTTGGTCTTCTTGTATTCTTAATTCCGATAGTTGTTGATCGTGATTCATCTTCCTACTCTTTCAAGCTATTGATTGCTCGCAGCAGTCGCTTCATCCACTGCTGTAAATCCAATTGAAACACTTTGCAAGTTGGTCCCGATTGATTCAATCGCCGCTGCAATTTCTTCTGTTTTGGTTTTAGCAGTATCAATGGCTTGATGGGCCGCATCATTACCAGATAGTTTGGTTTGTTCATCTTTTGAAGCCGATGCAACTCCCGAAAGTGCATCCCCACTACTTTTTAAAGAAGACGCTAACTCTTGCGCCGTATCAGCATTACTTTTAATTTCAATCATCCTAGTCCCTCCCATACTAAATCTATTTATCCATTCTACCAAAATATTGAACTAATGTAAAACCGCTTCCATAGCTTCTAATTAGTGATAAATGCTTGCTGGATGGGCCTTTCTTATGTTAAAATTGACAGAGAAAATGAGGTAATGTATGAACGTAATGAATGAAATTCTTGAAAAGATTCAAGCTTATGACACGATTATTATCCACCGTCATCAGAATCCGGATCCGGATGCGATTGGTAGCCAGGTGGGCTTGCGGGACCTCCTACGTGCGCACTTCCCTCAAAAGCGGGTCTTGGCAACTGGCTATGATGAATCGACCTTGACTTGGCTTGCTGAGATGGATACTGTCAGCGATGAGGATTATAATGGAGCTTTGGTGATTGTCTGTGATACGGCCAATACTCCCCGCATCGATGACAAGCGCTATACGAACGGTGATTTCCTGATCAAGATCGACCACCACCCAAATGACGATGCATATGGCGATCTGCTCTGGGTTGATACAGACTCAAGCTCTACCAGTGAGCTGATTGCACTTTTTGCTAAGGAATTGGATCTCGAACTCCCGGTTAGTGCTGCGCGTCTCCTCTATGCAGGGATTGTCGGCGATACGGGTCGCTTCCTTTATCCTGCTACTTCAACTCGGACCTTTGAGATCGCTGCCTATCTTCGAAGCATTCCTTTTGATTTTACTGCCCTTGCTCGTCAAATGGATACGATCAATCTCAAGACGGCTAAGCTTCAAGGCTATGTCTACGACCATCTCGAGATCGATGAACATGGCGCTGCGCGTGTGACCCTAACACAAGAACTCTTGAAGAAATTTGATCTACGTGATTCAGAGACTGCTGCAATTGTCGGAGCTCCTGGACGCATCGATACCGTATCTGTTTGGGCTATCTTTGTTGAGCAGGCCGACGGTCACTTCCGTGTCCGGATGCGTAGCAAACGCAAAGTGATCAACGAAATTGCTAAACGCCATAACGGTGGTGGCCATCCACTAGCGAGTGGAGCCAACTCCTACTCTCTTGAGGAAAACGACCAAATCTACAAAGAGCTACAAGAAGTGGCACGCACAAACGAAGGCTGAGAACGGTTTCTCAGCCTTTTTATCTTGGTCACGGGGTTTTCATTTGATATTTCTTATGGTAAAATAAAGCTAATAAATTTTAAGGAGACTTATTATGGAAAAAAATCGTTTGTTTATCATTATCTCTGCTGCGGTAGCGATTCTTAGCTCTTTCTTGCCATGGGCAAGCCTGAATGCTGGTGCCTTTGGTTCATACAGCTGGAATGGCCTTCGCGGAGATGGATGGTTCGTTATTATCTTCGCAGTCGTTGCGATTGTCCTTGCTTGCTTGAACGATGTAAAATCTTCACTACCAAAAGGTTTTGCAATTGGTGTTATCGTAGCAGGAGCTCTCTCAACTATCGTAACATTGATCGATGTCTTCGGTGTGAACAAGTACGCTGTTGACTTCAATGGTTATGGCGTTTCAATTGGCTTTGGTTTGATCCTTGCTTTAATCGCATCAATCGCTATTGTTGTAACTGGTCTCTTGGCGATGTCAGGTGGTAAAATCACAAAAGGAACCTTCGAAGAACTTGCTGAATCTGGTAAAGGATTTGCACAAACAGTTGGACGTGTGACAACTACTACAGTTAAAACTGCAGTAGATGAAATCAAAAAAGAATCACACGAACACACTGAAGAAAAAGCTGATCAACCAGTAGAAGCACCAAAAGATCCAAATCAATCTGAACAATAATAAGATTAGAATCACCTTGGCTTAGCCAAGGTGTTTTTTTATCAACAAATTTATCATATCTGTTTATTTTCATACTCAGACCATTGTGGTAAAATAAACGTATTACATTCAACATTTAATAAGGAGATAAATATAAATGGAAAAGAATCGTTTGTACGTTATTATTGCCGCTATTGTTGCCATCCTTGGTGCCTGCTCCACTTGGGTTACTTTTAATGGAGGTATTCTTGGATCAACAAGCGCCAAAGGAATTGATGATCCTGCTGGCTGGATCGTGATTATCTGTGGAGTTGTTTCCATTATTGCAGCAGTGGTCTATAAAATGAATGAACCTATGAACCGAATTGCTGCAGAGTGGGTATCAACTGCAGGAGTTTTTTCAACTATTATCACTGTCTATAACCTCGTGGATGTTTACCAAACTTCAGTAAAATTCGGTAACTATGGCTTCTCATTCGGATACGGTTTAATTATGAGTCTTGTTGCTAGTATTGTATTAATCGTCCTAGCTCGTATTGCTGTTGGAATTAGCAAGCATATTGAAGAGCAAGGGTAATCATCAATCAATCGCCTTGGTCCTGCCAAGGTGATTTTTTTGATCATTAATTTAAATAAAATTAGTGAAAATACTTGTCAAGATCCTGGAAATTTGGTAAACTAGCTTAGTAACAATCTATGGCTCGGAAAGAGACCATGGCAGAAAGGAAATATTGCAAAATGAAAAAAGATATCCATCCAGAATATCGCCCTGTTGTCTTCATGGACACTACTACTGGTTACAAGTTCCTCAGCGGTTCAACTAAGTACTCTAGCGAAACAGTTGAATTCGAAGGTGAAACTTACCCATTGATCCGTGTTGAAATTTCATCAGACTCACACCCATTCTACACTGGACGTCAAAAGTTCACTCAAGCAGATGGACGTGTGGATCGTTTCAACAAAAAATACGGTCTCAAATAAGAACCAACACAAAACCACTTCCCTTTCGGGAGTGGTTTTTTTGATCTCTATTTCCTTTATTGTGAACGCACAAAATTAGAGGTTAGGATATTGATCCCAACCTCTGTTTTTATCTTAATGGAACTGCATTCCACCATCCACGATAATGGTTTGTCCTGTGATGTAGTTTGAATCAGGTCCAGCAAGGAAGCTAACCGCTGCTGCTACATCTTCTGGTTCTGAAAGACGCTTCAAAGTGATATCTTTAGCGAATGTTTGCATACCCCATTCGTCGTCTTTACCTGCATTCTTCCCAACTTCATGAGCAATGTCAAACATCATTGGAGTCTTCACGATACCTGGTGCATAAGCATTGACAGTGATTCCTGAATCTGCCAAGTCACGCGCCAAGGTTTGCGTAATCCCACGAACAGCAAACTTGGTCCCACCATAAATAGTCAAGTTTGGATTTCCGACAACCCCTGCTTGTGAAGTCGCATTGATGATCTTCCCACCATGACCTAGTGCTTTGAACTGTGCTTGAGCTGCTTGTGCACCCCAAATCACACCACCAACGTTAATAGCAAATGTACGTGTGAATTGTTCTTCTGTAATCGTATCAAGTGGTGTAGTTGGTGCAACACCTGCATTGTTCACGACAACATTCAAATCTCCAAAATGGTCAACAACCTTTTGGAAAGCTGCAGCCACTTCTTCTTTTTTAGACACATCAGCTACGACTGCAAAAGCATTATCTGCTGACAACTCAGCAACTGCTTTTTCAGCTGTTTCAGCATTGTAGTCCAATACTCCGACCTTGAAGCCATCTTGAACCAAACGTTTTGCGATTGCAAAACCGATTCCTTGACCAGCACCTGTGACAATAGCTACTTTAGACATATGATTCCTCCTTGGTATCAACGATACCAGCAAACGTTCCTATCAGAACAGCAAGGGTTGACAACTAGTTTTGATGGGGTCTATTATAAATATCCGACAAAACTATGCTAACAGTATACTCTTTTGTGAAAAATATTTCAAACTCTAGCCTATTTTTTCAAAAAATTAGTTTATTTATATGATATTTTTATTTAGTGATAAATGAACGAAAGCGTGAAATAGAGTAAAGCTTTTTGCCAAAACGGATAATTGTTCTATACTATAACCCCTACATAAAAAGCCTTCTTTCGAAGACTTCTCTTAAACTATTCGTTTGATTGATCCCTTTAGTCATCAGACTCTGCAAATACTTGAGTGGCTTTGACTGCTTTCTTCCACCCCTTGTACAGCTCTTCCTTTCGGGATTCATTCATCTTGGGTTCAAAGATTTGGGCTGCTCCATGAAGAGATTTTAATTCTTCCAAGTCCTTCCAATAGCCTACGGTCAGACCTGCTAGGAAGGCCGCTCCTAAAGCCGTTGTTTCCAGGTTTTTCGCGCGAGCAATCGCAATCCCAAGAATATCTGCCTGAAACTGCATTAAATAATCATTTTTCGCTGCCCCTCCATCTACTTTTAGGACTGGGATAGAGGTTTTAGCATCTACCTGCATGGTGTCGATGATATCGCGTACTTGGTAGGCAATGGATTGAAGGGTTGCTTTGATGAAGTCTTCCTTGGTCGTTCCCCGGGTAAGCCCAAAGACAGAACCACGCGCCTCTTGATTCCAGTATGGTGCTCCAAGACCAGTAAAGGCAGGCACCACATAGATTTCATCCTGGTTCTGGGACTTCAAAGCATAGGCCTCGGATTCAGGTGAATGATCGATCATACGCAGACCGTCACGAAGCCATTGAATGGCACTTCCAGCGATAAAGATAGATCCTTCAAGGGCATAGTAGACCTTGTCATTGATCCCATAACCAATCGTCGTCAGCAGGTTATTTTCTGATAACTGCATCTCCTCACCCGTATTCATAATGATGAAAGATCCAGTTCCATAAGTATTCTTGACCATACCAGGTTCAAAGGCTAATTGACCAAAGAGAGCAGCCTGCTGGTCCCCCGCCATTCCTGCAATCGGCACTTGTCCACCGTAGAAATGGAAAGGCGCTGTCTTGCCATAGATTTCAGAGTTTGACCGCACCTCAGGAAGCATGGTTTTAGGAATGTTGAGGATTTCTAAGATTTCATCGTCCCATTTCAGTTCCTTGATATTGTAAAGCATGGTACGGGCTGCATTGGAATAGTCTGTCACGTGGGCAGCTCCATCCGTCAGCTTCCAGACCAGCCAAGTATCAATGGTTCCAAAGAGCAATTCTCCTTTTTCAGCTCTTTCTTGCGCCCCATCAACATGGTCCAAGATCCAACGAACTTTAGTCGCTGAGAAGTAGGCATCAATGACTAGACCTGTCTTTTGGTGGAAGGTTTCTACATAGCCTTGGTTTTTAAGTTCTTCAGCCAGTGGTGCAGTTTGTCGCGATTGCCAGACAATGGCATTGTAAATAGGAAGCCCCGTGTTCTTATCCCAAACAACTGTCGTCTCCCGTTGATTGGTAATGCCGATCGCCTCTATTTGATTTGGCTTGATGCCACTTTCGATAAAGACCTCAGCGATCACCGACTGAACCGAGTTCCAAATTTCATTGGCATTGTGCTCCACCCAACCAGCCTGCGGGAAAATTTGAGTGAATTCCTTTTGACTAGAGCTAACTTGCTCGCCTTTTTTATTAAAAATGATAGCCCGCGAACTAGTGGTTCCCTGGTCAATCGCCATGATATAGGTTTCTGGTGACATAAACTGTCCTCCTAAATAAGGTACTTAAACATCTTGTTCTTTCATAAACTAGTATACTCTATTTCATCTAGGAATTGTATCCATTTTTTTAATAAATTACTGTCTAAATTTTCCAACTGCTTCTAACTCTATCAGATCTAATTAAAAGAGCCCTAAGGCTCTTCTTAGTATTTCAAATGTTTTCAAGATTTGCTCAGATCTAAGCGATTTAAGAATTCCATGGTCGGACTGTCCTGGTAAAGTTCTTTGAGAGGAATCTTATGATAGGCAGAAATCTCTTCCGATGTCACACCGTAACGAGTCAAAAGATCATAAATACGATTTAAATCATGACGTAATTCATCCGTAATGAGGACATTATCGCTAGTTTCTTTTGTTTTCCAATAATAAGATGGCAGAACTTCCTTGGTTTCTATTAAAATATTTTGCAATAAAGTTCCCCCATGACTATCCTTCTGAGAGATATCTGCTCCAAGTTCTAACATTTTTTTAAAAACCTTGAAGGATTGGGCAGCCTTTTCCTTAGACGAATACATCTCATATTGACCATTCCAACGTTTGATCATGCGCCTACAGTCAAATACAGCTCTTCCACCGGCCGTTTGGATGACCGGTTGACAGAATGGATTTAGCTCTGTCGGTTCTTCGATAAAGTTAAGATCTGCCCCTCTATCAATGAGTAAGTCCGCAATATCTAAATGTCCTGATTTAATAGCGACTTGAAGGATCGACTGTCCTTGATCTCTTTTAGGTTTGTCACCCGAAACAGCATTGACTTCTTCAGGCTTTCTATCCAATATCTGACGGACTCCTTCGATATCTCCTCTTCGCAATAACTGAAAGGTTTTTTGCATGGTCTTTCCCCCTCTCATTATAGATAAAAATAACACTATGTTGATACTTTGATCCTATATCTAGCATCTTCATTAAACTGATTATAGCATTTTATGGACTTTACATTGAATTCCTAAAGGGTAAAGATGACAGACTTCCACCGAAGAGGTACAACTCTATTTCTCTGATTTTCGTATAGCCACCAGCCAAGAAGCTACTAGGATTTCGCAACTAACCAGAAGGATAATCTGAGGAAGAGAGCTCTGAACCAGCATAAGGACAGCCAGACTATCAATCAGCATATGAGCGAGGATACAAGGGACAGCTCCTTTCGAGTACTCCTTGAGCGCTCCAAATAGGAAGGTATTCCCTAAAATCATCAGGTAAAAGATGAGATAGTTGGACGAACCTGCTGTAATCCAAGGGAGTTGATAGATAGGAATATGCCAGAGGAACCAGACAATGGAAAGAACCATCATTTTAGGTATAAAGTGATTACGAAAGGAAAGATGATCTTGTAAAAACCAACGCCAGCCTACTTCTTCCAAACCTCCATATAAAAAGGTCCAAGGGAAATAGAGGAAGAAGGCCAAGAGGGAGTTCCCAGTAAAGCGAACGTTCATAAGCAGGATGGAAATCCCATAATAGATGACGGGAACGAAGAAAGCTAGGATCCAAGATAGGGAACTTTCTTTTTGAAGAAAGACCTTTTTGAAAAATTCACCCAAGGAGTTGACTTCACTCAACACCAGAGAAAAGACAGCAGCCACAATCATGGGAATCAAGTTCATTAGGATAAACAGTAGTGAGGCCCCCATACTACTCCTATCTGGGAACAACCAAAGGATCACTTGCCCGACTAGAAATGTAGCAAGGAGGGCAGTCAATGCATACCAGATAGCGACTGATTGTTTTGAAATAAATTTGCTCATTTTTCCTCCTTTACAGTTTCATACTTCTTTCTTGCAATCATGATTGCTAAACTAATAATAAGAATTTTACTGACGATAGATAGCCATACCTCTTCATTCACTAGAATCTGAGACAAGGAATTGATACAGGCATGAGCCATGACACAGATCCATAAATTTTGCGTTTTATGATACAAGGCCGATAAGATAAAGCAGTTAGTTAGCAGACCTACTAGAAACGGAAACAATTGAATGACACCTAAAGAACCATCAATATAAAAGTATAGTAGATGCCAACTAGACCAGGCTAAAAAAGTGATCACAGTAGCTGAAAGATATGGTATTTTTTCCTGCAAAACCGGTTGAAAGAAATAACGCCAGCCAATTTCTTCAACTCCACCAAAAAGAAGAGCCTTGAAAAAAAGCACTACTGGCAAGACCAACGATTGACTGGTGATCTTACCACCAAAGATAAAGGGGAAAAAGTCAAGCAACAAGAAAAAGAGCACTAAACAATAATTTGCCAGACTGTCTTTGACTTGAAAAAAATCTTTTAGAACTTGTTTGAAACTAGATTGATGGTAGTCAATACTGGCAAGACTACCCCAAAAAGCTGATGACAAGCCACCTACAATAATAGCGATGATCCCAAATGATGATGTAAAATCAACCTTGACTCCTCCTGCTCTTAAAAACCACACCAGAAGGCAGACTCCTAATACTTGACCAAAGGTCCCTAACAAATACATAGATAGGGCTTGTTTTCTACTCATTCGTGATTCCTTTTTCTCTCATTTAATTTCCAGTGCTATCTACCTTAAACCCATACCTACCTGCATTTCGTTTTAGCTTCTCCACCAGCTCTTCATTCCGCTTGCTTTTTCCAAAAAAGAAGGGAATAGTCTTTCCATTTCTAAGCTCGATATAAAAAGCATAGCGAGCCCCGCCACCAGATCGTCCACGAAAAATTGCATAGGTGATTTGCTTGATCTCTTTCAGTGGGATCATTCGCCGACTGAAACACAGAGCGACATGGATATAGAAGATTCCAAGGCTAATATGGAAAGGAGCAAAGAAGGGACCACTACTACCCCTCGCGATTGCCCTTCTTCTCAGGTAAAGAAGAACAGTGGAAAAGAGCAAGAAAACTAACACATATAGAATCGGAGCATACTCCATTATCTTTCTAAATTCTAACACGCTGTCTTTCATCCTCTACTTCATCTCAACCCATTTTTCATTGTCCATGATAAAGGGCTTAGCCAGACCTTCGCCTGTGTAGTCTTGGTATTTGGTCTCCAAGTATTTGTAGACATCTTCCTTGGTCGCAAACTTGATGGCTTGATAGGGCTCTTCGAAGGTTAGCTTTTCGACAAAGAGATAGCTGTCCTTGGCAGGTACCAAAACGCCCACGTGACCAACAAAAAGGGTATTACCGTCAAGGTTATCATGAACGATGACAGAAAGCATGCGCGCATTTTCATTGAACTTGAAATGAGCAAAGTATTCTTCCATCTTCTTGGCATGGACCTTGACATCTGTTGTCGCCTCTGTCGGAACCCGTGAATACAGAATGTTAAAAGCTTCCTTGTCTGCCTCATCGAAGATCTTCCCTTTGTCAATGGCATCATTATCCACGAATAAAAGTTCACTATCCGCTTTCATCTTAGGAATCTCGATGCGATTCTTCAGAAGAGTATAGCTATTGATCCGGCAGTTGGTCCCGACGAAATCGCCCTTTTTCTTGGTCCACAAGTCACTGATCTTCTCAACATTGTAGTCTGTTTTCTTGAACTTACTGAAGTCACCCGTCAAGCCAACAGAGCCGACAATGCTATCGTAGTCCGTTACTAGACCCAGAAATTTATCTACACTGTCCTGATCCAAATAAGTAGATAAAAGAGTCCGCACTTCATCGACACTCGCCTTGCTGTTGAGGTTGCTGTAGCTTCCCTTGTAGCGCTCCTTATCTGAACTAGATTTCTGCACAGTGGAACTTTCCTGCTTTTCCTTGGATTGCTTTTGGTTGCTACCACAAGCCGCTAAAGCAAAGATCGCCAAGGCGCAGCTTGTAAGGAGCATGATTTTTTTAGATGGTTTCATAAACTGGTTCCTTCTCTATTGATTAAAATGTTTGTTCTATAAATTTTTCATATCGATAATCCTTTTCCTCTATTATAGTTTAAAACTGGCTTTGCTCCAACTATTTTTTACGAAATGAGAAAAGTTTATAAGTAGCAAAAAAGAGCTGGCAACTGTCCAGCTCTTCAATATATTACAAAAATCAAAATTAAAACTATTGTTTAATTCGACCAATCTATTTTGGCATGTTCTATTGCGTACTCAGCTTCTTCTTGAGTAAATTTTCTATTTTCAACAAGTATTTCTAATAACCGTTCTTTCGAAATCTTGCCACCGTTTGCAGAAGATTCCGCTTCTTTCACAGCTTCCTCTTTCCAATCGAAATGAACTTTTTCTATAGCATAATCAGCCTCTTCTGGAGTAAATAGATCAACATTTACAAGTTGCCCAACTAACTTTTCTTTTGAATAATGAAACTTTTGATATGATTTTGCTCTTAAAACAGCCTGCTCTTTCCAGTCTATATTAAGCTTATTGACAGCGGACTGGGAAATATACTCTGAATACATGCCATACTTAGTAAGATAAATTTTAATTTGTTGCTTCGATAAAGGAGATTTCTCTGACCAAGATTTAGCTTTTGCATATGCCCTTGTACTTACTGGTACTAGTAAATTTTCTTTCGGTTCTGGAAAGCTTGATCTATGATGAGCCGCTTCATAAGCTCGAATATATTCATTATACATCATAGCTAACATTCCTAACATCAATCCAAACATTGTAAAAATAAATATCAAAAACTTTTTCATCATGACTACCTTTACTTGTTTTTCTCCAATGAAATTTTCATCCCTCTGGAACTGCTTTCATTAGTATTATATCATGAAATATTGTTCATTTTTATTTACTAGTGTAAAAGTCTCTATGGCTAGTAAATAAAAAAGTGACTGCATTTCAACTGCAATCACTCATTCAATTGTGTGATAAAAAAATAACAAAGTATTATATTAGATTATTTAATCTTATGTTTGTTCATCTTTTCTTCAAAGATGGCTGTCATAATCATGCGGAGCTCTTCTCCTTCTTTTTCAGGAAGGTCTCCTTGACGTTTCGCCACGGCATAAAGTTCAGGGTATTGCTTAGCTACACGCTCAACTGTCTTGGTCGTCGCATGCCCTCTGACAAAGAAAGGAATACGCTTGATCCATTCTTGCGAGACTAAAGCGAGCAACTTCTTCGCTGCTTCTTTATCAGAAATCTCAGCTGTACTCAATCCTTGCTTGATTTGTTCTTGTTCTTTTTCTGTAAAATCTTTTAATTCCATAGTAAATTCCTCATTTGTTTATCTAAGGACATATTATACACCTATGTAGGGGAAAGTACAATTAAAGAAACTGAAAAATAGAACAAGGGTAAGCCATTCCTGACTCTATCTCTTAATCGTTAAATCTTATGAAGTATATTGATTTCCGATTTACTGTGGAGCATCTCCCTTTTGCTTTAAATAATAGTCACTTGCCTCCGTTAGTTTTTTATAATAATGATCGTAACTCTTACTAAATTGTCTAATCAGAGGAATAGCTACTTCATAGTAGTGATGGTTAATCAAAAATGTTTTCAGTTGATCTTGAATGTGTTTCATTGGACTTGTTTTGTAATCATCACTGTTCAAATAGCGATCATAAATAGAAATTGTGTCCTTATTTTCATTATTCCACTTTTCATAACTTTCTACCGCAGCTATCTTAGCTTCATTAACCTCTTTTAAGGTCTTCATATTAAAACTAGAACTCAGTTCATCAACATAATCCTGTTCTTCTCTGCTTAACTCAAAGGTTGGAAGGCTATCTAAATATTGAATATACTTCTTAAATGCTTCTTCTCCATCTTTTGACAAGGGCTCCTGTAAAAAAGGTTGATAGGCAGCAAATAAGCATTGCCCCAAGTATCCTGGAAATGCTCTTTCGAGTCTCTTATAAATGGAGTCCTCAGCTTCGATGACCGCAAGTTTTTCATTGATCAGATCCGTGTCTGCACCTTTTATATAGAGATCAAACACTACTTTCCGTTTCTCATCACTTTCTAGTTCTTGCTCTTTTCTTCTGAGAATACTAGATGCAGTAGCCCCATCTGACTTCAGACAGTCCTTTATTTCTGTTATGCTTAGCCCTAATTTTTTAAACAAGGCAATCTTATTCAGAATCTCCACATCCTTTTCCGAATATTCCCTATACCCATTTTCTAGTCTTCGAGGATGAATAAAACCTTTTTCTTCATAGTATTCTAGTGCTTTTCGAGTTAAACCTGTTATTCTTTGAATATCATTTCTTAACATAATCTTGCACCCCCTTAACTATATGATACTCCTGTCCCCAAGGGACATGTCAACCTTTACCTTATAAACAGAAGACAATCATTTTTCTAATCTCTTTTATTTCTTATTATAACAAGGTTCCACGAATATATCTGTCATAAAAAAAGAAAAACAGCCAACCATTGGGTTAACTGCTAAAAAAAGTTATCAAGTTAATTATTAGAAGAATCAGCGTTCGATTTCATTTTAAATCGTACTTCCAGTCTTCTCCATCTTGGTAGTAGAAAAATTCAGACAGGTCTTCTTCAAGGAAAATACGAAGCATATCCTCCATATCTAAGGAGAGGTCTAGTTTTGGCAATTCTTTCAGGTCCTCCCACCAGACTTTCCCCTCTTCAGAGGATATTAATTCTCCGTCAAACTTTTCTGTCTTATAAAAGAGAACTACATAACGAATGCCGTCTTCTACCCAATCTTTCATTCCACAAATCTGGGGAGAAGCTATCCTTAAGCCAGTTTCTTCCTTCACTTCACGGATCACTGCTTCCGTAAATGACTCTCCCACTTCGACATGACCTCCAGGAAATGTAAGGCCTGGCCAGTCCTCTTTTTTACGATCCATAACAAGAACTCTATCGCCATCTCTTACCATACAAAGATTCGTAAACTCGACGTTTTCATTCATATAGATACTTCCTAACTATGTGTATTTTTTCATTGAGGACAGAATAGACAATCTGTATCCTAGTCACCTTTTTGCTGAACTTGCGTATGGGCTAGCAGGTCTCCAAGATGCCTCTTATCTTTCCTAAATATCGTCATTGCTAGTAGCAAAACTGCGAGGAGAGTCGCCGAAATAGAGAGGCTAATGGATAATCCGTCAAAATTACTATAGAAACCATGAATCGTGCCCATATGACCAATTTGCCAAGGTAAAAATTTAATGGTGTTTCTGATTAAGCTAGCTTGCACTGTTTTTTTCTGGTAGACCAGCTCAAGTCCCGCTTTTCCCTTCCCCAAGCTCCCATTTTTTGCATAATCCAAATATGTAAACAGGAGGGTGATTGGCAAAATAGATGTTAAAAATACAAGCCACTGTGACTGAATTTCTGTAAACTCTGGGACACCATTAAAAAAAATGATGTAAATAAGCATCGAACCTATAAACAGAAAAACTAAATAAGTTAGAATGAAAAGATAATCAAATAGAAATTCTATCATTCTTTTTTTAACCGAAATAGGATTGATTGCTAACATCTTCATCGCCGGCTCCTCCTTTCTCATCTCCATTATAATATAAGGGTACGAATAAAGAAACCATTTATAAAAAAAGACTGAAATACCTAAATTCCAGTCTTCTTTCTTATTAATCTTCTCTATAAATAACAAATCCATTTGGTTGGATAACCAATTGATCATCAGAGATGCTCCCAAGGCTGATCAGATCTGCTTGTTCTCTTTCTAAGACAACGTCTTTCTTGGAGTGGTTAAAATATGCTTTGAGGAGCTGTCCTTCATACCGCCATTCTACTGCTACTACATCTGGCTCTACTTCTTCTATGCTTACTTTACCATGTTGAATCATGCCTGCTACTTCTTTTCGGAGCTGGATCAATTCCTTCATAAAGTTGAGCATGTCATTGTCCGCTGACACGCGCTCCCATGGCATGACACGGCGGCAATCTGGGTCTGGACCACCGATGAGGGCTAGCTCCGTTCCATAATAGATACAAGGCGTTCCTCGTTGCAGATAGAGGAAGGCCAGAGCAGACTTGACAGACTGAAGATCGCCTTTGGCCGTCGTCAAAATGCGCTCTGTATCATGGGAGTCCAAGAGGTTAAACATCACCTCAGAGATTTGTTGCCTATAGTACATGGACTGGCTATTGATCTCCCAAATGAAGCGTTGCGTTTCCTTATGCCCCCGCAGGAAATAATCCTTGATACTTTCAGAGAGGGGATAGTTCATCACCGCATGGAACTCATCGCCATTGAGCCAAGGTTGGGACGAATGCCAGATTTCTCCAAGGATATAGAGGTTTGGTTTCTTGGCCAAGACTGCCTTACGGAAATCCCGCCAAAATTGATGGTCGATTTCATTGGCCACATCCAGTCGCCAAGCATCAATATCAAACTCTTCAATCCAGTAAGTCGCCACCTTCAAGAGATAGGCCTTCACCTCAGGATTAGCCGTATTGAGCTTAGGCATAAAGCCCGCAAAGGCAAAAGCATGGTAAGACAAGTCGCGACTATTCCACAGATTTTCTGAGGAGACAGGGAACTCTTTGATATGGAACCAGTCCTTGTAAATCGAATCCTCCCCGTATTTGAGTACATCTTGCCATTGGGGTGAATCATAGCCAATATGGTTGAAGACGGCATCCAGCATAATCTTCATCCCACGCGCGTGAGCCTCTTTCACTAGTTTGCGGAAGGTCTCTTTATCACCAAAATGTCGATCGATTTTAAAGTAATCGATGGTGTCGTATTTGTGGTTGCTCGGCGATTCAAAAATCGGGCAAAGGTAGAGACCTGTAATTCCTAACTCCTGCAAGTAGTCCAAGTGATCGATAATCCCCTGCAAATCTCCACCAAAGAAATCCAACATTGTAGGGGCAATTGACGCATCCCAAGGACGGACACCTTCTGGGGAAATGGCTGGATTCCCATTGGCAAAACGCTCAGGGAAGATCTGATACCAAACTGTCTGAGCTACCCAATCCGGAACAGCACACCCATCGATCTCATGGATAAAAGGTAGCTTAAAGCCATTCATGACGAAGTCCAGATTCTCCTTGGTGTAGGCTGCTACACCTCGGTCTCCATACAAGATCTTCTCTCCCGCTGTATCCTCTAATTCAAAGAGGTACTGGATCCGGGCATGGCGGACAGAGACCGATACTTGCCAATAATCAAAGAGATCGTCGGTCGTCACCTTGTCCATTTCCTTGGTCGCCTCATATAGATCCTCTATAAAAATAAAAGGATCCCCATAGTGCAAGACAATCCGTTTGATATCCTCTTTCTTAGTCCGGATGCGAATATGAAGCTGCCCGTCCTTATAAAGATAGGCATACTCCGATTCAGGCCGATGATAAATCGCTGTTAATTCCATCTGTCTCGTCTCCTACTATACTCTCTTTTCATCATTTACCACTTTATGCAAACGATTACATAAAATCATTTATTAGTATACAACTTTATGAAAAGGTTTGCAATATGTTGAGAGAGATAATTTTAGACTACTAACTTTTTATAATTGTATTGCACACAAAAAGCCCATCAATTGGGCTTAAAGATTTTTGTTGAAGCAATGACTTTACCTTATAAGCATCACTTTATACTGTTTCCTACTAAAATATACTACAGATCTATATTTCTGTTAATAGTTTATTGAACAGTTTTTCGAGCTTACTAGTATCTCCATAAACTGTTCCATCCATATATAAGTGATAGATATCATCATCTAAACCAATTGAAATTTCACATTCATAGCCTTTCATCAAAGCTAAAGAACGGATAACTTCTCGTTGAGTACGACCGTTTCCTTCTCTAAATGGGTGAAAATAGTTTAGATTATCTAATATCTCAGCTAAACTTTTACAAATCTCAATTTTATTATTTGAGTTAAGTAGATAGTTTGAAATCAAAGTATTTAAATATTTTTCTGCCGTATCAAAAGACTGAACTGGCATAAAAGCATTTCCACTTTTAGAGATATTTACTTGACGGTATTGACCGGCCCAAGTATACATCCCTTCAAAAAGAAACTTATGAATCTTTAAAATATCTGAAACTGTATTTACTTCAATTGGATTAACAAACAGTTTTAAACTTTGGCTTGCTACTAAACGATATTCTAATTCTCGAGCTTTATTATCATTTTTCTCATTAAATTTATTTATGAGAACAGATGAATGGGGATAGGTGTATAAATTATCAGGGTCTATATAATCATACCCATCATATATTTTTCTGACCATTATCCAACTCCTAATGCAACTGCCTCTTCTCTCAGTCGCTCCACATCTTCTACCGTGGGATGCCATCCTTCAATCATATTGGTACTCAGAGCAAACCAGACGCTCTTAAAAACCTTTTTGTTATCAAAAATCACACCCATAATCATCATTTTTTCTTTATCTACATCTAAGGTCATATTCTACCTCCGTCCTATTATTATAGCATATTTTCAATCATTTTAGTTCTCCTATTTAGAACTTACCCTACACAAAAAGCCCAGCAATTAGGCTTTCTCATTATCAAAATCACTGATACTTATTCCTTACTTGTATGTCGCTTCCCAAGACTGAGCGCTTGCTCTTCTGACATCTGAACCACCTTAGAAAAATTGGTATTGCGAGGCATACTGTCCAAAGAGTACCAATAAACCTCAGCACTTCCATTTCTGGCCACATAAACAACTGGAGCTAGTTGACGAGTTGGCTGTGAAGGCTCTACAGGTTGAACGGGCTGTGCAGGCACTGCTGGCTGACTCAGTTGAGGAGCTTGACTTGGTTGCGTCTCTACAGAAGGACTGGCTGGTTGTGGTTGACTACTTGGTTCCGTCGGCACTAAAGATGGCTTGGCTGTCCCCTTCAGATAGTCAATGGTCGCATTCTTGGAATAATTATCCAAGGTAACGGTGGTGATCCCATAAGCATCTACTGACTCTTTGGGGCTACTTAAATTGATTGGTAGAAGGTTGCCATCTCGGTCAATTCCTACATATTGCAAGGTCACCTGCCGAGGAATCAATTCATCCCCCGTATAGACTGGTGTCACCTTATAATCTAGCCAATAATTGGGGTGGGTAGCCAGCCAGCTATCGAGCCGTTTCTCGTAGTAAAGCATGCCTTCCACATTGCTATCTGCTGTCCCTTTATAATTCCCCGTATTGGTCCAGGCAGTTAGCGGAACCAGATTTTTCCCTTCATTGGTCAGACCGCTAAACTGATAGCCAATCAGATGCCCTCTATGGAACAGCCAGGCCTTCTTCCCTTTGTTTCCATAAGCAATCTTATAATTGTGCCAGCCAACTGGATTATGTTTGAGACGTGGCTCTCTTTTCTGCTTAGGTTCATCCTTATCCTGCAGTTGAATATGGGCAGAAGTTGCCCGACCTAAATGATCAAACTCACCTAGAACGAGTTGCTTATTGCCATTAAAAGGCAGCAGGTTGAGACTTTGGTAATCGAGTCCAGTTTGCTCAGCTTGAGCCCCTTGTACAAAAGCTAAGGACATAAAAACCGAGACGATCGCAACAATAACTTTTTTCAAAAACCGTTTTGTAACCATGATTGAAACTCCCACATTTCTATCTAGTGATATTATAGCAGAAAAAGCGGTTACAGAACAAATAACTTTTTAGAACCTATTTTATGCTATTTTTTATTACTCCCAGACTTTCTGGAATTTTAAAATATTAATTTTAATTGTATTCATCATTCCATTTGAATGTATGGTAAAATAACTAAAATAATGCTAAAAATCAACGCTAAAACGATAAATGCCACGCAAAGTAGCAAAAATAATGAGAATGCAACCTCTACTTGCTTGTGCTGTAATCATCGTTTATTCTATACTAAAATCAGTCATATTGCTACTTTATGACAAATTACATCATAGAATATAGAGGAGGTCATACAACATGACATTTGCTGAAAAATTAAAATCCATACGTAAACAAGTAGGGATGTCACAAGAACTTTTAGCTGAAAAAATCGGTGTATCAAGACAAGCTGTAACAAAGTGGGAAACTGGTGCTGGAATTCCAGATATCGAAAATATGATATCCATCTCAAACCTATTTAACATCTCTATCGATGAGCTAATCTGTAATGAAAGAACTACTCTTAATACAAGCGAATATCTTTTTGAGAGTATCACAGAGTATGATATCGATAAGATCAAGAGCTATGATATGAAATTTGGAGGCGCAGAAAAGTTTGTATTGTCCGGATACAAGGGAGAAAAAATTCGTGTTCGTCTGGTATCAAATCTTCTTTCTACACTTCAAAATGATTTTAAAGTAAAAATTGATGATAGTAGAAAAAGAATTGACCTAGATGTAAAACGTTACAATGGTGTAACGGAGGCAACGGCTAAAGAAACGGTCAGTATCTTTGTGCAAATCCCAACTCGCTATATTAGTCACATTGAATGCGCGGTTCGTGCAGAGTCTGTAGAAATTCACTCCCTAGGATGTGACAATATCGAACTAGACGTTAAGACATCTCGTATTACTCTAGAAGATATTTCAGGTAAAGTAAAAATAAATTGTAATCTTGATATGGAAGTATTATGTCATTCATTAAACGGTGAAATTGACATTAACCAGATTTCAGCAACATCCAGAATTCGTATTCCTGAAAACAGCCTATTTACTGCTGTTGCTAAAGGGATTGGAACAAATATTTATTATGAAAAAAATGGGCAAAAAACTGAACCATTCGATTCACCCGATGCAGATAATATAATTGAATTGAATGGTATTAAGAGTGAACTAGTTATCTATACAACTGAAGAAAGAGGGTAACTAAATGAATGTAAATTATTTAAAAAGATACATCATCAGTTCTTATGTACTTGTTTGGGCACTCATTATTTTTGTAGCAGCTCCTGCAAGTTTATTATTTAAGGTTCCACCCGTTATCATGTGGATTGTACGAAATATCGTCGCATGGTCTCCATCATACCTTCTTTTATTTGGATGGAAGTATTTTAGGACTGATGAGAAAAGAACAACTTTCCTTAAGCGGTGTTTCTCTGCTAAAGTGTCGTTACTCCCACTTCTATCTTCATTTGGTCTTACATTTGGGCTCAGTATTTTATCACTCTTCCTCTACTCACTTATGACCCAAAAAACAATGTTCTCCTACATCAATCTAGGAACCGTATCATTGCCACTAAGTATATTCTTATCATTTACATCAGGTCCGACTGGTGAAGAATTAGGGTGGCGTGGTTATATGAGAGAAGAATTTAATAAAAAATATCATTTTTTAAAATCCTCTATTTACCAAGGCCTAGTCTGGTGTTTCTGGCATACACTTCTGTGGGTTGTAGATTCAAAATTTACGGACTGGCGGGCCGTTCCTTATATTATTGCTAATATAGTTGTGATTACATCTATTACTATTTGTATGAATATTATTCTGGAAAAATATAATAATCTGATTTATTCTATTTTCATGCATTTTGGCTTTAATATCGTATATGTATTTTTGGATGCTGATATCGGATTTTTTATCATTTTGACCTTGCTATACCTACTTATCACACCAATTGCAATTCATATACGAAATAAAACTGTGGAGAGATTATAATGGGAAAAATCCTCCATTAACCGTACAAAATTTCGACTTCGAAGGTCCTCCTACAACTGTCTGTTTAACTTGTTTCAAACATGAATCAGAGTGATAGATTGTAAAATCATATAAAAAGAACACCAACAAAAATCATCTGTTGGTGTTCTCTTCATTTTTAGATTTCGGAAAAAACTCTTGTCCATGTATCAGTGGCTACCCTTTATCTCTATTTTTCATGAACATTGTTTTATAAACATCAGATTACAGTCTTAATCTATGTGGAGATACACACCTTTCCTAAATCAATTTATATTCATACCACTCTTCATCTACTTTCTGAAAACCCAAAGCCAAAAACATTCTTTGACTTTGAGTATTAAAAGGATAAATTTGAGCAGTTACCTT
>NZ_KV812837.1:9484-15376 GCF_001813525.1 Streptococcus sp. HMSC065C01 | reverse complement strand
AAAGGATAAATTTGAGCAGTTACCTTAACCATTTTTTTCTCTTTGGCCAACTGTATCATTTCAGAAATACACCGTCTTCCGATCTGTAAATTCTGATACTCTTTGCTGATCACTATAGAAAGCTCTGAATTATCTTGAAGTGTCACATCTCCAACTAACCCTCCCTCATATTGAACATAATAGCAAGAACCGTGTGAAGTTAGGTGATCATACATTTTATGAAGTTTTGTTACATCGTAAATCTGATCAGTATTATCCACTTGTTTGCAAACGTCTCTATCTTGATACCAAAGAAGGGAGATATCATCATTTCTATAATAAGGAATAAGAGTGATCTGATCATCTACTATTCTATTCATCATTACTTCTTCCATATCTTTATTTAGAGGTTTCTTCCGATACTTCAATATTCCCCATCAACCAATTGGACATCTTTTTGCCTTTGTCTTTATAAGGGTTGGGAGGAAACAAGGTGAATGGGGGAATGCTGGCATCTGGGAAGAATAGTTCTACGCTTATCGTTCGTTCGCGATTATGATTGACGTAGGCTGTAAAATAGATATGGTAATTTCCACTCACATCACCACCATTATCATACTCTCCTCTAGCAGTATTTGGTAAGAGCGTCACAGATTTTATGTCTTGCTTTTCCTGGGCTAAGTGTGCGATGATCTCACGCTTAATGGCAGCCTCATGACTTCTGACGAAATTCCCATCATCACTGTATCCAGGATGCTCACTAAGAGAATAGAAAACAATGACCATCAGAAAAGGTAGAGAAATTAAAAAAATAATTAGCTTATTCGATTTTAACATGGGGTCCTCATCCTACTTATAAAAAATCTTGACCCAATCCTGCTTTGCACTGAGTATACGAGCAACATACACTGTATGCTTCTCAATATAATAAAATGCGAGATAGTTCTCTATTGGCATATAACGATAGGGTTTTCCATCATTCGTCATCTCACCATAGCCCCGGCTTGATACCAGAGGACAGGCTTCTGGAAACAGTTCTAGGGTCTCAAGAGCACTTAATAGCAAATCAACTTTGCCATCTGCAGCTTGCTGGCTATAAAAATTCACAAGAATATAGTCGTGAATGCCACGCAAGTCCTGCTTAGCCTGATCTGCAAGAAAGACCTGATAGCGTTTCAACTTAGTCAAGACCAAATTCCTTTCTCACATCGGCTACAGAAGTGACTTTCCCTTGAGCAATTTCCTGGTGCCCAACTAAAATCTCCTTCTTCAAATCCTCAAAGGCCACTTGATACTGCGTGTTCTGCAAATCACTTGAAACAAATTCTCTTGGATCCACAGTCCCGTTAGCAATTTTTCGAAGTGCTGCATTTAGGACATCTGACACAGAAATTTTTTGATCCGCAAGTACCTCTTTTGTTTTCTGGTAAAACATCTCATCTGCTCGAAAATTCACTGCTTTCGTGTTTGCCATTTCTACCTCTCCTTTGTACATACAATTTGTATATACATTCTACCATACATAAGAGAAGGGATTCAAGTGAAAAATGGATTCCTCTTTCACTAAATAAAAGTTGTAAGAGATAAGAAATTTGAGTGCGTAACTGGTGACAAATAGTTTTAAAACGGAAAAAGGTGATAGATTGTTCTGTCTATCACCTTGTGTTTGCTATTGATTATCTTGTACTTGTGCTTTGCTTTTCTAAATCATGACACATACAGATCCATAATATTCTAAAGGGTCGGAATTACGTCAATATTTAGGACTTATTATGTCACATGCTTCTTTTTTCTCTGAAGTCTCTTTCTTTTCTCGAAAATAAAAAAGTTTTTGTCAAGGAAATTTTTTAAAAATAATCTTGTTCATGACCTTACGTAACGATGTATAATAAGTATGAGGAGGTGGGTAATGATGGCTAAATATAGAGCAATTCCGGAAGGATTTATGACAGTTGGGCAACTTGCTAAGAAAATGGGGGTTACCGTCCGTACTTTACAATACTATGATAAAGAAGGGGTGCTTTCCCCATCGGCAGAAAGTGAGGGAGGTCGCAGGCTTTATACCGATAAAGACTTAGTGCTACTCCATCAGATATTGTCTTTAAAATCATTAGGCTTTTCTCTCAAGGATATAAAGGGGCGTTTGATCTCTTTGAAAACACCTGATGATGTTGCTAAAGCTCTTACAGAGCAAGCAGATATTCTTCGTAAAAATATTGAACAACTTAAGGATTCTTTAGTCGCAATAGAGCAGTTAAAGGCAGAAGTTTTACAAATACAGACGGTCAATTTTAAGAAGTATGCAGACATTATTGTCAATCTACAGATGAAGAATGACTCCTACTCTCTCATTAAGCGCTTTGATGATGATACGCTCGACCAGATACGCAGTCGATTTGACAAAAAAAGCGGGCAAGATTTTATGGATAGGTTGAACCGCCTAAGTGATCAAATCGTAGAGCTTCAGAAAGAAAATGTACCAGCTGAAAGCGAACAATGCCAACAGGTTGTGCAAGAATACTGGAGTTTGATTATGGAGTTTACAAATGGTGATATGAGCATGCTTCCGAAGTTGATGGAAATAGGGAATATTGATACCGCCTCAAACGCTTGGGAAGAAAAGCAAAAAATCGTTAATGATTATTTAGGGCCTGCTTTACAAGTCTATTTTTCAAGGCTTGGAACCAATCCCCTTGAGGAGGTAGAACCATGAAAGACGCAATAGAGGTTTCTGGATTAAAGAAAAGTTATGGTAGCAATATGGTTCTTAGAGGTCTCGATTTTCAAATCAAACAAGGAGAAATCTTTGCTCTGCTCGGAGTGAATGGAGCTGGAAAAACAACAACGCTTGAATGTATCGAAGGTCTGAGAAAATATGACGAAGGCACTATCGTTGTAAACGGGAAAACCGGAATTCAACTACAGTCCTCCTCTCTACCCGCTCACATCAAACCGATAGAAGCCATAAAGCTCTTTGCAAAATGGAATCATACATACATTGATAATGCTATGCTAAAGGCCCTTGGCATAAAAGAAATGAAGGAGTCGCAATACATAGAATTATCCACCGGTCAAAAAAGAAGATTACATCTTGCTCTTGCACTTATCAGTAATCCGGATATTATTTTTCTCGATGAACCGACAGCGGGACTTGATGTTGAAGGAAGACTATCCCTCCATGAAGAAATCCGAAAGCTCAAATCACAGGGCAAGACAATTGTTTTGGCAAGCCACGATATGGCCGAAGTTGAAACCCTATGTGACCGCATTGCTATTTTGAATAGTGGAAAGATTGTCTTTTGTGGTACTCCTTCAGAACTGACAGACAGGTTGGGAAGAAAATATTTCATCCATTTAAAGACCCGGGACGGAGAGGAATCTTTTGAAACAGATACGATCGAGGATAGCTTAATTTCATTATTGGAAGAATGCAAACAGAAAAATATCCAGATATTGGATATCAAGGTTGATCGTGGCACACTGGAGCAGCATTTCATTGAAATGGCAAGGAGGGGTTTGGAATGAATGGTTTTTTATATAGCCTAACATTACAGTGGAAATTGGACATACGAAGTAAGTCTCTCTTGGTTACTTACTATATTGTACCGATTATTTTCTTTCTTCTCATGGGTGGTATTTTTACTTCCGTTATGCCTGAAATGGGTAGCACACTTATACAGTCAATGATTGTCATGAGTGTTTCAATGGGAGCCTTTCTCGGTTTACCGCCTTCCTTGATTGAAACATACGGAAGCGACATAAAAAAGATTTATAAAGCAAATGGTGTGCCTATTCATTTAGGATTGGTGACCATAGTTCTCTCTGCCTTTGTTCATTTGATAATGACTTGCATAGTGATCCTACTACTTGCTCCAATTTTATTTAAAGCAAGTCTACCAAGTCAATTTCCCTTATTCTTTCTCGCGCTTGCCATCTACATTTTTGTATCGTTGAGTATCGGAAGTATACTGGGCCTTACTGTAAAAAATCAAGCAAAGCTGACCATGATAGCGCAACTTGTATTTTTACCCTCAATTATGCTCTCAGGAATCATGTTTCCCATCACCTTACTGCCTGATTTTCTTCAAGCAATCGGGCGTCTTTTCCCCGCTTCTTGGGGATACCGCTTGATGCTAGATCATGGTTTTGGTCTTGAAAATCTTTGGTATCTGATTCTTGTATCTTGCATTGCAATAATATCATCTATCCTCCTGTTGAATAAACAAAAATCTAACTAGATGCCTGAATAATTCCATGCCAGCTTTTACTTTAAAGCAAAAGCGAGATAGATCGTAAAATCAAATGAAGAGAACACCAACAAAAAATCATCTGTTGGTGTTCTCTTCATTTTTAGATTTCTGAAAAAACCTCTTGTCCATGTATCAGTAGGTACCCTTTAACTCTATTTTTCATGAACATTGTTTTATAAACAGTAGATTACAGTCTTAATATATATGGAGATATACAACTGTTCTATATCAACGTATATTCATACAACTTTTCATCTACTTTCTGAAATCCCAAAGCCAAAAACATTCTTTGACTTTGGGTATTAAAAGGATAAATTTGAGCAGTTACCTTAACCATCTCTTTTTCTTTGGCCAGCTGTATCATTTTAGAAATACATCGTCTTCCGATCTGTAAATTTTGATACTCTTTGCTGATCACTATAGAAAGTTCTGAGTTATCTTGAAGTGTCACATCTCCAACTAACACACCCTCATATTGGATATAATAGCAAGATCCGTGTGAAGTTAGGTAATCATACATTTTATGAAGTTTTATTAGATCGTAAATCTGTTCAGTATTATCAACTTGTTTGCAAACCTCACTATCTTGATACCAAAGAAGGGAGATCTCATCATTCCTATAATAAGGAATAAGCACTATCTGATCATCTACTATTCTATTCATCATGACTTGTTCTTATTTCTATTTAGACGCTTCCTTTGATACTTCAATATTCCCCATCAACCAATTGGCCATCTTTTGGCTCTTGCTTTTATAAGGGTTAGGGTGAAACAAGGTAAAAGGGGGAATGCTGGCATCGGGGAAGGATAATTCTACTCTTAACGTCCTCTCAGGGTTATCATCAGCATAGGCTGTAAAATAGATATGGTAATGTCCACTTACATCACCACCATTATCATACTCTCCTCTAGCAGTATTTGGCAATAAGGTCACGGACTTTATGCCTTGCTTTTCCTGGGCTAAGTGTGCGATGATCTCACTCTTAATAGCAGCTTCATGATTTCTAATGAAATTACTATCATCACTATATCAAGGATGCTCACTAAGAGAATAGAAAACAATAACCATCAGAAAGGGGAGAGAAATTAAAAAAATAATCAGCTTATTCGATTTTAACATGGAGGTTCCGCATCCTACTTATAAAAAATCTTGACCCAATCCTGCTTTGCACTAAGGATACGAGCAACATACACCCTATGCTTCTCAATATAATAAAATGTAAGATAGTTCTCTATTGGCATATAACGATAGGGTTTTCCATCATTCGTCATCTCACCATAGCCCCGGCTTGATACCAGAGGACAGGCTTCTGGAAACAGTTCTAGGGTCTCAAGAGCACTTAATAGCAAATCAACTTTGCCATCTGCAGCTTGCTGGCTATAAAAATTCACAAGAATATAGTCGTGAATGTCACGCAAGTCCTGCTTAGCACGATCTGAAAGAAAGACCTGATAACGTTTCAACTTAGTCAAGACCAAATTCCTTTCTCACATCGGCTACAGAAGTAACTTTTCCTTGAGCGATTTCCTGATGCCCCACTAAAATCTCCTTCTTCAAATCTTCAAAGGCTACCTGATACTGTTTGTCCTGCAAATCACTCGAAACAAATTCTTCTGGATCCACAGTCCCATTAGCAATTTTTCGAAGTGCTGCATTTAGGAC
>NZ_KV812837.1:0-9384 GCF_001813525.1 Streptococcus sp. HMSC065C01 | reverse complement strand
CTCTCCTTTGTACATACAATTTGTATATACATACTACCATAAGATAGAGAGGGGAATCAAGTAAAAAATGGATTCTTCTTTCACTAAATCTAATTAAGAGATACCGATAGCTAATCTATATTCTTTCTCTCGTGTCATCTGATACCTCCTAGAATCAACAATTTAAGTAGATTCCACATCTTAATTTGACAACTCCAAGTAATTGTAGTCAATTATATTAGATATATTTTATTAATTTCTTTATAGTAAATTACTATTTCTCTAGCCAAGAGAACGCTTGGTTTAGCATTTCTTTTGCTTGTCCAACTATACACGGTCCATGAGAAATAATAATATTCTTAGGTTCCCATTTCTTTATTCTATGATAACTCTTCAATGCTTGTTTTTTACCAAATAAAAAAGTCATTCTTAAATCTCTTGGTGTTTTACCATTTGGATAGTGATTATCACCTATTTTTAACAGTAGCTTTTCAAAAATCGATAAATTTTCTGTTTCTATGTTTTCAATAAGATCCGTTAAAATTAGAGTTGAACTTTCAGTATGGAAAAAAACAACCTCTTTCACGTAAAAACTTCCCTCAAATGTTGTAAAACAAATTTCTTCGTTCCAATTGGCCTTGCTTAATTCCTGACCATAATCTAAACTCATTCCCGATTTTCTGGCACGCTTTTGAACACCACTAGCTAGCCAAACTTTTGCTTCAGGAAATAGTTGATGCCATTCACCTATATAACTATAATGTAAGACATTGGGTGCAATAAGGTGTTTCACCTCACCTAATTGCTTGATTTCAAAAAGTAAATTGTCATTAGGCTTAGTCGGTGAATGCACCCAAAGACCACCATTCTGTAAACGGATAACTGTCATTCTAGTTGAAAAAGGCACTTTGAAGAATTTGAAATCCATCAGTACTTCTTCCCCATCCACAACCCATAGATTATCTGCTATCTTTTTTAAGGAATTGAGGGGACTATATTTTTTGACTTCCATGGAACTCTGCTTTCTAAATTAATAAAGTATAATCAATTGTTATTCTCCAAAAATGGAACAACCAACTTAATCCACTCTTGAGGTATATAAGCTGATAAATAGCCGTGGTTATAGCCTTTAGCTTCATACAGGATCGTATTGGGATGGAGCTGCTGAAATAATTTCGCCGATGCTTTCACACAGTTCAATTCTTTTTCACCGTAGATATACAGTACCTGGGCCTTACTAGTAGAAATTGTGTCCTTCAACTTGTAACGCCCCATATAGGTTTTGTAAATGGTCACCAATGTTTTGATAGACGTCCTTGGCAGATCCTCCAAATAATATGCTTTTATCTCCTCTGGATAAGCCAGGTTAGGATAGAGTTTGTTCATCATGCTTAACTGGAGTTTGCAAGAGAATTTACTGAACATCAGTTTACCAAATAGTGATACTAGAAAGATGCTGATTTTAGCTAACCTTGGTTGAGGAATACAGAGGCTTCCGTCTATGATGGCCTTCTCAGCAATTTCGCTGTCTAAGGACAAAAGCTCCATAGCAATTTGACCTCCAAGCGAAACACCACCAATCGCAAACAACTTCCCGCCACAGTGTTCTTTGATATAGTCTAGGATCTCCAAAGCAGAATCTTCCGTAGAAACATAATCAAGTTGATATTCTTCGCCGTGGCCATTCAAAGTAGGTAAAATAACACGGTATTCTTCTGATAAGATCCGTGCTTGGCGAAGATAATTCCACCAAGAACTGCCACCGCCATGTATCAGCAAGATAGGAGGCAAATTCTTATCACCAAATTCATGGAATTTCATGTTTAAACTCCTTACTGTGGGATTTTCACTAGATACATCCATATTAAATCATTTTGAACAAGCAGTGATACTGCCTCAACATGTGATGCTAGCAAACATCTATATTATCGAACGAAAAGTGACTAGTATGGCTTTGTTATTATATGATTGAACGAATTTATCACTTTAAGAAATGTAAAAACCTACCGATAAGTCTTCATCAGATTCATGTGGTTTCCAAGGTACATTAAAACCGTAGCTATAGCTCCAATCTGGATGCCAGTCCTTATAATATGGGACACGACTGTATTTGCCAAGTGTCACTTCATCCTCCTCTGATGATTCCTGACAGGTTATCCCAAACTGGATACCATCAAGTTCCCAGTAATTTCCCCAAACATATTCATAAGAAATGACATCAACCCAGCGGGAAGCGTCAATCTCAAAGTCGGTACATAACTTTAACGATTGGAAAGTACTATAGTGCATATTGTAAGGTTTGATATGTATAGCGCAGTCAACGTGATACTTTTCATAATTGGTATTCAATAGGATAACCTTCATTGGAATGGGAACGCCATTCAGTTCCAACCACCAGTATCCAAGTTTATTGTGCAAAATATCAAAATATTCGTCTGTTGCTACTGATTTAGAAAAATCATTTATTTGCAAACATCGACCTGACCTTAATAATTCAGCTGCAATCTCTCTTGCTTTCCCTTTATCAAAATCAGAGTAACGCTTAATCACACGCTTTAACTTGTCAATTGGATATGAGATGTCTTTTTGCGAAGCCTGATATATCTTCACAACATGAGCAATCTTTTCAACGTCGTTGATTCCAACAGGTACAACCACAAAATGGTCTTCCCTGATTGATTCATCCTCACAAATATAGATGTATTCCTCACCAAACTCTGAAAAAGTGACTGATGCAACTCTGTAAACTATATCTGATGAATTTGAATCAGTTTCTTGATCAGATAGCTCCTTCTCTTTACTATCTAAATCTATCCACTTATAGAAAGTATAACGATTTGGATTCTCATCCTCACCGAATACCATCAAGCTATGACAATTTGGACATTGCCAAGCATAGTACGAAGCATCAGTAATATCATAATAATCAATCTTATTATTTTCATCTGCGGTATCCGTTATCTCTTCCCATAACTCATCCGAGAATACCGAAAAAGCATTCGGGTCTGGAGCAGCATGGTCATTCATTGGATATCCGCATTGACAAGTCCACTTACCCATAATATAACTCCTACAGCTAGTAACCAATCTTACCGTTTATCGTTTTAGCATATTATACCACGAAACAACACAAAAAACTGCAACCTTTCGATTGCAGTTTCCTACAAGTCAACTTCTCTTCCTTCAAGGAAAGTTACAGGAATCTGCCCACTTCCTGAGATTGTGATGTTGTCGAGAAATTGGCACATGATATTCCTGTCAAAATAACTACTCAACTTGACCAAAATCCTATCCAGTTTACCATCTCTACAATCCTATATCAGTCGGTAAAAGGCATCACCACACTATGCAGTTCTCTGTTACCGTATCGTTTCGTCTGTTTCCCTCCTCATTCTATGAGACCTATACCCCATGATACCTTCTCGACCTTCGGTTTCACCTTGTCGCATGGGCGGATCATCTTTCTTTTCTAGGAAATCAAGGAAATAAGGCGACTTGGCTGAGATATGGTTAATCATGAAATCAAACATGAGATAGTAGTCTTGACTGAGTGCCTCAATATCGCTCCAATCTCCAAAACCCTCATCAACCTTGGTATAGTCCACGGGTGCAAACCCGCGGTCGCCTGACGATGGAAAGAAGGGAAGAATGTGGACACCACCGACCACATCTTTCAAAGGGCCTTCTAAGACCTGCTTCAAGTCTTTCAGATTTTTTCCAAGACTGTCTGAAAAGGTAATTAACATTGCTTAATTTTTACTTTCATAACTTGCTCTATTTACCTTCCTCAAAGCGTTTATAGACTGCTATAAATTCCTCAGCAATCGTTCGAAAACCTTCTGCACTCAATAACTGATCCTCAGCGTGCATCAGAATTAGACCTGTTTGGTTTAATTCCCCATTCATTTCTTTTGTCAAAAGTGAGTGGTGAGCATTGTGTCCCTGTACAAATGCTTCTTCGCCTTGTTTAATTCTATCTTTAGCCTGCTCAAATTCACCCTGCTTAGCCAATTGAATAGCATCGATGTACATAGATTTTGCTGTTCCTACATAGGTGATAATTTGAAAACACACTTCGAGTACTTTTTCGTCCATTTTAATGCCTCTCTTACCAATCTTCGTCTTCTAAATCGCTTGTTTCTTGTATTTCAGCTTGTAAAGCTTGTTTATCCATCTGTTTAATAAACGGATAATAAACAAAGAAAGACATAACCAAAATAAGTGTTTGCAACAAGGCTGTTTTCCAACCACCGATGATAAATCCTGAAATAATTGGAGGACAAGTCCACGGAACTTGAACGGCACCATACATAGGTGTCAGTCCAAAATAAATCGCTGAATACTGGATGATACAAGATAAAATAGGCGTTAATATAAAGGGAATTGCTAAAACTGGATTCATTACAATCGGCAAACCAAAGAGCACCGGCTCATTGATATTAAAGATGGCTGGAACCATTTCAAGACGTCCAAGAATTTTTAGTTGTTTTGATTTTGCAAATGCAACCATGTAAACTACCAAACCAATCGTAATCCCGGCACCTGTAACATTGATAAATTGATCAAAAAATTGAATCGTCACAATATGACCACCATTGGCTAGATTTAATTCAAGGCCCTTATCTAAAATGGCTTGGTTTTCCAAAGCATTCGCCTGTAGCAAGCCACTCATGATGCCACCAACTACAGTTGAGCCGTGCACCCCAAACATCCATAAGAATGGTACAAGGAAACACATAAGCACCGCACCAAACAATGAGTCAGTCAAGCCTTGCATTGGTGTTTGAATAAGATTATAAATCACTTCAATCGTTGTGACCTTAAACAATTGTTCAACAAGTCCGACAAAGATCGTTGCCGCTGTGATGATAACAGTAGCAGGAATCAAGGCTGAAAATGCGTTGGCTACACCAGTTGGTACGCCATCTGGCATTTTGATTTTGATATTTTTCTTCAAAAACCAAGAATAGCTTGCTCCTACAATCAAACCAACGATAATGGCACCAATCATCCCTTTCCCGGAAGTCCAATCCTTCAGAATAATGTTACCAACTACATCCCCATTTTTAGAAATCAAACTGGAGGGCTGGATTAGCAAGAAAACTGCTAAGGCAATGACACCTGCCCCAAGCGGCTCCTGTTTTTCTAGCTTAGCATAGGTATACGCAATCCCAATGACTGTTACAATCGCACTGATATTAAAGGTCGCACCAATTGCTTGATTGAGAACAGGGGTAATACCACTAGTTTCTAACATCGTTGCTAGAGCTGGAACTGGAAAATTGGCCAAGATAAGAAAGATGGAGCCAACAATCAACAATGGCATAGAGAAAACAATACCATCTTTTATCGCTGTTACACCTTTGGTATTGACAAAGGCCATCATCCGATCAACAAACTTTTTAATTAGTTTATCCTTCATCATCTTCTCCTTATTTTTTCATCATGTAAGCTTGTTTAAGAACTGCCATACCGTTTACAGTGCCATAATCAGCCATTGCAATCACTTCTACAGGAACATTGTGAGAAGCACAAATTTCTTTTGCTTTTTCAAGTTGGAAACCAACCTGTGGGCCTAATAGAGCCACATCAATATCTCCAACTCTTTGTTCCAATTCACTGATGGAATAAGCTGCAATTGTTGCATCTTTCCCTTTTTTCTGAGCCGCTTCTTTCATACGCTCAACCAAAATACTTGTTGACATACCTGCTGCACAAAACAATCCAATATTCATTTTAATTACTCCTTATAATTCGTTTCCATTTGATGTAATCACTTTTTGATACCATGTAAAGGAATCTTTCTTCATTCGTTGCAAAGTTCCTTCGCCATTATTATTCTTATCGACATAGATAAAGCCATAACGCTTCTCCATTTCACCTGTACCAGCACTAACAATATCGATACAGCCCCAAGGGGTATAACCAATGACATTTACGCCATCTTCTTCAATCGCTAACATCATTTGTTCAATGTGTTGTTTGAGGTAATCAATGCGGTAAGAATCATGGATTCCATCAGGCTCTACCTTATCATAAGCACCGAATCCATTTTCAACTATAAAAAGCGGACAGTGATAGCGATCGTATAAAAGATTTAAGCTATAGCGTAATCCCTCAGGGTCAATCTGCCAACCCCAATCGCTTGATTCAATATAGGGATTTTTCTTAGTATAAACATCTTTGAAAAGCTCTTCTGTTTCCTCAGATGCTGTAGCAGTCACTGTATCACTCATATAGTAACTCAAGCCAATATAATCTACACAACCTTCTTTTAGAGTTTCTAGATCTTCTGGTAAAATATCCAGTTTGATATTATTTTTTCGACAAAAGGCCTCGATATAGTAAGGACGCTCTCCAAAAACATGAAGATCTCCATAGTGAAATAAACGATGCTCCATTGCCTTCTGGCTAGCAAGTATATCTTTTGTATCACATGTATTCGGGTAAAATGGTACCATTGCCAGCATACAACCAATTTTGAAATTTTTATTGATTTTCCGACCCAATTGAACAACTTTTGCAGAAGCCACTGACTGATAATGGATAACCTGCTGTAGTACCTCAACTGGATTTTCATCTTCTTGATAAATGACACCAGAATTAGTCCATGAGCACCAAGGAACATTAATTGCACCTTGATTATTGATCTCGTTAAAGGTCATCCAATACTTAACTTTGTCCTTATATCGTTCCATGATGACTTCCGCAAAACGAACAAAGAAATCAATCAACTTGCGATTACGCCAAGCACCATACTTAGTAACTAGATGATAGGGCATTTCAAAGTGACTGAGTGTGATGACCGGTTCAATTTGATGAGCTAGCAGCTGATCAAATAAATCATCATAAAATTTCAACCCTTCTTCGTTAGGTTCTTCTTCATCTCCATTTGGGAAGATACGAGTCCAGGCAATCGAAGTTCGAAAACACTTAAATCCCATCTCAGCGAATAATTGTATATCGTCCTTATAGGTTCTGTAAAAATCTATTGCATCATGATTCGGATAATATTCGTCAGGTAAGACGCCATCAGTAATCTGTCGAGAGTGGCTAGCACTTCCAACCGTCATCACATCGGCTATCGAAATGCCTTTTCCACCTTTATCATACCCTCCTTCAATTTGGTGAGCAGCAACTGCCCCACCCCATAAAAAGCCTTCTGGTATTTTTGCCATTTTACCTATCCTTTCTGTATTTTGTACTAGCGCTATGAACAAGTCTATTTTATAACATACTGTACCTGCTGACAATAGATATTGAGATAGAAAATATATGTACAGTCGAACAATATTTGTTACATAAAAAAAACAAGAGTTTTCACTCCTATTTTTTTAAATAAACTTGGTAACGTAAGGATTCTAAAAAATAGACAACTGGAATCTGAGTGGTCAAATTAGTGGAACGTAGCGAGGAATCTGCGTAGGCAACTGGCATAAAGTAGGATAAATTTATATCCGATAGCTGTGATAAAGTGGAAATATCTGTATTTGTCAGACTAACAATCTTAGCATTTCTTTCTTTGAATCCCTGTACCAGAGTTAGAACTTCTTCTGTCTCACCGCTGACACTTAGAGCAATAACCAAAACATCCTCCAAATTAGAATGATGCAATTTCAGAGAATAAAATGGATTAGTAATAGCAAAGCTAAGAATACCGATTCCAGAAAAAAGATATGAGCCATATTCTGCCAAACTTAGACTAGTACCCACCCCTAAAAAGATAACTTGTTTGGCTTGAACGATCAAGTCTGCTATCTCTGATAGTTGTTTTTTTAAAGCTTCATCTTGGACACTAGTCTGTAAAAATTGTATTGCTGGAATATCAATAGGAAAGTAGTGACGATGTTTATTTTCCTTATCTTCCGACCTTGACAAGGCATATTTTAAATCATTGTAGCTATCAAATCCCATCTTTTTCGCAAAACGAATGATGGTTGTTGTCGATAGATTTATAGATGTCGATAGCTCTCTGATAGTCATCGTAGCAACTTTATCTCTATGTTGCAATATAAAATTATACACGCTTAATTCACTATTATTTAGCCCTTTTGCTTTATGATAATCAAATAAATTCATAGACACCCTTATGCTTTTGTAGTATATAGTTGTTTCATTAACATTTCAATAATGAGAATAACAGGTACCTGCGTCGTAATATTAAACCCATTTAAAAATAATTGAGGAACATGATAGGTTATGGAGCAATCAGATAGCCTTGACAATGTTGATTCCAATGTATTTGTGATGGCAATAACTGGACAACCTTTTTCCTTTAATTTTTGTACAATTTTCAATGTTTGAGAAGTCTCACCAGATTCGGATAAGGCAATGACACAAGTTTTTTCCATACTGTTTTGTAGCACTGGTTGCCAAGGATCTTCAATACACATACTAAATTTGCCAATATTTGAAAAATAGCGCGCTCCATATCGACCTAAAGTTCCAGAGGAACCAATTCCGACAAAAACAATCTGTTCAACGTTCTTTAAGATTGCCACAGCCTCCATAATCAGCTGCAAAAAAGTATCTTGCTCAGTATAATCAATGAATAGCTTCAAAGAATTATTGTCTTGATTGTTTAAAATAATTTGCTCATTTTTTAAATATTCTTTATAAGCAATCTTAAAATGGCTATATCCATCAAATCCTAGATGCTTGCAAAATCGTTGTACGGTTCCAACTGATACATGTGCAAGTTGGGCCAATTCCTTGATTGTCATAGAGGATATATTTTCATTTTCTAAAATAGTTGTATAAATAGCATTTTCTAAGTCGTTAAAACTTGCTACAACCTCATAACTAAACATATAATCCCTTTTTCTATCTCTATTGATTTGCTTACAATGTAACAAAAAACTAATAACCAAAGTGTTCTACACTAAAATAATGGAGAGCATAATGGCTATAAAACCAAGTCAGCATTAAAATCTATTAGAAAACCAGACGAATCAGATTTGTCTAACGAGACATGGTTAAGAGAAAATACTTTAAAACAGTATTGCCTTATGTTCTAGATTATATCATATTTTTGAGCATACTTTGAGTATTGTTAGTTTATTGACTTAAAAGAAACATAACAAGAGCTTATCTCTATTAAATTGTCTCAATTTCAATCGTCCATTCTGGAGATATGTAAGGTGGGGACGTTTCTATTCCCATAAACTCCTTGTCAATGGAAACAAACACGTACCCACAGGGTAAATGGAAATAGAAACTGATAATTTCTAGCTATCACTTCTATTCATTCCAAAAATTTTCTCACTCTGATACTTCCCCACGCCAATACAAAAAGCCTTGCAATCAAGGCTTTTCAAACTCCCTTGCGTTCAAAGGTTTCTAGGTTTTTACGAGCAGAGCAACACACTCCACGTGTGCTGAGAGCTTTCTTCTATACTAATAGAC
>NZ_KV812836.1:903-5335 GCF_001813525.1 Streptococcus sp. HMSC065C01 | reverse complement strand
CAGGATAATATTCTCGTAAAAGATCTAAGAGGCGAAAAAACAGTGCCTGTTTTGAAACATCCAGACTATTTTGAATATGTTGAAAGGTGTTGCAACTATAATAAATCTTAGACAGCAAAACAATGTCAGGCATTAATACTACAGCAGAGAAAATATTCGCTTCTCGCTCTAGTAGGTTCTCCTGATTATCAATAGATTCAGCAAAATAATTACCTTCATGCTCTAGGATAAAATGTCCTAGCTCATGACACAGAGTAAAATTTTGCTTCACAATGGGATTATCCTTTTCATAAGAAAAACTAATACCTAAGTCATCGATAACGGTTAATCCTTCAATCTTGTGATTTGAGAAGTGGTGACTAATCACTTGAATTTGATATTCCTGAATACAATGTTGAAAGAAGTAGTTGAAATTATAATTTAGTAACGAAATATTGTTGTCCTTCATGTACTGATATAACACATGTTTTGTAGACTTACTTATTCTTGTATACAATTCATCCAAAGAATGGTACCTCCTTTAAGTATAAATTACAAAACTAAACCAATTTAGTTGAGTTTATTATATAAAAAAAGTGGATGTGTGTCCACTTTTTTTATATTACGTTAAATATATAAACATAGTCTAATTATTTCTTTTTTTTACCAAAGCTGAAAGTGCTATTCCTCCAAAAGTCAGCAACGCCCCTCCAATTTTATTCCTGTGTTCTCTATAAAATCTTTCGTGCTCTCCACAGAATTTTGCTTTTGGAGAGTATACTTCTTTATTACATCTAAAGTATTTACATGTTTTAACTTTCTCTTCTTTCATTCGTATCTTCCTCTACTAATAATGTTTCTGAATGGTTAACCAATGCATTGATATTTTCTGAAATACTCTGTGTCAAATTTATAAAAGAGCTGCTATTTCCTTTTGTAAAATTATCAATTTTCCAAGCTAAACTTTTTCCATCATATTTAGGCTCAAGCAAAGTTTGTTCGGTAAAAGCTTTGTAGTTACTTAATACGGCTATAACCGACTCATGCTCCTCTAATACTGTATAAGCAACAACATTTAATTGCATTGCAGATGATAGGTAACTAATTGATTGCTGAAGCAGAGTATTTATTCTTTTTGCGTCCCTTGGTTTGGTGTCACGATTGATAAAGTCTAAACTATCTGTGTAAATCGACATCATTAGTTTTGCAATAGTATTGTTATTTTCTTTAATTGCTGAAAGTAGTAATTCTTTTTTTAGTTGCTCATTTCTGGTTGCTAAGGCCTCTACAATTAGTTGGCGAGCACTGAAAAAACCTGAAAATCTATCATTGTATTGCCCTTGTTCCACGCGGATAACTAGTTCATTTAAGCTTTCAATTTGTTCTGAAATAGATGTTAGTTGCCCTTGTATTGCAGAAAGCTCAGGAAGATTCCCTAACTCTTTGACAGTCCTTTTTTCTAAGGTTACACTACTTTTAATTTTTCCAGTTTCAGTATCTTTTAATACTGCATAGGTCTCGCCTGTCTTTTTTCGTATACCATAACTCCATTCTCCCGATTTTAACTTTTCTTTTGCAACTTCAGATAATTTTGCAACGTATTCTACATTGTCATTATCATTCTTTTCAACAAGCTTTTTTAAAAATTTAGCTTCGGGAATATGAGTAAATAAATTATTTCTAATCTTATTAGCAATTATTAAAGAGGCTTCTTTTTGCAGTGGAGTCAATGAATATGATTGGAAATCATAGTTGTATAATTCCATTTTTCTGATATCAACTTCAAAATGCTCTATTTTTGGTATTTCAATTTCAAAACTTTCCATACTTTAATCTCCATTTTTGGAACTTTAATTTAAAGTTCTATAGTTTGTATTGTTTTTAGATCTTTAGTAACGATAGCAGTATCAAATC
Organism: Streptococcus sp. HMSC065C01; assembly: GCF_001813525.1. Taxonomy (NCBI): domain Bacteria; kingdom Bacillati; phylum Bacillota; class Bacilli; order Lactobacillales; family Streptococcaceae; genus Streptococcus; species Streptococcus sp. HMSC065C01. Next base: position 3,442 of record NZ_KV812836.1, on the reverse strand, counting down.
GTAAGTTTTATATCCATCAATTAATCACAAGAACCTTGTTTCTTTTCTAATTCTATTTAAAATGTTTGTAATTTTAAAGAATCACAAATTGTTTATCAAAAACAATATCACTTTTGCGAAGCTTTGTCTCATAAATAGGCGATTATTCAGGATATCTTTCCGATGTTGGATAAGGGGAGTAATGATATTGTATTTTAATTCTTTCTTGTGAGCTTGATGTTAAAGCCCATTCACATTCTTTAATAACCATGATGAAATAGAAATACAAGCATAGATTAGAAAGATAACATAAAGCATATGTATTCTTATCAAGAGACAGAGTACAAAAATAACAACTAAAGAAAGAACAAGTAGCATTAGAACAAAAAGTCCTATCAATGGATATTTAACCCAGTTATTTTGAATTTTATTTATATAATTTACGATAGAAGTAATGGTAGATAAAAAGAGTCCATTATTTGAATAATATATATTTGCACCCTCAAAAAGTATTTCAAAAAGTATTTTTAAATTTTTAAGTTCCTCTTCAGAAATTGAGTTTCCTTCCATATCTTCAACTTTGATCAATGTCCAGGAGTCTATTTTTTTAAAATTAAATTTATATTTATTTTCATTTTTCCAAGTGAGGACTACCTCACCAACTTTGTTTTCATCTTTAAAACAAGTGTTTTGTGACTCTTGTGTTCCCGAGAGAGAAGCAGGAATATGAAGAGCAATTTCATTTTTTAAACGAGTAACACCTATTTTAAACAGAGGAATATTTTTGTCTTCTAGTTGAAAATTTTCGCAATTTGTATTGTTATTAAATTGATTTTCATAGTATCTGGAGAAATCTTCTACAATAGTTCCCATTTGACTTTCTTTTGAGTATTTTATAACATTCGAATCTTTATCCATTCGAATAAAAAAGATCGTCAAAGTTATAAAAATGAGTATTATGAGAAGTAAAGAAACGATATACGTTATTAATCCAATGGATTCTGAGTTCTTATTGAAAAAATCTAATAAATTTTTCCATGGATCAGATGAATTTTCACCATTAATTAAACTAAGTAAATTTCTAAGATGTTCTATAAGATTACCGAAATTTGTGAGCCCAAAGAACACAAGGGAACCGGATATGAAAGTGAAGAATGTATTGTTTTTTTTAGAATTTTTACTTTTATTAACTCGTTTAATTGTATCATAATCAATTTCTTGTTTTTGGCATTCTATGGCCATAGCATTATATATATGAATCAAACCAGGATAATGCCCTGCTCCCTTAAATTTATAGAAATATAATTTGTAATATTTAAAAAATATCTTATCAAATATTTGTATTCTAGGTTCTACATTTGATTCTACATTTTTTTTTCTTTGATAAAAATAGAAAAATATAAATAACATAGTTATTTGAATATACAAACTATTTTCCAAAAATAAACTAATTAAATTTTTCATTATTCTTATTACTTCCTAATTTAAAAGATAAACCTATAAAAATCAATCAACAAGAAAACGACTGACTAATATTATAATTGCTAGTACCTGTTACACTTTCCTCAAGGAGCCCGTTCTTAATATAAAAGTGATCATCTTGCAACATTTGATCGTATATTTTTTGAGCAATATCTTTCTTGTACATCATGACAATATTTCTCATACCATTACTGTTATATTTATCTTCATAATTATCACAGACCTGGCTAATAAGTTTAAAAAGTAGAGAAGAGCATTTTTCATAATCTATCTCTGGTTTATCTCTCAGTAATTCAAGAATTACTTTCTTTGGATTATAGCCATCAAAATCAATTCCATCGCTCGTCAATCGTTGAATATCGGATAAGTCCTCTAAGTTTTGAAGAAGTACTTATTCGTTTATTCTAGAAATAGCATTACCCATAATTTAAATATATTTATGTTTTATTCAAGATAAATCTATTGTTAAATTAAATTTATAATTTCGTATCTCCTTTATTGAAAGCTTTCTTTCTTTCATCCATGAATTCAATCAATTCCTTCTTAAAGATCTTCTTTTCTTCTTCAGTTAGACCTTGTGAATTCATACGAAATAAAAGTTCCACATTATCTAGTTTCTCATCATTTCCCGCAAGGTAGTCCATCGTAACTCCGAAGAAATTCGCAAATTTCTCTAAAGTTTCAGACGATGGCTTTCTTTTACCACTTTCCCATTGCTGATAATTAGGTTGCTTGATACCAAATTCTTCCGCAATTTCCTTTTGTGTCAATCCTTTTTTTAAACGGAGTTCTTTTAATCGTTCTGGAAATCCCATTGCTAATTCCTCAAAAATTTTAAAATATTTTGCAATAATCTCTTGACAATATATTCAACTGAGTATATAATATAAATATATTCGAAAGAGTATATATCTTCTAAAAATAATAACCTTATTTTAGAAGGCTTAGATCATTGACAATTAAATAAAAAGTGCGTCTGACAACCAGAGGACTGACTATCAAACTACACTAAACTTCATACCTTTATTGTAATCTATTTGATGGGTAAAGTCAAGTCCGTTTTATGGTTGAAGTGAAG
>NZ_KV812836.1:0-803 GCF_001813525.1 Streptococcus sp. HMSC065C01 | reverse complement strand
GAACTGGCTTCGCCAAAGGGCGTAAGAGAATCTTAAGGGTATGATAATGACTCCCCAATGAGATTGGCTGGGAAAGCGATGGTAATTGACGCAAAGCACCTTGCTAAACGTTGCCACCGTGGAAAGAGGGATCTTTCCAACCAAATAACTTTTCTTTACTGCTGTCTATCTAATTAGATAGACCTACTCTCAAGCTACTAAGTTCTTTCCTTTTTTCACTTAGTAGCTTTTTTACTTATTACAATAAAGGAGAAAAATATGACAAACTTTTTTCGCACTACAATGTAAACGACTCTATGATAACTATGAATTCACCTATGGCATGTTTAGCGAATCTGATAAACTACAAGCTAAACTCTATGCTCAAGCTCAAATTGATTTAGACCATCTCGCAGATGATGCTCGTAGAAATGGCTATGCTCATGGGGATATTCAATTCTATAGTCGTATGTTTAAACGCAAACTTTTTACACACTATTACTCAAGAGTGAAGCAACTAGCTTAGCTCTTTTTATTTTACACTCAGAAAGGAAAATCTTATGATCTCAGAAACACTTAAAATGAAACCAGAATTTATTGGCCCTGCTTACTACGAACGTTTAGGAGATGCTCCTAAATTTATTTTTGGAAAAGAAGGCAAATACCAACGTCACATCCTAAACAGCGCAGAGCACGGTGCCTTTCATGTCATCACACCAGCTTCTACAACGGTCATTCCAGAAGATGCTCTAGTAGAAACTGTTAACCCAATCTTTTTCCCAGATACTGCTCTAAATGGCAATACTGTTGCACCTTATCTCAAT
>NZ_KV812835.1:0-311 GCF_001813525.1 Streptococcus sp. HMSC065C01 | reverse complement strand
CCATATGGGTTGGCAACTGGGGTCACACCATCTGCTTCAAAGAGTCCAAAGACAGCTCCTGCAAGGTCTTGACCGACTAGATTCACCTTATGCAATTGAATATTGTAAAGTTTCAACTCAGGTTTTTCAACAACTGGTGGTGTTGGTGGAATAGCAGTAAATGGTTTATTCACCACATTACCCTTATCAACTACCAAATCTGTCGCAGCAGTTAACTCTGCCGCAGAAACAGTGATTGAAACGTTTGAAAGTTGGTATCCTGCCGGAGCAGTCAATTCTTTAATAACATAATCCTTAGCCTCAAAGCCTAC
>NZ_KV812834.1:0-303 GCF_001813525.1 Streptococcus sp. HMSC065C01 | reverse complement strand
TTTTTCTGTCTAACTTTTGGGGTGCGGTTCACCTTTCTCTATCTTTTTAAATTAATTGACTTCTTAAGAGAAAAACTGTAAAAAGTTTGATATAATTTCAAGGATGGACTGACGGATATTGAAATGAAAATTTTAAAAGAATGACAGGTGAACATTAAAAATATGAAAATTTGGATAAAAGTCTCTCTACCATCATCCATGCAGAAATAAAATTATATGAAATAATAGGAGTAACTGATGACCCGAAACTATTCAACACGGGAATACCGTTAGAAATTATACGATGACCTTCATGTTCGATTG
>NZ_KV812833.1:55350-73347 GCF_001813525.1 Streptococcus sp. HMSC065C01 | reverse complement strand
ATTTTTTAATCTAATTTCATCAATCTATATTCTTTACAGGCTTTTAAATATTAATACAACTTTCGGATTTATTTTTATAACTACATGTGCGATTCTGATTATATTATACAGCCTAAGCAAGAGTGTTTTTTACAAAATAAGATTGAATTTGACAGAAAAATCTAACTTTTTTTTTGATTATTTAAATCAAATATTTCTAAATGAAAAATTAATTCGCGATACCTCTCAATATAGTCAAATTTCCTCAAATATAAATAGCAACTTTATTAGCTTATATAGAATATTATCTAAGTTTAATCAACTAGATTCTCTATTTTCATCTACTGATGATTTTATTGACTTGCTACTCACCCTTTCCGTTTTTTCAATAGGTGGAATTGCTGTTATTAACCAAAAGATTACATTAGGAGAATTCTCTATAATTTCAATATATTTTAATATTCTAATCGCAAATTTAAAATACTTTATTGAATTTTTTCAAAGCTTGCCAGGATTAAAAGTTTCACTTACAAGAACGAAGGAATTACTGGACATACCCATTGAAAGTAATGGTAATACAAAACTTTCTCACATTTTTTCAATTAACTTAAAAAATGTGAACTACTCTTTTAATAACAATAAAGTTTTCAAGGATCCTATAAATATTACTTTTATTAAAAATAATATTTATAGCATCTCAGGAAAAAATGGTGTCGGAAAATCTACTCTATTAAATATTATTAATGGAACTCTAAATAACAATCGTAGCGGAACTATTGAGTTTAATTCTAAAAACATCGAAGAACTAGATATGTACAATTGTCGGAAATATAACATTTCCACTTGCTCTCCCATAATAACTAGTACATCCGAAACAGTTAAAGAATACATTGAACTTTATTCCAATTTAAATAGAATAACATCTTTCCTTAACCATCAAATTACCAATGAGTTATTCAATTCAATTGTTTTTAATATAGAAGAACTACTTGAAAAAAAAGTTTCTGAACTCTCACTTGGGCAACAACAGTTACTTTCACTATTACTTTGTTTATCCAAAAGATCTGATGTTTATCTACTTGATGAACCAACATCAAATCTGAATTATACTATTGTTATAAATTTTATAATATTCCTAAAATCTTTTTCAGAAAATAAAATCGTTATTCTAATAACTCATGATAGACAACTACTTGAAGCCTTCCCAAATATTTTTGAAATTAAATAATTCGCCCTGTTGGAAAATCAAATGCAACGAAAAAGACATGGTCATCTGATATACTAGAGCTGCGAAAAACAGTATAAAGGAAAATGAACATGTCCATTAATTATTCTACTACAAATCAATCCTACAAACACTTATCTGAAGCTAAACGAGGAAAAATTGAGGCTTATTTATTTTTAGGAATCAAACCTTCGGAGTTGCTCGTCGACCGAAGATCAATCGCTCTACTATTACTCGTGAAATTAATCGAGGTTCCATAACACAAGTGAAAAAAGTAAATGGACAGAAGGTTTACTATCAACACTATTATGCAAATGTTGCCCAAAATCGTTACCGTCATGCTAGAGAAGCCGGTTATTATCTGAAACTGGATCGTATTTCAGGCGACTTCTGAGAGAATTCAAAGGAGCTATGAAAGAGAAACTAAGAATACGTAGCATAAATACCTTTGTTCACACCTATAAACTCCAACATGTAGATGCAGTTGTTCTCTTAACTAAGACAAATCCATGACTATTAGTCCGCAAAAAAGTTGTTTGAGATAGAAAGATACTCACTTAATCAGAGGAATGTCTTTGTTGCCCTTGACTTAACAATTGAGAAATATATTAGTTATTATAATAAATTAATTTAAAATAAACTAAATATAAACAAAAGAGGCATTTAGGCCTCTTTTTCTCTCCTTCAAACACTCTGTCACTGTCCATTTACTGTCCAATATAATGTAATACATCTATAAATTGTTGATTTTATCGAATGCAAAATCGCTTAAAATCAGTATTTTGATAAATAACAAGACTTTAAGAATCTTAAATTAAGTCTTGCATATTCATCATAGTAATGACATTCCTTCCAACTTCTGAAATTTACAGTTCATTATACCATTTTTTAGACGCTTGGAAAAGCTTTGAGCTGGGGAAACTCTGATTCTTCTTTGATCTTGGATTCGATCTATAGTATAATGTTAAAAGAAATTTCACGAAATAGAAAAAGAGGTCACCGTGTTATATAAGATCATCCAACAATACTGGGACAAACGCTACCAGGGCTATTCCCAGAAAAATAAAAAAGAAATTGAAAGTGTTCAGATTGAAAAATGGAAGTACGAACTCATGCGGTGGCTACCAAAAGAGCGGACGATTTCCATCTTAGACATCGGTACAGGACCTGGATTTTTCCCGATTGTCTTCAAACAAATGGGCTATACCAAGGTCACTGCAATCGACGCTTCAGCAAATATGCTACAGATTGCGCAAGAAAATCTCCTCAAATATGGCGGAGAAACACCCGATACTATCCGCTATCTACAGATGAATGCCCAGGAGTTGGACTTTGAGCCCGAATCTTTTGATGTCATTATGATGCGCAATGTTACATGGAATTTGGAAAACCCTGAAAAGGCTTACGAGGCCTGGCTACGGGCTCTCAAACCCGGCGGACAACTCCTCATTTATGATGCTAACTGGTACTCTTATCTCAATGATCCTGCTATTCGTTCACAATTTGAGAATAATCTAAAGATCGTTTCCAGCGAACAGCTAGAAGATTACTGGCACGGCGAAGGGGTCGATGAAGCCTTGATTGAAGAAATTGCCCGCCAATTGCCGCTAACCAAACGCCTTCGTCCCTCGTGGGATCTGGAGTTTTTGAATCAATTTGAAGGGGTCGAGGCAACAGTTGACACCGAATTTGGACCAAAAATTTGGAGCCGAGAAGAAGAACTCAATTACGCAGCAACACCGATGTTTGCCCTTTATATCACAAAAAGAAGCTGATTCCTGTTTGGATCAGCTTTTTATTTGTATGCTTGTTGGATGGCAAAGTACTGTTTGAGAAGTCTTCCTAAGACCATCACCCCTCCGATAAAGAGGATGAGAAACAGGCTAGGAAAGGCCACGATCCACGGCGCTGTCTGCAAATAGCTTCTGCCAGTATTGATCATCGCCCCCCACTCTGCATCGGGCATCTGGGCACCCAAACCGATAAAACTCATCCCTGCAATTTCCATGACAATGGTATTCAGATCATACACCATGGTTGTGACGACTTGGGGAAAGACGCTAGGGAGATAGTAGAGCTTGATCTTACTCCAGAAGGTATTGCCAAACATATCTGCATAGCGGAAATACGGTTCTTCTTTGATATCGAGGAGCAGCGAGCGTACTAGGTAGGCATACTTGGTCCAGCTGGTCAAACAGATGGCCAGTAACGTCTGCTCCATTCCAAGACCTAAAAAACCAACGATCCCAATCACAAAGATAATGGGAGGAAAGGCTTGAAAAAGCGTAATAACTACTTGAACCAAACGATCCACGATCCCGCCAAACTTGACACTTAATACTCCCATTAAGCAACCAAAAAGGACGACCAAAAAGAGAGCGAGAAGGGATGGAAAGAGGGTATGGGCCCCTCCGACAAACACCCGGACCAAGAGATCGCGCCCCAACTCATCTCTGCCAAAGAAGGCTTGACGAGAGGGGGCTGCTAAAACGTGACCTAAGTCGACCTGGTTAGCACGGTCAGCGCCAAGCCACTGAGCCAAGCCCAGAAAGACAAGAAAGAGAAGCAAGCCAAGGGATACCCATCGAATGTTCCGTTTGATCTGATCAGATGACATGGTTGGATCCCTCCTTGCGATAGCGTTTTGGATTGATGAGAAGCTGGATAAATTCAGCAAAGGTATTAACCAGAAGGACACTGGCTGTAATGACCAGAACCGATCCTTGGATCAATGGAAAATCTCGATTGTGCACAGCTGTGATCAACATCTTCCCAATTCCTGGCCAAGAAAAGAGATACTCGATCACGGCCACACCTCCTAACAAAGAGGTCAAAGATAGGGTGATCAAGGTCAAGAGTAACGGAACTAGTTGAGGGAAAATAGTTGTCCTAAGGATCTGACCCCGTCTCAAACCACGCCCCATGGCTCCCACTACTACATCTGACTCAAGGATCTCTGTTAAGCCTTCTTGTAGCTGCGGAATGTAGCGGCTCGACATGGTCAAGGCCAAGGTCAAAGAAGGCAGTACGGCTCCTTGTAGATTGACCGTTGATTGGATTGGAAACAGATGCAAATATAGTGAAAATACCAGCATCAGGCCAATCCCTAAAACGAAATTGGGAATGGTATTGGCGAGAGCCGTGGCAATCGAAATGAGCTTAGAAATCGGGCTCTTCTTATAAAACACTGCGATAAAACTCAGCGGAATCGAGATCAAGAGGGTCAAGAAGAGGGTAGAGCCTGCTAGTAGCAAGGTATTGGGAAAGTAAAAGGCCAATTCTTTTGCGACGGACGATCCGGAGTGGTAGGTCGTTCCTAGATTTCCCTGGAAGACTCCCCATAGCCACCGTCCATACTGTACCCAGAAGGGATCCTGAAAACCAAATTCCAGACGCTTGGCCTCCAGCAATTCTTTTGTAAATGGAATCCCTTGGGCAGCCAACATATTTTTAGCTGGATCTCCTGGCGCTAAATACATGAGTAAGAAGGAGATCAAACTGACGCCGAGTAAGATCAGTAGGAAACGGATCAATAATTTAAAGCTTATTCGAAACATCCACTCACCCACCTTTCTTGCTGCCGATAAGTGGCTAACAATTCCTCTGTATAAGGGTCTCGTGGGTTGCTCAAGCACTCACTAGTCTTTCCTCGTTCTCTGATTTGCCCTTCTTTTAGGACCATCAGCTGTTGACAAAATTGGCTGACCAATGCCAAGTCATGGGAGATGAAGACAAAACTCATCTGATACTGCTCTTTCAACCCTTGCATCAAGCACATCAGCTCTGCTTGGATGGTCATATCGAGGGCGCTGGTCATCTCGTCGCAAACGAGAATCCGTGGCTTGATGAGCAAGGCACGCGCAATAGCTGCCCGCTGGCACTCCCCACCACTTAAAAATTGGGGTCTTTGTTGGACTAGCTGGCGATTTAGGTGAACAGCCTCTAACACATCTTCAATCGCTTTTTCTTTTTCAGTTTTTGTTGCAGCCTGATCAAAATGATCACAGACTTCCATTAAGCTCGAATATACCGATCGAGCTGGATGAAAACTAGCATGAGGGTGTTGATCAATATACTGGATCGTTTGATAGAATTCTTTCGTTGAAAATTCTTCATAGGAACGGCCCTGTAAATAAAGTTGCCCCTGATGCGGTTTGATAAAGCGACACAGCAGATGACTAAGACTGGTCTTTCCAGATCCCGATTCTCCTACGATCCCAAAGCTTTCACCCTCTTCCAACTCAAATGAAATCGGACCCACTTGCATCCCCGATGCAGAATGTCGGTGGGTAAAAATCAGATCTTTACAGGTCAAAATGGTCTCCATCTGTAGCTCCTTTCTGTAAACGAGGGGTTGCAGCAAGCAATTCTTTTGTATAGTCTTCTTTTGCGGACTCCAACAATTGGACCGTAGGTCCTTGCTCAATGACCTGTCCCCCACGGATCACAAGCATGTGATCACTCAAGGCTGCAGCAACTGCCATGTCGTGTGTCACTAAAAGAAGAGACACCCCTTCTTCTCGTTTTAAACGGACTAATAAGTCCACAATCTCAAGCTTTGTAACCACATCGAGCGCACTGGTCGGCTCATCGGCTAGCAAGACCTTCGGATAAGAGACCAGAGACAAAGCGATCGCGACTCGCTGCATCATGCCTCCACTTAGCTCAAAGGGATAGGCAGCCGCAAGCTTCTTCATATCTAAACCGACCAGGTCCATACATTCTTTGAGAGAACGAACTTTGGAAGTCCGCCCTTTTAGACTGTTGACCAGGTCCTTGTAATGTTTTTCGATGGTGCGTCGATCATAAAAAAAGCGCCCAGCCTGCTGGCTGACCCAAGCTATCTCACTTCCCACAAAGGGGTAGGGAGAGGACTGCTGGGACACTTCCTCTCCTCGCCAACTATACTGGCCTTTTGCGATCCACAGATCTCTCAAGGGGAGCCCGAGCAAGACCTTTAGTAGGGTAGACTTTCCACTGCCACTTTCTCCGACAATAGCCAGGCTCTGAGATTCTCCTACTTGCATCGATACATCTTCAAGAATGATCCGATCCTTGGATTGGACCGTTAGGTGTTGAAGTTCAAGCATACTTATTCCTTTGTTAATTGATTGGTAATATGGTAATAGTCTGAGGCACTTGATGTGAGTCCTGACACGCGATCATTCATAATAACCGCCACTTTAAACGTCACCAAAAAGCTGATCGGCAGGTCTTCTTGGATCTCCCTTTGAAGATCCTTACTCAGCTCTTGACGTTTCTCTTGATTACCTTCTGTCCCCAGAGTTTTAATGAGTTGATCCACCTTGTTGCTCTTGTATTTTCCAAGATTAACCGAACCGTCTGAAGCCAGCGAACTCTTAAAGAAGGGATAAGGATCGCCCACAGGCGTCGCCACCATGGTATACGGTGTAAATGAATAGTCTTCTGCTGCAGCAATCGAGCCCACTTCAACGGTCCGAATCTTCACATCGATCCCAATCTTTTTCAAGGCGGCTTGTGTCGCCTGAACTGCTAAAGGAATCTCTGGCAAACGCTCATAAGAGAGGGCTGTCAATGTAACCTTCTTACCATCTTTATAGCGAAACCCATCTGCTTTTTTCAGATAACCTGCTTGGTCTAAGAGCTTCTCGGCTTCCTTGGCATTCGCATTTGGAACAGGCTCTTCTAAAGCAAAAGGAAAGCGACTTGGAAACGGACCATTTGTAGCTTGGGAACCCTTTTGAAAGAGCGATTGACTATAGGTCTTCCGATCAATCACCAAATCAATAGCCTTTCGTAGCGTCTTGTCCTGCATCCAAGGATCTCGGAAATTATAGACATATGAAAGATAGCGCGAGCCATCGACTTCTGAAATCCGATAGCCTTTTTTCTGGCGATAAGACGCTAGATTGAGCGCCGGCATTCCATAAGCTGCATCGATCTCACCAGCATCTAAAGCAAGACTCATCGAGGTCGCATCTGAAAAGGAACGAATCTCCACCTTAGCTACCTTCGCTGCCCCATTCCAATAATGGCCAAAGGCCTTTAGACTAGCCCCATTTTCTGGACGAAAAGCCGTCAGCTGGTAGGGACCTGTCGCAACGACCGATTTCCCAGTCGACTCCTTGGCTCCTACATGAAGAATGGTCGAATAAGGATCTGCCAAGAGATTCAAGAGAATCGGTTGAGGCTCTTTGGTTTTGATCCGAAGGGTATGATCCGTCGCAGTTATTTGCTCGATCATTAATTCACCTGCCGCCCGCTGATTGGAAGCCAAAAGATGTTCCAAAGACTCCTTGACCGTCTGAGGAGTCATAAGACTCCCATCATGAAATCGCACTCCTTGACGGATCGTGATCTCCCACTCCAGAGGGGACAACTGCTCACCTTTGGTGGCCAGCCAGGGCTGGATCTGTAACTGATCATCCATTTTAAACAGGGTCTCTCCGACCCCATAGCGCACTGTAAACCAGCCATTGTACTCTTTGACTGGATCAATATTGGCCGGAAATTGGGTATAGCCCATCGTAACCGTGTCACTGGAAGAGACCGTTTTATTCTGTCTTCCCTGGAAGGCCTTCAAGGCTAGCAAGAAAATTCCAGCTAATAGGAGCGCCCAGCAGAGCTTGACCCAAGATCCTTTTTTTCCTTTAAAAACCAGCATGTTCTGCTAGATACTCCTCTTCTTCTTTGGTCGATGGTCTTCCTAAAATGGCATTGCGATGCGGATAGCGTCCAAATTGTCGGAGAATATCTGCATGCATCTTCTCGTATTTCAAGCGTTTTTCGAGCCCCGGTTGATCAAACAAGCGCAGGGCTTCTTCATGAATGACTAAGGACTCAGAATGCATAAAAGGCATATAGAAAAACCCTCTTTGTACAACTGGTAGATCCAAGGCTTGCTCTAAGCCTTCTTGGGCCAAGACCAAGGCCAGGGAATCTGTCGCAAAAGCTTGGGCAGTCCCTCGAAAAATATTACGAGGAACTTGGTCCAAGAGCAAAATCTCTGCTAAACGTCCTTCTGCCGTAACCCGCCAGTGAAACAATTCCCCACGACTGGCCTTCCAATAAAGTTCCTCAAAGCGCTCCCGCATTTCTCGGTCCAAGGCATCCGATTTTTTAAACCAATCCTCTGGCTGCAACTCTTCAAACCAAAACTCTACTACTTCATTCATGCTTTATTCCGCCATAATTTTTTCTTTGGTTTTTTCATCCAAAGAGTCATTCATTCGACCATACTTGTAACCAGCCAAATCCAAGGCTACATAAGTAAAGCCAATTTCCTTCATGTAATCGTTGATCTTGTCATGCATTTGAATCGCTTCAAGAAGGTGGTCTTCTGCTACTTCGATACGGGCCAAATCCCCATGGACGCGCACACGGGCTTGCTCAAAACCAAGACCTACAAGGAACTCTTCGCCCTTAAAGACGCGTTGAACATTTTCTGGTGTAATTTTAACGCCGTATGGGAAACGAGAAGCTACACTACAAGAAGGCACCTTGTTCCAATTAGAGACGCCTCTTTCCTTGGCCAATTGACGAATTTCTGTCTTATAGAGACCAGCTTCTTGCAAGACACTGCGTACTCCTGCTTCATTGCGGGCCTTGATCCCCGGACGAAAATCTCCCATATCATCCATAATCATCCCATCTACCAACTGCTCAAAGCCAAGATCTGTAACAGATTCTTTAATGGTTTGGTACATCAATTGCTTGCTGTAGTACCAGATATTTGGCGTGTTAGCAGCAATCCGCGGATCACTCAATTCTCTCATCTCAAGCCCCAGGACAGGTGCACCCAGCTGATCCGCCAAATCAAGCGCTAAATTAAATTCCTCCTCTGAAAAGAGCTCTGAATTAACCACTGCTGCAATCACATTGTCATGCCCTAAGGTATCTAAAGCGACCTTTAAGAGATAAGAACTGTCAATCCCACCAGAATAAGTGATGGCTACTTTTCCGATTTCCCGCAAAATATCTTGTAATTTTTCTTCTTTTTCTTTTCTGATTTGTGCTTCTGTTGCCATGTTAGAATGTTTCCCTTCCAATAAATTCTTCAATTCGTTCAATGTCCAAAATTACGATCTTTTGCTGTCGAATGTCTAAAACACCCTCTCGCTTTAATTCGTTTAGAATGCGATTGACACTGTTTCGGGTTGAGATCCCACAAAAACCAGCAATATCTTCATTGGTAATATTAAAATCAATCAAGATACCATCGTCCTGCTCCACCCCAAACAAGCTGCATAGCTTTTGTAGGTGAAAACAAACCGCGCCTTTTTTTCCATTCATCATCATGTACTGCTGGGATTCCATACTCTCAGACAGTTTATTACGATAATAATCCCGTACGTAATCTTGCAGTTCCTTTTTCTCTTTGACAAAGGTCCAGAACTTGACCCGAGGAATCCGGTAAAAACTAGCCTCAGCTGTCTCGACGCGCACGTTAAAAGGCGAGTCCGTATAATTGGATACCTCATCCCGTAACAAGGATACAATATCGGTCGCTTTTAAATAGGAAAAGTTAAATTCTCGACCATCACGCATGATGACACTGGTCTTGACAACCCCTTCTTTTAAAATATAGATATAGTCCTCTTTAATCCCGCGATAAGAGAGGTAGCTGTGGTATTTTTTCTTGATAATGGGCGTTCGCCTCTCTTCCAAGAATTTCACTAAAAATGCTGAATCCACGCGCGTTTTTCCTCCTGTTTTGGCTCTTCATAGAAGTCACACTAATGATACACCTGTTCTTAAACAATATAGTTAACATTTGTTGACATCAATTGGTGCACACCTCTTTTTAAAAAGAATTATACTATAAGTATCAGTATTAATAAAGGAGATCGCAAATAATGGTAGAAATTAAATTACCGTACGACAAAAAATCGATTGTTGCAAAGATTCCAGATGAAAACTTTGCAGGATTGTTAGAGTCTAAGGCGGAAAACTTCCATAACCCACTGTCTGAAGAAGAAACTGTTGAACGTTCAATGGACAACCCTATCGGCAGCCCAACTTTGGAAGAACTTGCTAAAGGCAAAAAAGACATCGTGTTGATCAGTTCTGACCACACTCGTCCCGTTCCTTCTCACATCATCACTCCAATCATTTTGCGTCGTATTCGCTCAGTTAACCCTGATGCACGCGTGCGTATCTTGGTTGCTACTGGTTTCCACCGTCCTTCAACTCGTGAAGAATTGATCAATAAATACGGCCAAGAAATCGTTGACAATGAAGAAATCGTTATGCACATTTCAACAAACGACGATGACATGGTGAAAATCGGTCAACTTCCTTCAGGTGGTGATTGTATCATCAACAAGATCGCTGCTGAAGCTGACTTGTTGATAGCAGAAGGATTCATCGAATCTCACTTCTTTGCTGGATTCTCAGGTGGACGTAAATCAGTCCTTCCAGGTATCGCATCATACAAAACTATCATGGCGAACCACTCAGGTGACTTCATCAATTCTGATAAGGCACGTACTGGTAACCTTGACCACAACCCAATCCACGAAGATATGCTTTACGCTGCTCGTACTGCAAACTTGGCCTTCATCGTCAACGTTGTATTAGACGGCGAAAAACACATCATCGGATCTTTCGCTGGGGACATGGTTGAAGCCCACAAAGTTGGTTGTGAATTCGTTGCAGACTTGGCACATGTGTCTAAGATCGAAAGCGACATCACAATTTCAACAAACGGTGGTTTCCCACTTGACCAAAACATCTACCAAGCTGTTAAAGGGATGACTGCAGCCGAAGCTTCTAACAAAGAAGGCGGAACAATCATCATGGTGGCTGGATGTGCAGATGGTCACGGTGGAGAAGGTTTCTATCGCAACCTTGCTGACGTAGAAGATCCAAAAGAATTCTTGGAACAAGCCATCAATACACCTCGTTTAGAGACTGTCCCAGACCAATGGACTTCTCAAATCTTGGCACGTATTTTGGTACACCACCATGTTATCTTTGTATCTGACCTTGTAGATCCTGAATTGATCACAGGTATGCATATGGAACTTGCAACTTCATTTGACGAAGCGCTTGAAAAAGCCTTTGCTCGTGAAGGAAAAGATGCTAAAGTAGCAGTTATCCGCGACGGACTTTCTGTCGTTGTTGAATAGAATCAAACATGGATTTTCAACCCAATCTAGAACAAACACTCCGTTCTTTGCAAGCAGGTCATCTCTCCGTTGAGGATGCGCTGGAGCAAATCAACGGGGTTAAAGAACTAGGGTATGCAGCAATTGATACTGACCGGCAACGTCGCAACGGCTTCCCTGAAGTCGTATACGGCGAAGGAAAGACAGTTGAGCAAATTGAAGGAATCCTGCAATTTCTTTCACAGAAAGAATTGCCGATCCTCACAACAAGAGTCTCTCTCCAAAAGGGAGAGGCTCTTTCTCAGCGCTTTCCGACTGGCCACTATTATCCGGAAGCCCGCTGCTTCGTTCTCAACTCTAAAAAGGAAGAAGCCGATCCTGAACACTACATTGCGGTCGTCACAGCAGGGACAAGTGATGTTCCTGTTGCAGAAGAAGCTGCAGTCACTGCAGAAACCTTTGGCCATTCGGTTCGCCGAATCTATGATGTGGGAGTCGCCGGCATCCATCGCCTCTTCAATCGCTTAGAAGAGATCCAAAAAGCCAGTGTGATCATCGTGATTGCCGGTATGGAAGGAGCTCTTGTCAGTGTCGTAGGAGGCCTTGTGGATGTCCCCGTTATTGCCGTTCCGACCAGCATTGGATACGGAAGCAACCTTCAAGGACTAACAACCTTGATGAGTATGTTGACCTCTTGCGCTTCTGGCGTAACGGTCGTCAACATTGATAACGGATTTGGTGCAGCTTATTCAGCATGTATGATCAATCGACTCAACCACAATCGAAAGGAAAACTGATGACCAGTCTATTTTTAGAACCTTTTTCTGGAATAAGTGGCGATATGCTCAATGGTCTTCTTGTGGACCTTGGGGCAGATGTCGAGCTTCTTCACACAGAACTCGAGAAACTGGGAGTGGATGGTTTCCACCTCCACGTTCATCGCGTCGCAAAAAGCGCAATTTGGGGAACTGATTTCGATGTTCACCTTCACCACGGGGAGAAAGATACGGGGATTGAAGGTGATTTTGATCACGATCATGAACATCATCACGATCACGAACATGATCACGAACATCATCATGATCACGAACATCATCACGATCATGAACATCATCACGATCATGAACATCATCATCACCATTCCCACGCGGATGCTCGCAGTTATGCGGATATCCACGATCTGATTGCCGCTTCACAGTTGAGTCCTTTTGTGAAAGAAAAGAGTCTTGAAGTCTTTCTTGATATCGCAAAGGCCGAAGCAGCTGTGCATAACATGCCTGTCGAACAGATTCATTTCCATGAAATTGGTGCAATTGACTCCATCGTCGATATCGTTAGCTTTTTCATCCTAGTGGAATCGCTCGGTATCGATACAGTTTACTCTACTCCTCTCACTGAGGGAAGTGGGACTATTTCAGTTGCCCATGGAGAAATGCCTGTTCCGGTTCCCGCTGTGATGCAGTTGAGAAAAGGAACGACTATTCCGATTACTCAAGACTTCACAGTTAAAACGGAGTTGATTACTCCGACAGGGTTAGCCCTCCTTAAAGCATTGTCCCCAATCTTTGAACCAATCCCCTCTCACCTTTCCATCGAAAGTGTGGGCTATGGATTTGGTAAAAGAGAGACTGGAAAATTCAATGCTTTACGCGGTTCGCTATTGAAAGAAGACACCTCTCACAGCACCACTGTTGTTCATCGCACGGAAGATCAAATTATTGAGATCACCACTACGATCGATGATCAAACACCAGAGCAACTCGGTTATATTATCCACCGTTTCCTGGACGCTGGAGCTTTAGATGTCTACTATCGTAGCGTCGTTATGAAAAAGAATCGCCCTGGCTTTGAATTGATTCTCTTGATTCAAGGAAGTCAGTTGGAAGATTTTTCAGCCCTCTTGTTCAAAGAAACCAGTACCATTGGTTTTCGATATCAACAAGTCGACCGAAAGGTCATGCAACGTCGATTTGAACAAATCGATACGGAATTTGGACCTGTTACGGTAAAAATTAACCAGTACGGATCTACCACTAAAAAAACACTTGAATACGAAGACTGTCAGCGTATTGCTACGGAGATGCAGTTGCCGATTCAAGAAGTTTATCACCAATTACAAAAATACATTTATTAATTTAGGAGACATTAATTAACATGACACATCAATTACTTGCAGAAGTTATGAGTACAGCTTTGATGATTATCTTCGGGGTTGGCGTACACTGTGACGACGTTTTGAAGAAAACAAAATATGCTGGAACTGGACACTTATTCGCGATCACTACATGGGCATTCGGTATCACTGTCTGCTTGTTCGTCTTTGGTGGCGTTTCAATGAACCCTGCTATGGCTTTGCTGAAAGTCCTTCTTGGTAAATTGACAATCGCTCAATTCTTCCCAATTGCAATCGCTGAAATGATCGGTGCCTTCCTTGGTGCAGTCATTGCTTACTTTATGTACGCAGACCACTTCAAGATTTCTGAAGGTCAAATTGATGGTGTTGCTATCCGTAACATCTTCTCAACTAACCCTAACTGCCGTAACCTTCCACGTAACTACTTCGTCGAAGCGTTCGCAACATTTATCTTCTTGACATCTATCATGGCTGCTGAACATGCCAACGAAGCAATGCTTCCATTCACTGTTGGTTTGATCGTTTGGGCTATCGGTATGGGTCTTGGTGGTACTACAGGTTTCGCGATGAACCAAGCGCGTGACCTTGGACCTCGTTTCGCTTACCAAATCTTGCCAATCAAAGATAAAGTAAACAACGACTGGCAATATGGTCTTCTTGTACCAGGTACTGCTCCATTTGTTGGTGCTGTCCTTGCCTTCTTCTTCATCCGTTACTTCCTTGGAATCATGTAATGAGTTGATCAAAGAATCATTCAAAAGCAAGCATCGAAAGGTGCTTGTTTTTTGATTCCTTCATTTCCGAAGCCGTCCATAAAATGATATAATGGACAAAGCAAATCATGAAAAAACAAGAGAAGGAAGAACGACATGACTCATTTTCACACCATTGTCATCGGTGGTGGCCCAGCAGGTATGATGGCGACCATTGCCAGCGCCTCTTATGGCCAACCTACGCTGCTGATCGAAAAAAATAAAAAGCTGGGTAAAAAACTTGCAGGTACCGGAGGAGGTCGCTGTAATGTCACGAACAACGGGACCTTAGACGATTTGATGGCCGGCATCCCTGGAAATGGCCGTTTCCTTTACAGTGTGTTTTCCCAATTTGATAATCATGATATCATCCAATTTTTCACCGATAATGGCGTCAAGTTAAAAGTCGAAGACCATGGTCGGGTCTTTCCTGTTAGTGATCAATCTCGCACCATTATTCAAGCCTTAGAAAATAAGATCCTTGAACTAGGTGCTAGCATTTCCACCAACTGTGAAGTGGTCTCTGTCACCAAACCAGAAGACGTCTTCATCGTCAAATCATCTGAAAATACTTGGACAGCCGATAAGCTGATCGTTACGACTGGAGGCAAATCCTACCCTTCTACCGGCTCTACTGGCTACGGACACGAAATCGCCCGCCACTTCAAACACACCATCACCGATCTAGAAGCGGCAGAAAGTCCTCTTTTGACAGATTTTCCACACAAGGCCCTCCAAGGGATCTCTCTGACAGATGTGACCCTCAGCTACGGCAAACACATCATCACACACGACCTTCTCTTTACCCATTTTGGACTTTCTGGCCCTGCAGCCCTTCGGATGTCTAGCTTTGTTAAAGGCGGGGAAATCTTATCTCTAGACCTCCTTCCGACCACTTCTTCTCAAGTGTTAAAAGACTTTCTAGAAGAGCATCGAGAAAAGGCCATTAAAAATAGCCTCAAAGCCCTGCTTCCTGAACGATTAGCTGATTTCTTGGCGCAAGGATTCCCTGAAAAAGCCAAGCAACTCACTCCTCCTCAAACAGAAGAGCTCATTCAAAAGATCAAAGAGCTGCCTATCCCCGTCACTGGGAAGATGTCACTAGCCAAGTCCTTTGTCACCAAGGGCGGTGTCAGCCTTAAAGAAATCAATCCTAAAACCCTAGAAAGTAAGCTCGTTCCTGGACTCCACTTTGCAGGAGAAGTCCTCGATATCAATGCCCATACAGGCGGTTTTAATATCACATCCGCCCTCTGCACCGGTTGGGTAGCAGGAAGCCCTCATTACTAAAAAAACGAACTCGATTTTGCCTCGAGTTCGTCTTTTTATTGTTCTTTGGTTAATGAAAAACGGAAATCATTGTATTTGGTGTAGTCAAATTCTGTATTGACAGGCGCTGTGAAAACAATTGGGGTATAATGACCTTCTTCCAAGACAAAACCTGGCTCCAGTCGGAAGTTGGCTACACCTAGCCCTGTGATCCCAGGAAGCAAGGCATCCGCTCCATCAAGACCTTCAGCATCCCAATAGTAGATATTGCCTGTTGCTTTGACAGCTCTAGCCGTATAGGTCGCTGTCCGAGTCGGTTCGCTATCATTTTTGAAGCTAACCACTGTTGTCACATCTCCATTGGCATCCACTGTCATTTTAATCGCATCTGCTTGTGGACTAGATCCTACCCAAGTTCCCACCAATTCTGCAGGGACAGTAGCTTGCGTCGTAGTAGACGCATTCTCAGTTTTACCAGAGTCTTTTGAAGCTGTCGCGCTACTTGCTTGAGTCGAAGAGCTAGCTGTATTGTTTGCCTGAGAGGAAGATGCTGCACCCTTTTTGCTATTACTTTTGGCTTTTTTCTCTACCTTGCTAGTGGATGCTTTTGCGGATGAGGATGCTGTCTTTTTATCCTTTGCACCACAACCACCGAGAGCTAGACCAAGTGAAGCAGCCACCAGAACAGCAGCACTCCAACGGAAGATTGATTTTTTCATACGATTACCTCTTTATCTTTCTGACTCCCATTATACTCCAATTATTACAAAAATCAAGTTTTTTTGTAATAATTGTAACTTTTTTGTAACATATTTTTACATTTAAAATACCAATCGCAATAGGGCAATCAAGACAATTCCAAACAAAACGGTTCCCATAAGATTTTTGTAACGAAAGGCTACAAAGAGGCTGGGAATGGTCACCACTAGGTCCAACCAGTGAAACTGCGGGAGGCTTCCAATTTTTCCATCTACTAAGCTTGATAAAACCAAGGCAAAGATAATGGAAATAGGCAGGTATTTGAGAAAGCGGGTCACAGGAGCCGGCAGTCCCTTGTATTTGACTAAGAGGAAGGGCAAGATCCGAGGAATCCAGGTAACGAGGGCTGAGGCCAGAATGGCCATGAAGATAGAACTATTCACGCGCATCACAGACCACCCCCACAAAACAGCCGATCAAGGTCGCAGCTAGCACAGCTAGCGGTTGCGAAACAAAAAAGAGTAAGAGAAAGAAACTCACTGCTACTGCTAACAGCACCATGAGCATGGTCTTGGTCTTTTCTGTCAGTTGCATTCCTTGAAACTGAGCTGCAAAAATCCCAATAAACATAGCCACTAAAGCAAAATCAAGCCCAAAAGCCTTTGGATCAGGTAGGAGAGATCCTAGAGCTGTTCCGATAACCGTCGCACTGATCCAAGCCACATAGCCTACTAGATTATTCCCATGCATCCAAGGAACTGTAATGGTGTCCGTCTTTAACTTCTCACTCAAGTAGACCCCATAGCTCTCATCGGTCAGGAGACTTCCAATCCCGATGGTATGAGCGAGACTAGCATCCTTAAAGTCAGACGACGTATGCAGGCTCATCAACATATTACGGAGATTGATCAAACACACCGTCAAGGCCATATTCAATATCGAAGAATGAGCCGCAATCAGAGAGATCATCGCAAACTGGGCCGCCCCAGCATAGACCAATACACTCATCAAGGCCATCTCCAAAGGAGAAAGATAGGGAGACGCTACCACACCACAAGCCAGGCCAATACTGATATAGCCCAAAGCCGTCGGAAGTGCGTCCTTCACCCCCTGCCAAAAATCTTTTTCCACTCTCTCACTCCTTTCTGAATCATTGACTTCTATTATAACACAAGAAAAAAGGTTGAAAAAGAAGATCTGGTATAGAAAGGATAACCCCTCATTATACTCAATCTCTCCCCTACTTATTTACTTTTAAATCCGACATCTCTAATGTCATCTTTTCTTCTTGTGTCATGGTCTCGACAATTTGTTTTTGCTCGCTTGATATTGGCAAGGTCAAAATCGTAGCAGATTGATCCGGCAATACTCCACTGTCACTAATTTTATAGCTAATCCGTTGATCTTGATAAATGAATTGCCCATCATATTTCCAACTCAATGAAAACTCAAAATCCTTATCAATTTGAAATCCAGCTTTGTTAATCAATAGAAAAACGGCATATTCTTGTTGATTTGATGAGAAAGTTGCGCCCGTATAGTTGATCGATAGGCTTCCTTGATCTCCAAGTTCTGGATGTTCCTTGGTTAATTTCTTCCCTAATTCAATTACATTTGATTCTTTTCCTTCATACTGTGGTCCCACCACAAACTGCAAGCCTTTTTCATTTTTAACAGTTGAAGACTCTTTTGAGATCTGCTCCGTTTTGCTTGGCGAAGAATCTTTTGATTCCTGTCGAGACTGGGCGCATGCTGTTAATGATAGAAGCGCTACAAACAAAACGATCGTTTTTTTCATCATTTCTACTTCTTTTTTTTTTTTTCCTTTTTTTTTTTTTTTTTTTTTTT
>NZ_KV812833.1:44851-55250 GCF_001813525.1 Streptococcus sp. HMSC065C01 | reverse complement strand
TCTCTTCTACACTATCTAGCCTTAAATTTCCTGTTTTCGCTCCTAAAAGAACTGGAACTTTACCAAATTCGAAGGTCAATAGAAAAGCCGTAAGAATACCGCCTATCACCAAAAAGATCCCTTCTGTTCCATTGTTGGTGAATAAATACATGGCTAAACAGGCCAGTAAGACAACATTTAATAGATGGGCATCAAAAATTTGCTTTCTTTCTGGTATCGGTTTGAAAGTCACCCTGTATCTCTTCCTCGCTGTAGGAAATAGATTCTTAACCTTTTTACGAGCCTTTTCTATCGAAAATCGAAAGAACACAAAAGATATAAGTATGGCAACCACAAATAAGACTATCTTTAGAAAAATTTGCTGACTAATAGCATACTCACTGAATAGCTTTTTGAAGAGACTATAAACCACTCCCACAAATGGCTGAACTAGAATGGCTGCTGTTCCCCCATTTAATTTATTGATGGGTGTGCCTGGAATTTCAACTTTTTTATCTACTTCCATCATCTCAACAGTGATAGTTTCCGTCGGCAGCCCCCAATAATAGAGCTTAGGCTTCATGGTACTAGCATCTAACAGAAATTTTTTACCATCGTACTCTACCAGTTGGTGACAGAAAATACTTGTTTCTTTATATTCTAACATTCTACTTACTTCCTATATGCTTTCAACATAGCATCCTAGACGGTACCAACCTGATCAAATCCAACTTTCTTCTCCTAATGTTCCAGATGAAGCTTTACTCAGCCAATTCACCACCTTTTCCATTGTAGTATTGTTTAAACTCATCATAAGAACGAATTTCATGTTCTTGACCATCTATTGAGTACTGAGCTTCAATTTTTACCCCAGATAAGATATCCTGTCCTTTAGGTGCAAACCAATGAAGAAGAGTATCAAACCATTCCTTACTACTTAATAACTGTAATCTAGGATAAATCTCGTACTCGCCACTCAACATTTTCTCTTTGAATTCCGGATAAATTGCAAATAAATTGATATCTATATTTACATTCTTAGCCTGTTTCTGAAATTTAAATCCTGATTGAAGGTCAAAACCGGTATTCTTATCGATTAATTCCATTAAATTTGTATAGTCTATTATTTTTTCCTTAACTGCACTGCCCTCTGGGATGGCATATTTGCTATAGTATTTCTGTTCATCCAACTTGTAATAAATATTTTCCCCATCTCCAATTTTACGTTCCATTGCACTACGAGAATCATAATAGATGAGATCTACAACACTTACTCCACTATTAACATTTATTTGATAATCATAAATAAAGGCTTTTGGTGCTGTCTTTCGAATCTCGTCTAAAGCATTTACGGTTGTTTCTTTAAATTGATTGTCAATATCGTAATATCGGAATCCGACATACTCCCATTTTATTCTTTTATCGCTTTTTACATAGTCAAAACCAACCAGATACTTTCCATCAGCCAAAGTCAGATCCTTACTCAAAACAAATTGATTTTTCTCACCAAATAGCTGAACATCCTTGAGATTTCCTTCATGGATGACTTTAGTTGAGCTAGGTATTTTTTCAACAGAATTTTTCTTAGTCTCTGAAGGTTTAAAATAGAGTACTAAACCAACTACAATGATTGCCAGGAAAACCAGTTTCAAACTTAAAAATTTTTTCAATACGTCCACCTACTTTTCCAAAGGCCTCATGCCCATCAGAGATTTCCTTAATTACCGTTTTCCACTTCTTGAGATATGCTCTCCATCATATCGGGCCATTTGGATAATTGGTAATCAAATTTGAACATAAATATCACTATAAAACTAATCATCAAAAAGAGTGCTGCAATAGTTTCATTTCCGATGGCAAACAAAAGAATTGCGGCTACAGTTAGGAACCTAAAAAGATTGACCAGAAATGTAAAGTACACCTTCCGTCTCTTTAATGCCTTAATTAACTTCTTGCACTGATCCTCATCCAACTTGGATGGCTGTAATTTCAGGCTTGCATGGTAATATCGAATGATCCACGCAGCTAGGAAGTAGGAGATAACACCTAAAATCGGAATCGTTCCAAGTCGTACCAACTGATTGTCAAATATTCCAGCTTCCGCTAATCCATCCGAAATTTTGTTGATAATAAATAATGTAATAGGGAGCAATACATAAGACCAGTAGTTAGGAGAAGATGTCTCTTCTAGTAAGATTTTTTCCTCCCAATCAAAATGGTAATTCTTGTTCTCCCATATCCCTAAATTAATCATTGTTTGCATAACAACCTCTTTTTCACTCTCCTTGTATGTTTCCTATTTTATTGTAGAATTGTTTAAACTCATCATAGGAATGAATCTCATGTTCTTGGCCATCTATAGAATATTCTGCTGGTATTGTAACATTTTTAAATAAATTCGTTTTTTGATTCACTAAAAGTTTAAGTATAGGAATGTTCGTATCCACACTAGGTCTATCTACCAAAATCCCTATCATAGAATGATTTTCGGAAAATAAATCTTTAGTATTTGGGTACTTATCAAACATTACAGCATCGGGTTCAGGAAATTTTTTGGTTTTATCTAATGAGATTCTACGATCAGCCATTGTTAGCTGTTCATGAATAGGTAAAAATGAAATATAGTTGGTTGAATCATTCACAACTTCTTTTTCCGTTGTATCACCTTGATCAATTACCTTCCCTGATTGTAAATCAATGGATTTAATAATGTCCTTCTTATAATGATCCTTAGGACTTTTTAAGTATATATCCAACAATTCTTTGCCATTACTAATATAGATAACATTGTCAATTCTATCTGGTACATATGATTTGTTGTATTCACGAGTCATTTTAAAAAGATCATAATCCTTAGGAGTTAATTTCTTATTTTTTATATTGTATATAGTAATACCCCAATACTCTTTCCCATCCGGAATATTATGTTTCATATCATTAATATCCTTTAGTTTGTGGTATTCTTTAACAATTTTCGTTTTCCCAACAATTGGATAAGATCGTAACACACCCCCATTATTCTTTGTCATATAATAATCGAGTTTATTTTCATAATCCCATTTTGTAATGATAACTTTCCCATTTTCAATAAAATCATAATCAACAATTTTTTCTTTCAAATCAATAAACGTATATGGTTTTATATAAATAGAGATATAAGTCCTATAAGACAAAATCAATAAAAAGCCAATACCAATCATTACAAAGATTAGTTTTTTGACTCTATTCGGTACCTTTACCATTTTCTCTTTCTCTCCCTCACCAATCTTTCATTCCTTCTATCATACCGAATTTTCTTTCGACTCGCAAATCCGCTACTAGTTGGTGAGACCCCAGCAAAAAAGCCATTGGAATCGCACATCCAATTGGCTCCTTTTTCTTATTCAATTCCTTCAAAGGCTAGGCTTGGTTTGGCATTGAGGTCCCAGCCTGCGAAGTTTTCTTTGTTCCATTCACTGACACTGGCATAGGCAATCATCCCTGCATTATCCCCGCAGAGGCGTAGTGGTGGAATGATGACCTTAACATCGGTGATCTCAGAAGCCAAGCGTTCACGGAGACCTTGGTTAGCTGCAACCCCACCAGCGACGACTAGGGTTTTGACCGGATATTTCTCCAAAGCCTTCTTGGTCTTGGCCATGAGAATGTCTAAGACGGCTGCTTGGAAACTCGCTGATAGGTCTGCATTGGAGAGGCTTTCTCCTTTTTGCTCGGCATTATGGTGCAGATTGATAAAGGCCGATTTGAGTCCTGAAAAGGAGAATTCCAGATTGTCTTCCTTGATCATGGCCCGTGGAAAATCATAGATATCAGATCCTTGGTGGGCCAGCTGATCAATTTCACGTCCTGCTGGATAGGTCAAGCCCATGACGCGCCCGACCTTGTCATAAGCCTCTCCGACAGCATCATCACGGGTCTCTCCGACGATCTTATAATCACCCGCTTCACTGACGTAGACTAGCTCGGTATGTCCTCCACTCACCAGCAAGGCCAAAAGTGGAAACTCTAAGGGCTCCACGCTTTGAGCGGCCATCAAGTGCCCTGCCATATGATTGACAGGAATCAAAGGGAGTCCATGCGCCCAAGCAAAGGCCTTGGCTGCAGCTAAGCCGACCAAGAGAGCCCCAACCAGACCTGGACCGTAGGTGACAGCCACAGCTGTGACATCGGCTTCTGTAATGCCGGCTTCTTCTAAGGCTTCTTCAATACAAGCGGTGATGACTTCCACATGGTGACGAGAGGCTACCTCAGGCACTACCCCACCAAAACGCTTGTGACTTTCGATTTGACTGGCAATGACATTGGACAAGAGTTGGTCGTCATTTTTCAAGACAGCCACGCTGGTCTCATCGCAAGATGTCTCAAAAGCCAAAATATATCTATCTTTCATTCGGGTTCCTCTTCATGATCACAGCATCCTCTATGGGATCGTGATAGTAGTTTTTCCTCCGTGCAATTTCTTCAAAATGCATTTTTTTATATAGGCCTTGGGCCGGTTGATTGGACACACGCACTTCTAAGAAAATTTCTTTTTGGTCCGGCAACTGCGCGAGTAACTGCTGAGCTAGGCCTTGGCCTTGAAAGGCGCGCTTGACCGCAATCTGTAGGACCTCTGCTTCATAGAGAGTCTCTTGAATGGCGACAAACCCAAGGACTTGTTCTTCATCCACAGCTAGGAAATAGAAAATCGATTCCTGCTCTAAATCAGCTTCAATCTGCTCCAACTTCCAGGGACTAGCTTCATAGACATCTTCCATCACAGCGAGAATAGCGGCCGCATCCCGGCTGCTCCCTTTCCTGATTGTTCCTTTCATCATAGGCGCTTGATGTAAGAGGTCGTTGTTTCCGTGTGGTCTTTGAGCCAATTTTCCTCCGCTTCGACCTGTTTGAGATAATGAGGGACAAAATCATGGAGGCTAGCAGGCGCTTGTTTGAGACCGAGACGTCCGATTTTCACTGCATCTGGCAAGGTTTCATAGTAAGCAGCACTTGGCAGGCTAGAGGCAATCTGTTCCTTAAAGGCCGTGACCTCTCCGACAAAGGTGACCTGCTCACTTGTCGCTGCACGCTCTAGGACTTCCTCAAATGGAAAATGTCCTTCTGGTGCGACCAGTTGATCATCTTGGTAAAAACCTGCATAAACGTTGTTCCGACGGGCATCCATGACAGGAACTACCAAACCTTCTAGATCATCTGGCACTAAGGCTAAGAGGCTCGAAACCCCGACCAATTCAATCCCTAAGGTATGAGCCAAGGTCTTTGCGGTTGCGACTGCAATGCGCAACCCAGTGTAGCTCCCAGGACCTTCTGCCACCACGATGCGGTCCAAGTCCTTGGGTGTCAAGTCGATTTGTTGCATCAAAAAATCGATGACCGGCATCAAGGTGATACTATGATTTTTTTTAATAGTTAATGTTGTTTCTGCAAGTAGAGTCTCATCTTCTAAAATCGCTACAGAAAGAGCCTTACTCGAGGTATCAAATGCTAATAATTTCATTTCCTACTCCTCTTGAACTGGATTATATTATACTACAAATTCCCTTCAAATCCCAGCGAAACTCTCCTCTAGAGCGCAGGATTTTCCTATCCAAAACCGCTCAAAAGCTTCTCTATTATAGGTCTTTGCCTCTCTGACTTTTCCAGTCTATCTTTTACTTACAGGCGAATTTATGATATAATGATAATTAATTGTATCGAATCAGGTCCACTGGTTGCGAGTAGGAAACTCTAGTGATTGCACTCCTTCGCAGCTAACAAATGGACCGAAATAATGAAAGGAAAATTACTTCATGATTTACAAAGTTTTTTATCAGGAAACAAAAGACCGCAACCCTCGTCGTGAAACAACGCATGCACTTTATCTCGATATTGATGCACCAAACGAACGCGAAGGACGCATCCAAGCACGTCAATTGGTTGAAGCAAACACAGATTTCAACATTGAATTTATCACACCACTTTCTGAGCAACACCTTGCTTACGAGAAAGAGTCAGGTGCTTTTGAACTAACGGAGTACTAATCCATGGCTTATACCTTAAAACCTGAAGAAGTTGGTGTATTTGCCATTGGTGGACTTGGAGAAATCGGAAAAAATACCTACGGGATCGAATACCAAGATGAAATCATCATTGTCGATGCCGGGATCAAATTTCCAGAAGATGACCTCCTTGGGATCGACTATGTAATCCCGGATTACTCTTATATCGTTGACAATATCGATCGCGTCAAAGCGGTCCTCATTACCCACGGGCACGAAGACCACATCGGTGGGATTCCCTTCCTTTTGAAGCAAGCCAATGTCCCTATCTACGCTGGACCTTTGGCGCTTGCCTTG
The DNA here is from genome assembly GCF_001813525.1 of Streptococcus sp. HMSC065C01. Lineage (NCBI taxonomy): Bacteria > Bacillati > Bacillota > Bacilli > Lactobacillales > Streptococcaceae > Streptococcus > Streptococcus sp. HMSC065C01. The sequence goes on along the minus strand of NZ_KV812833.1, from coordinate 48,936 downwards.
ATCCGTGGAAAATTAGAAGAGCACGGCCTTCTTCGCGATGCCAAACTCTACGAAATCAACCAAAACACTGAGCTTCAATTTAAAAATCTTAAAGCAACCTTCTTCCGTACGACTCACTCTATTCCAGAACCTTTGGGAATTGTGATTCACACCCCTCAAGGAAAGATTGTCTGTACCGGAGACTTCAAGTTTGACTTCACACCTGTTGGTGAACCAGCTGACCTCCATCGCATGGCAGCTCTTGGAGAAGAAGGCGTTCTCTGTCTGCTTTCAGACTCAACCAACGCGGAAATCCCAACCTTTACCAACTCTGAAAAAGTGGTTGGTCAATCCATCATGAAGATCATCGAAGGGATCCACGGACGCATCATCTTTGCTTCCTTTGCTTCGAATATCTTCCGTCTCCAACAAGCTGCTGAGGCTGCTGTCAAGACCGGTCGTAAGATCGTCGTCTTTGGACGCTCGATGGAAAAAGCCATCGTCAACGGAATTGAGCTTGGCTACATCAAGGTCCCTGCTGGAACCATTATCGAGCCAAATGAGATCAAAGACTATGCGGCCAATGAAATCCTGATCATGTGTACAGGAAGCCAAGGAGAGCCGATGGCAGCCCTCTCTCGGATTGCCAACGGAACGCACCGCCAAGTGCAACTCCAACCAGGAGATACCGTGATCTTCTCTTCTAGTCCGATTCCTGGAAATACAACCAGTGTGAATAAATTGATCAATACGATTTCTGAAGCGGGTGTAGAGGTCATTCACGGGAAGATCAACAACATCCATACCTCTGGACACGGGGGGCAACAAGAACAAAAACTCATGCTCCGCTTGATCAAACCAAAATACTTCATGCCTGTCCATGGTGAATACCGGATGCAGAAGATCCACGCAGGACTTGCGCGTGATTGTGGAGTAGAAAAAGACAATATCTTCATCATGAGTAATGGTGATGTCCTCGCTCTAACAGCCAACTCTGCTCGGATCGCAGGAAGTTTCAATGCTCAAGATATCTATGTCGATGGAAATCGTATCGGTGAAATCGGTGCTGCTGTCCTTCGTGACCGGAGAGACCTTTCCGAAGACGGTGTCGTGCTTGCTGTTGCGACTGTCGACTTCAAATCGAAGATGATCCTGGCGGGACCAGACATCTTGAGTCGTGGTTTCATCTACATGCGTGAATCAGGAGATCTGATTCGTGAAAGCCAACGCATTCTCTTCAATGCTATTCGTATCGCCTTGAAGAACAAAGATGCCAATATCCAAACCGTCAATGGTGCGATTGTTAATGCCCTTCGCCCATTCTTATACGAGAGCACGGAACGTGAACCTATCATTATCCCAATGATTCTCACACCAGATGACGAAAATTAACAAAACAACCAGTTGAAACCACTGTTTCAACTGGTTTTATAGTAACCTTTTGAGGATCAAATAGAGAGTGGGACAGAAATTGGTCATTCGTTAGAATTCGATTTCGTCGTCCCACCTCCGCACAGTTGAGTAGGGCTGTAAAAGCTGATGAAACCAGTGTAGTAGAGCTCGCTCAACCACTGCGTCTTGCTCGACAAACCAAAAATAATTGAGAGGCTAGGACTTTTGTCCTAGCCTCTTTACTCTTGTTTCTTAATAAAGATCTAAATAGTTGTCTACTTCCCATTGAGATACGAAGGTCGCATAGCTTGCCCATTCGATTCGTTTGGCTTCAAGGAAGCTGGTGTAGATGTGCTCACCCAAGGCAGCTTTCACCACTTCGTCTTCTGTCAAGGCTTTCAAGGCATTGTGAAGGGTAGAAGGGAGATCTGTAATTCCAGCTGCTCTACGTTCTTCCGGTGTCATCACATAGATATTTTCTTCGATCGGAGCAGGTGCTTCGATTTTATTTTCAATCCCGTGAAGGCCAACTTCAAGCAAGACTGCCAAGGCTACATAAGGATTAGCCATTGGGTCTACGGAACGCAATTCTAAACGAGTTCCCATACCACGTGATGCTGGCACACGTACCAATGGGGAACGGTTGCGACCTGCCCAAGCGATATAAACGGGTGCTTCATATCCTGGCACCAAACGCTTATAAGAGTTAACCGTTGGGTTTGTCACCGCTGTAAAGTTATATGCATGCTTGATCAAACCACCCAAGAAGTGATAAGCTGTTTCTGACAATTGCATGCCCTTTGGATCTTCTGGATCAAAGAAGGCATTGTTGCCATCTTGGTCAAAGAGAGACATATTACAGTGCATACCTGATCCGGCAATTCCAAATTTTGGTTTGGCCATAAAGGTTGCATACAAGCCGTGTTTACGAGCGATGGTCTTCACAACGAGTTTAAAGATTTGGATCTTGTCACAAGCGCGAAGCACTTCGTCATACTTAAAGTCGATTTCATGCTGACCAACGGCTACTTCGTGGTGGCTGGCTTCTACTTCAAAGCCCATCTTGGTCAAGACATTTACGATTTCACGACGAGTGTTATCTGCAAGGTCTGTTGGAGCCAAGTCAAAATAGCCACCTTTGTCGTTTACTTCAAGAGTTGGATCTCCATTTTCATCCAACTTGAAGAGGAAGAATTCCGGTTCTGGACCAAGGTTAAAGGATTTGAATCCAAGCTCTTCCATATGACGAAGGGCACGTTTTAAGTTGCCACGTGGGTCTCCTGCAAATGGTTCCCCTTCTGTCGTATAGACATCACAGATCAAGCCAGCTACGCTACCATTTTCATCTCCCCAAGGGAAGACTGTCCATGTATCCAAATCTGGGTAAAGATACATATCTGACTCGTTGATACGGACAAATCCTTCGATAGAAGAACCATCAAACATGGCTTTGTTTGAAAGAACCTTGTCCAGTTGCTCATCGGTAGCTGGAATTTCGACGTTCTTCATGGTTCCCAAAATATCAGAGAACATCAAGCGAATAAAAGTAACATTTTTTTCTTTTACTTCACGGCGAATATCTGCAGCAGTAATTGACATTTTTGTCTCCTTAAAATAGATTACAAGCTTATGAAATGATCAACGAAATTGACCATATGGCGATGGGGAAGATGTGAAGCGACTTTGCTGAAGAATGTCACGATGAAGAGCCTTACGGATCTCTTCTTGACTGACAACCTTGGTTTGCTCTTGCTCTTTTTCCGCATATTTCTTCTTAATATCCGCAATATTGAAGCCATCTGAGATATAATCTTTGATCTCAAGCAGGCGGTCCATATCGTCCAACGAATACATGCGGCGATTGCCTTCTGTCCGATCAGGAGAAATCAATCCCTGATCTTCATAATAACGAATCTGGCGAGCTGTCAAGTCGGTCAGCTTCATAACACTTCCAATCGGAAAGACTGCCAGCGAGCGTCGTAATTCCTTTTCCTTCATACCATTCCTCTTTCTATTCTATTATATCGAAAAAAAAATCTATGTCAAGATTAAATGTTATATAATCTTACATAGGTTTTTTGTGTTTCTTGAGAAAATCGCGAATGCGATCCACATCCGAATTGACCAAAATCGCAACGAAAACACCAATAAAGGTCTCAAATATTCGGGCAAAAACATACAAGAAGGTTTCTCCGTTAGGAATCGAAAGGGTAATGATCAGCATTGCCGAAACTCCTCCGATAATTCCTGCTTTATTATTCATAGCGACATTTGTCATAATGGTTAACATGGTCGCAATGGGTACAAAAATAAGAGTCACCCAATACGCCCCATGAAAGAGCGTTTTTAAAAGGAAGAACAATACAGCATAAAAACCTCCGATACTGTTGCCCATGACACGCGAAGCCCCAAAGTGGACACTCTTATCAAAGTCTTCCCTCAAACTAAAAACAGCTGTCAACGTCCCGATCTGAAGGCCTCGCCAGCCAAATATTCCAAAAATAAGTAGTACAATAAAAACGGCAATCCCTGTTTTAAAGGTTCTCATCCCCAAACGGAATTTGGACCAATCAAATTTGTGTCGTTTAAAGTAATCCATGGTCACCTGTCTTTCTATTTCTATTATTCTACCATATTTTCAAAAAGGAGAGAACAGATATAAATAGAAAGAAAAAAGAGAGCGGGACAGAAATCGCTAATTCGTTAGAATTCGA
>NZ_KV812833.1:6948-44751 GCF_001813525.1 Streptococcus sp. HMSC065C01 | reverse complement strand
GAGAGGCTAGGACTTTTGTCCCAGCCTCTTTCATTCTATTTAGATTATTTTTCAGTCAAAGCTGCAAGACCTGGAAGTTCTTTACCTTCAAGGAGTTCCATAGAAGCACCACCACCAGTAGAGATCCATGAGAATTTGTCTGCACGGCCAAGGTTGATCGCAGCAGCTGCTGAGTCACCACCACCGATGATTGATTTAACGCCTGGTTGTTTCACGATAGCGTCCATCACACCGATTGTACCAGCTTGGAAGTCAGGGTTTTCAAATACACCCATAGGTCCGTTCCATACAACTGTTTTCGCACCAGTCAATTCTTGGTCGAATTTAGCGATAGATTTAGGACCGATATCAAGACCAAGGAATCCTGGATCTACTGCTTCACCTTCAGTGTCTTTCACTTCAGTGTAGTCAGCAAATGCGTTCGCTTCTTTTGAGTCAACTGGCAAGATCAATTTGCCGTTTGATTTTTCAAGAAGAGCTTTCGCCACATCCAATTTGTCTTCTTCTACAAGTGAGTTACCGATTTCGATACCTTGTGCTTTGTAGAATGTGTAAGTCATCCCACCACCGATAAGGACTTTATCAGCTTTTTCAAGCAAGTTTTCGATAACACCGATCTTGTCAGATACTTTAGATCCACCAAGGATAGCTACGAATGGACGTTCTGGAGCTTCAACTGCTTCTTTGATGTAAGCAATTTCGTTTTCAAGAAGGAATCCAGCAACAGCTTTCTCAACGTTTGCAGAGATACCAACGTTAGATGCGTGTGCACGGTGAGCAGTACCAAATGCATCGTTTACGAAGATACCATCTCCAAGTGATGCCCAGTATTTACCAAGTTCAGGATCGTTTTTAGATTCTTTCTTGCCATCAACATCTTCGAAACGAGTGTTTTCAACCAAGAGAACTTGTCCATCTTCAAGAGCGTTAACAGCTGCTTCCAATTCAGCACCACGTGTAACACCTGGGATAAATTGAACTTCTTGACCCAATTTAGCAGCCAAGTCAGCAGCTACAGGAGCAAGTGATTTACCTTCTTTATCTGCTTCTTCTTTTACACGTCCAAGGTGAGAGAAGAGGATTGCACGTCCACCTTGTTCAAGGATGTACTTGATAGTTGGAAGAGCTGCAGTGATACGGTTATCGTTAGTGATCACGCCATCTTTTACAGGAACGTTGAAGTCAACACGAACGAGAACTTTTTTCCCTTTCAAGTCAACGTCTTTAACAGTCAATTTTGCCATTAGATATGACTCCTTCTTTTTTTAATACATGATAATTATATCACAAAAGCTGTAAAAGAGGTAGAAAAATCCAATGCTTTTCCCCTCTAATTCGCAGGATCCGAACGACACTTCTAGATACAAGATCAAACCTCTCTAGTTTTCACCAGAGAGGTTTTTTTGAGAGTGACTTTTTAAGTGAACGAAAGAATCCTGTAAAAGACTTACTCTTCTTTCTTCTTACCAGCCAAGAGGAAGCCGCCTAAGGCTGCTAGGAGAACAGCTTCAGCTGCAAAGGAAGCTTCTAGGCTTGCCGTATTTGGTAAGTGTTCCGATTGACTTTCTTTGCTGGCATCTTTTGTTTCTTGCTGAACTGTTGGCTGTGCGTTCCCCCCTTGGTGGGCACTTAACAACTGATGGATCTCTTGATCAACCATATCCTTGTGTTTTTCCTCTTGATGACCCGCTTGAGTAGAAGTCGTTGGGGCCAACTGATCCACTTGAGAAGACTCTGTAGGCTTCAATGGATTAGCTGGATCCGGAGTCACTGGGGCAGCTGATTGGACTGGTTGATTTGGTTGAGCTGGTTGAACAGGCTGATCAGGTTTAGCCGGTTCCTCTGGTTGGATCGGTTGATCTGGTCCTTCCGTTTGTGCTGGCTTATAGACAATCGCATAGTGAGTAAAGTGAGGAGCTGTAAAGATGACTACATCTCCAACTCTCTCAAAGGCCAAGGATTGAGGAGCTTGACCTTCTGGGAAGAAGAGAACTTGCTCCACTTCTTTATCCTTATCCACAGGGATTTTCACAAGGGATGGATGGTGGGTATCGATATCTTGACCGCTTGCATCCACGCCTTCAATATCAAATACGATTCCTTCTCGGCCCTTCAGCTCTTCTTTTTCTACCTGATTGGCTTCAACTTTTGCGACTTTTAGTCCTTTGACAACGGTTGGCTCTAAGTTGGAGAATTGAACTTCGACTCCAGTCGCAGGGTCTACAAAGACCGCTGGCTTATCTTCTTTCAGGAGCGCAATCAAGGTCTCTAGACCTGTCTTAGCTGTTTCAAGCGCTTCAGGAGTGAGCTCTGAAGAATCTAGGAGCTCTTTATTTTTCTCAACCAGTGCCTGCAAAGCCTCTCCAGAAGGGTGATTTGGCTTGCTTGTTAATAGAGCAGTCGCTTCTGTTGTCAGAGCAGAGAGAGCTTCTTTTTCTTTTGTTAGATTGGCTTGACCATCCAAGGCTTTCAAGAGAGCGGTCAATTGGTTCAACTGCTCATTGACTTGATCTTGTGTGCTGGTATCATGCTCTTTCAAGACTTTTTCAGAAGCAGCCATTCCAGCCAGCAAGGCTTCTTTGACTTCAGGAGTCGCAAAAGTAAAGTCTACTTTGGCTTTTGCAGCTTCAGCTTCAGACAATTTTTGCTTAAGGTATTCATCGTTGAGAGCTGGTTTTGGATTCACGAGGACATCAAAGCTTGTACTAGCTCCTTTGTAATGGACAGTGATGGTTTGACGACCTTCCTTGGTCGCATCAAAGCCAGTCACTTCCACACCTTCATCTGTCAAGGCATGCGTTTCGGTCGTTTCATCTTCAAAGACGACTGTAAAGCGTCCACCCTCCTTCTCCAATGCTTCTCCGACAATATATTCCACTTTTGGTTTGTCGGTCAATTCTAGACCAGCAACTGCTTTTTCACCTGCTTCCTCTGCACTGACCACAAAAACAGTGAGAGTCTTACCTAATTTCTGACCAAGGTAAGAAACTTCTAGGTGTTGTTCTCCCAGCTTGCTACTGTCAAATCCATGAATCTCTACACCTGAGTTGGTGAGGTTGACCAGTTGATCTGCTTGGCCATCTTTATAATGAACTCGGAGAGTCGCCCCTTTCAAGGAAAGGGCATCGCCTTCCCGGTAGACCTTCTTGGTCAATCCATCTTCAAATTGAAGTCCCGCAATTTCTTTATCATTCTTTGGAACTTCGATCGCCAAAACATTACTGATATCTTTACCAGGAACTTGTGCACGATAGTAAAGAAGAGACGGGGTTGATTCAAAAGCCAGCGGTTTAAAGATGAGATTTCCAGCTTGATCGGCTGTCATGGTCGCAATTGGACTAGTGGCTTCTTTATCGGCATAAAGAGTCAGAGTGGTATCGGCCGGAACATCTATGAAGCCGACTTGGACAAAATGATTACCTAAGTTTTGCGCTGCAGCATGTTTCATCGGAATGTTGACCGTTTCAGTATCCAGACTTTCATACATCTTCCAGTTGTAAATCCGGATGGCTTGCCATGGGGTGCCGTTATCTGCCGTAATGACATGGAGACGCCAGTCTTGAGCCTTGATTGGATGGTCGAGTGTAATGTCGGACACATGGGCTTTATTGCCACGAACTTCCTTAGCAAGCTTCCATTCACCCGCTTCATCCTTGTAGTAAAGGTCGAAGTCACGGGTATTCATCTTGCCATCGTCGACAGATTCTCCACCCGCACCGGCATGGTCCATGACCCAACGAACAATGGTCCGTGGTTGTGTCAAACGAATATCGACGGTTCCACTCAATTGAGCAGAAGACCATTTATCTGAAAGACTGGTAATGGTACCATTTAACATACCTTCGATGCCTTCACTACCATCCGCATCCGGGAAGCTCGAACCGATCACTTTGGCTCCGATGACCACGTTTGGCGCTAAAGCTTTTGGTAGACTGGTATCTGACACGGTCATGCCCCAATCAAAGGCTACAGTTCCCGCATCCGAACGTTGACCATTCTTTCCAACTGCCACAACCTTGAGTTCCTGAGTGGTTCCTTCAGCACTTGCTGAACGGCTAACTTTTGGTAGATAGACAGTTGTCGCAGAAGACCCTGTTAAGAGACGCCAGTTGTCGCCATCTTTTTCATAGACTTCATAATAATCTGCATCTGCTACCCCTTTAAAATTGAGGACTGCTTCTGCTTCTTGCGCATTTTGTAGGCGTTTTGCCCGAACGGATACTTCTGCTGGAGTAGCTGGTTTCTCTTGGTTCGACGTAATCGACAATTGGCCGAGATTAAATTTGTAGTCTTTGACATCCGTATCATGGTCAAAGAACATCTTCACAGCATAAATGGTCTTGCCAGCCAAACTTCCCAAATCAAAGGTTTGAGTAGACCAATCTGCACTCGGTGTCAATTCTTTCCATTCATATTCAGAGTAGTCCTCTTTTGTGGCAACAGCTACCCAGGCAGCTGCTCCTATCCCACCTTTATGACTGACGCTCAATTTTGTCGTTTCTGTCACAGGAATCTTGGTCGAATAGAGCATGACATTTTGACTGCTATTGGCTTTTAAATCCCCTTCAAAGGCTAGAGAATTTCCTCCATTGTAGGCTTGATCAAAATCATAGCGACCTTTCAATGGTGTACTATCTTCACTATGCTCTACCCACCAACGCCAGGTTGGAAGGTAGCCAGAAACAGAACGGTAGTTCCATTCCCCTTCTTTAGAAATCTTGCCGTCCACAAACCAGTGTTTTCCGTGTCCAGTGTTGAAGGAAGTATTAAAATCTTCACTTGTGATTGGGGTTTTATCCACTACTAGATTGGACATACCGTACCAAGATTGGTCTGCTGGTTTCCCTTTGGTCGGATCTCCTTGGAAACCTGTCCAGAATAGATCTTCATGGGTATGGTAACCTTCTCCAGTCTTTCCTAGACCTGTAATGGTATCTGGCGCATAAAGACCAAGGGATAGACGCAACTTGCCATGTTCATCTAAAATAGCATTCCAGTCTACATTAGTCTTATAAGAGCCTCCTTTTTGGAGCTCAAGTCCAGCTAGAACATCATAAGGATTCCGATGAATCCATTTGGCTGTACTGATGGAATAATCAACTTCTGATTTGCCCCAGTTAAAGTTAGCAAAGAAGGTATCAACTGGATTTTCCCCATTTTCTGGCTGCATGAAATTGTAGTTGTATTCTCCCAGCGCATTCTCATGGTAACGACCATATTCATAGGTCATAGCATCATACCAGGAATACTTAATCGGATAGTTCAGACTCTTCGCATATTCCTTGGTATAAAGAAGAAAATCTCTCAATTTTGGACCCAATGGTTCTACAAGATTTCCGGTTGTTTCTTGGTTGATAAAGTAACCATCAAAGCCATAGTACTTGGCCAGTTCTACTAATTTACGGGCGATCGGGAAGGTCTTAGACCCTTCACTATCTTCTTTCAAGGTTTCTGCAAAATGTTCTTGATCCTTGATGCTGCTAGACCAGTTATAAAAGATTGTTCCATAAATAGGAACCCCATTTCGGTGTGCAGCATCGATCACATCTGCTGATGGGACCAGCCCTTCCCAAAAGACCATAGAATCCAAATATTGCCAGTAATCAAAAGCATAGGCCTTAAACTCTTCCCCGCCGACAGACGCATGATCCTTGGCTTTGGAGTTCATGTTTGACAGCGCTTGGATCTTCGCTTCAGGGTTGGCTTGTTCATTAATTTGTTTTCCTTGGAAACGACTCGCAAGTGGAACGCTTGCTCTGTTCATATCGTCATCCACTCGTTTTCCTGGTTCCCACTTCAAGAGATCGTCCCAGGTATCGAACTTAACTTCTTTGGGTCTTAATTGTTTTTCTTCATTGGTTGGTAAATCAGCCACTTTCTCAGCAGTAGCTTTCGGTTTTTCAGTCTCTGAAACAGCTGGAATATCTGTAGTTGTCGAGCTAGCTTCTGTACTTGTAGGACTAGCCTCTGGAGTGACCGCTTCTGCGGCTGGTTTTGCAGGATCAGCCGTAGGAAGTGCCGCATCTGCAGTATAGACGCCAGCTTCTCTCACTAGATGATTAACATCTTCAGTCGCTACTGAAGAGGTTTCCAAGGGTTGTTCACTAGTAGAAACCGTCTCATCTGCAGAGACAGCGCCTGTTCCTAAAAATGCTAACCCAATCAATGCGGAGCAAACTCCCACACTGAATTTTCGTATACTAAATCGTTCTTTCTTTTCAAATCGATGACCTTTCATCTTGACCTCCTTGTATGGTTTTTTTCTTTTTCTTGAGCGATTTCCATTGGCTCCTTTCTCCACGACCTGTAATCGCTTTCATTTCGTTGTATTAGAAATCTCCAATCAAGAATAGGATACCCTAATCTATTTAGCACTGTCAATCTATTTTATCAATTCCTATAATATGATGAGAAAGCCCTAAAAAAAGTACAAAAAAAGAGGAGGTTTCCCTCCTCTCATCATACGCATGAATTATTTAGCAATTTTTGCGAAGTATTCAAGAGTACGAACAAGTTGTGCAGTGTAAGACATTTCGTTGTCATACCATGAAACAACTTTAACCAATTGTTTACCGTCAACGTCAATAACTTTAGTTTGAGTTGCGTCAAACAATGATCCGTAAGACATACCTACAACGTCTGAAGAAACGATTGGATCTTCAGTGTAACCGTATGATTCGTTTGAAGCTGCTTTCATAGCTGCGTTCACTTCATCAACAGTAACGTTCTTGTCAAGAACAACTACCAATTCAGTAACTGATCCAGTTGGAACAGGAACACGTTGTGCAGCTCCGTCCAATTTACCGTTCAATTCAGGGATAACCAAACCGATTGCTTTAGCAGCACCAGTTGAGTTAGGAACGATGTTAGCAGCACCAGCGCGTGCACGACGAAGGTCACCTTTACGGTGTGGACCGTCAAGGATCATTTGGTCACCAGTGTAAGCGTGGATAGTAGTCATCAATCCTTCAACAACACCGAAGTTATCTTGAAGAGCTTTAGCCATTGGAGCCAAGCAGTTTGTAGTACATGAAGCACCTGAGATAACTGTTTCAGTACCATCAAGAATATCGTGGTTAGTGTTAAATACGACTGTTTTAACATCTGATCCACCAGGAGCAGTGATAACAACTTTCTTAGCACCACCAGCATGCAAGTGTTTTTCAGCAGCTGCTTTAGTAGCAAAGAAACCAGTTGCTTCAAGAACGATTTCTACACCGTCGTTAGCCCAGTCGATTTGTTCTGGATCACGTTCAGCGGAAACTTTAATGAATTTACCGTTAACTTCGAATCCACCTTCTTTAACTTCCACAGTACCGTCGAAACGACCTTGAGTTGTATCGTATTTCAACAAGTGTGCAAGCATAACTGGATCTGTAAGGTCGTTGATGCGTGTAACTTCAACACCTTCTACGTTTTGGATACGACGGAAAGCAAGACGTCCGATACGACCGAAACCGTTAATACCAACTTTAACTACCATTCGTGATTTCCTCCTTATGAAAATCAAAAAAATTTTTTGTGAAAAGAGTAACTTGACACAGCGCCAAACATCTTTTAACAGTCTCTATTATATACTTTATTGCATTAAAAAGCAACTATTTCCCCACGAAAAGCAAGATTTATCATAGATCACCACCTCTTTTATTGAAGTTTTTCACAAAGTCTTGTTTGCTAGGAAGAGCACTTTTTTACTTGTATTCACTTTTGGAACAAAGAAAAACTCTTCCCAAAGTGGGAAGAGTTTTTAAGCATTGGTAAATTAAGCTTCACCTTTAGCTTTTTTAATGATTTCTTCTTGTACTGATTTTGGTACATCTTCGTAGTGGTCAAATACCATCATGAAGGTACCACGTCCTTGAGTTGCAGAACGAAGGACAGTAGCGTAACCGAACATTTCAGCAAGTGGTACATATGCACGAACGATTTGGCTTGCACCGTGTGCTTCCATACCATCTACACGTCCACGACGAGCAGTTACGTGACCCATAACATCCCCAAGGTTTTCTTCAGGAACTGTGATGGTTACAAGCATCATTGGTTCAAGGATAGCTGGTTGTGCAGTCTTAGCAGCTTCTTTAAGTGCAAGAGATGCAGCGATCTTGAAGGCAGTTTCAGATGAGTCGACATCGTGGTATGAACCATCGTAAAGCTTAGCTTTCACGTCAACCATTGGGTAACCAGCAAGAACACCGTTCGCCATAGATTCTTGAAGTCCTTTTTCTACTGCAGGGATGAATTCACGTGGAACCACACCACCGACGATCGCATTTTCGAACTCGAATCCTTTACCTTCTTCGTTTGGAGTAAATTCGATCCAAACATCACCAAACTGACCTTTACCACCAGATTGACGTTTGAAGAATCCACGTGCTTGTGTAGAAGCGCGGAATGTTTCACGGTAAGATACTTGAGGAGCACCAACGTTAGCTTCAACCTTGAATTCACGTTTCATACGGTCAACAAGGACATCCAAGTGCAACTCACCCATACCAGAGATAACTGTTTCACCAGTTTCAGGGTTTGTTTCAACGCGGAATGTTGGATCTTCTTCAGCCAATTTTTGAAGGGCGATACCCATCTTGTCTTGGTCCGCTTTAGATTTAGGCTCAACCATCAATTGGATAACTGGTTCTGGAACTTCGATTGATTCAAGGATGATTTTTGCTTTTTCATCTGTCAATGAGTCACCAGTTGTAGTATCTTTCAAACCAACGGCAGCAGCGATATCTCCAGAGTAAACTGTTTCGATTTCTTTACGAGTGTTGGCGTGCATTTGAAGGATACGTCCGATACGTTCACGTTTACCTTTAGAAGTGTTCAATACGTATGAACCTGAGTTCAAGACACCTGAGTAAACACGGAAGAATGTCAAACGACCTACGAATGGGTCAGTCATGATCTTGAAGGCAAGAGCTGCAAATGGCTCTTCATCAGATGCTGGACGTTCTTCTTCTTCGTCTGTATCTGGGTTTACACCCTTGATTGCAGGGATATCAAGTGGGCTTGGAAGGTAGTCAAGGACTGCATCCAACATCAATTGAACCCCTTTGTTCTTGAAGGCAGAACCACAAAGTACTGGGTAGAATTCAACGTTGATTGTAGCTTTACGGATACCAGCTTTCAATTCTTCGTTAGTAATTTCTTCCCCTTCAAGGTATTTCATCATCAAGTCTTCATCAGTTTCAGCAACTGCTTCAACCAATTTTTCACGGTATTCTTGAGCTTGTTCAAGGTATTCAGCTGGAATATCTTCTTCAAGGATATCTGTACCAAGGTCGTTAGTATAGATTTCAGCTTTCATCTTGATCAAGTCAATGATTCCGCGGAAGTCATCTTCAGCACCGATTGGCAATTGAATTGGGTGAGCGTTTGCTTGAAGACGGTCATGAAGTGTGCTTACTGAGTAAAGGAAGTCAGCACCGATTTTATCCATCTTGTTAGCGAATACGATACGTGGAACTCCGTATTCAGTTGCTTGACGCCAAACTGTTTCAGTTTGAGGCTCAACACCTGATTGTGAGTCAAGAACGGTTACAGCACCGTCCAAAACGCGGAGTGAACGTTGAACTTCGATAGTGAAGTCCACGTGTCCTGGTGTGTCGATGATGTTTACACGAGTGTCTTTCCATTGAGCTGTTGTAGCGGCAGATGTGATAGTGATACCACGTTCTTGTTCTTGCTCCATCCAGTCCATTTGTGACGCACCTTCGTGAGTTTCACCGATTTTGTGAATCTTACCAGTGTAGTAAAGGATACGCTCAGTTGTAGTTGTTTTACCAGCATCGACGTGAGCCATGATACCGATATTACGAGTTTTTTCAAGTGAAAATTCGCGTGCCATGAGGTTTGTTTCTCCTATATTTTTTATTTCTATATTCTATTATAACATGATTTAATAAAAACGGATAGGCAGGACCTACCCGTTCTTAGTGTTTTCATGCTAAGTTTTGGTTCCAACTTGTAAGAAGAGTTGAATTGAACTCGGGCTAAAAGCTCAAGTTAACTGATTTGAACCCGAGCGAGGCCCGGTGCAAAAAAGATAAACTGCTTTGTGTTCATCGAACACTGCATCAGTTTCCTATTTTTGCCTTGGGCCTTTGCCGCTCTTAGTATCATTTTATTACCAGCGGAAGTGTGCGAATGCACGGTTAGCTTCAGCCATACGGTGAGTATCTTCACGTTTCTTAACAGCTGCACCAGTGTTGTTCGCTGCATCCAAGATTTCTTTTGCAAGACGATCAACCATTGTGTGTTCACCACGTTGACGAGCGATTGTTACCAACCAACGAAGTCCAAGTGTTGTACGACGTTCTGGACGAACTTCAACTGGGACTTGGTAGTTAGAACCACCGACACGGCGAGCACGTACTTCAAGTACAGGCATGATGTTTTCCATAGCTGTTTCGAATACTTCAAGAGCGTCGTTTCCAGTAGCTTCTTTAATTTGTTCGAAAGCTCCGTAAACGATTGAAGCAGCTGTACCACGTTTACCATCAAGCATAACGCGGTTGATAAGACGAGTAACTAATTGTGAATTGTAAAGCGGATCTGGCAATACATCGCGTTTAGGCGCACGGTTTTTACGACTCATTTTTCTTTATCCCCTTTCCTTATGCTTTTGGTTTTTTAGTACCGTATTTAGAACGGCCTTGTTTACGATCGTTTACACCTGCAGTATCAAGTGCTCCACGGACGATATGGTAACGTACCCCTGGAAGGTCTTTTACACGTCCACCACGAAGAAGAACCACGCTGTGTTCTTGCAAGTTGTGTCCGATACCTGGGATATAAGCAGTTACTTCGATCAAGTTGCTCAAACGTACACGGGCAAATTTACGAAGGGCAGAGTTAGGTTTTTTAGGTGTCATTGTTCCAACACGAGTTGCAACACCACGTTTTTGTGGTGAAGAAACGTTTGTTTGAACTTTTTTATGACTGTTGTAACCAACGTTCAAAGCTGGTGATTTAGATTTTTCTACTTTTGATTTACGCGGTTTGCGAACCAATTGGTTAATTGTAGGCATCTACATTCTCCTGTGAAATTTTTTATTTTTGGTGATGGTACACTTGGTGACAGCTACCATCTGTGTGTACTTTTGCAACATTTGTCAGCACGTCCCTGTACACTCTTGAGAGACCAAAAGTAAAAAGTACCGTCTATTATTATAACATGACGGCACTTTGATTGCAAGATGTTTTTTTATTTTTTAAAGAAGTCGAAAAAGTTCATTATTGACCAGCTTCAGCAGGTTCTTCTGCCCCTGCATCTGCGGCCGGAGCATACTGCTGTTGCTGTTGTGGTTGAACTGTCGCATTGGCTCCAGCTACTCCAGCATTGGCATTGGCATTAGTATTTGCGTTCGCGTTCGTGTTGGCATTAGCGTCTGTTTGAGTCTGCTGTGTTGCCGCTGTGTCGCTCTCATAGGTCAGTCCATAATAGTTAGCGATGTATTGGATACGGGCCTCAAGCGATTGCTTTTGAGTCGCATCTTTGACTTTCTTCACAGCAGCTTGGGCAGCGTTCACAGAATCTTGACTTGGAGTTGTTTCCATTTGAACGACTGCTTTTTCAGCAGCTTCTGTATTTTTCTTTTCTTCCTTCTTTTCTTTTTCTTCCTTTGTTTCCTTTTTCACTGGAAGGGAACCTGTTTTTTTAGCAGGTTGAATTTCTGTCGTTACCTGGGCAGCTGTATTCTTTTTAACGGTATACAAACCAGCTACCAAAATAAAGGATAGAGACAGAACTGTCACCAAGCGAATCCACAAAGGACTATTATCAAATCGATCTAAAATTCTTTTCACTTTTTGATCCTCCTTTGTTGCTCTTAATCAAAGATATTCCCAACTTCGACACTCAATTTATTTTCTTTTACATCGATGTTGGTCACGCGCAATAAGGATTTGTGTTCAAAGAATTCACGGTCGGTTGCAGCATTATCCGCAAAGACAGCTACCCCTGCTAATTCAGAATCGAATTCAGCCAAGAGACTGACCATCCCGTTAATCGTTCCGCCACCTTTAAGGAAGTCATCGACAATCAAGACCCTGCTTCCTGCTTTTAGGCTCCGTTTTGAAAGGAACATTTTCTCAATGCGATCCCCACTTGAGCCTGAAACATAGTTGACACTAACGGTTGACCCTTCTGTGATTTTCAAATCACGACGGACAATGACAAATGGAACATTCAAGACATTGGCCACTGCATTCGCTAAAGGAACTCCCTTGGTCGCTACGGTCATGACAGCATCAATTTTCTTATCTCGAAAGGCTTTGGCAATGATGCGGCCGATCCGATTCAAAATCTTTGGATTGCTCAAAAGATCAGACAGGTAAATGTAGCCACCAGGAAGGATACGATCACTTTCAGACAGTTGCTTGCAAAGATCTTCGACGATTTCTTTGGATTCTTGATCTGAGATAGACGGTGTAAAGATAACACCTCCACCAGCTCCTGTAATGGTCTCAATATTTCCGATTTCCATCTCTTCAAACGCACGCTTAATGATCACGATATCTTCTGAGATGGAAGACTTGGCAGACTCATACTTTTCCGCAAACGTATTGAGGCTAGTCAATTCATAGGGATGGTTGATCAAGTAATTAGAAATTACGACCATCCGTTCACTTCTTCTTAATTTCATTTTCTCACCATGTAGTTTTTTCTATCATTATACCATAAGAAGCGAAAAAAACGAACATTCTGATTTACAGAAGGCCGTTTTTTCCTGATTATTTTATTTTTGGCAGAATCATTCCCGTATTTATCCCTGTTTTTACTAGTCGAGATTCGGTTTATAGAAGGAACGATTTTCCATAGCAAAGATTTTATTGGTCATTTCGCCAGGACCAATTAAGCCAAGTGCTGTTGTCATCATCATCATTTCCGCATCCAAATTATCGATCATATGAATAATCTCTGCTTCCATGATCTTTGGACGAACAGGACTACCGTATTCGAGCAAGCCATGGTGACTCAAGATCACATGGCGAAGGACGATGACTTCTTCTTTTTGGTCATCAATCTTCAACTCTTGCAAGACCTTGGTGATTTCTTCATCGATCAGTGCAATGTGGCCGATGAGGTTGCCCCGAACAGTGTATTCTGTATTTTCAGGCCCCGTCAACTCGATCACTTTGGCCAAATCGTGTAACATAATCCCTGCAAAGAGCAAGCTCTTATTCAACTGAGGATAGATATCGCCGATACTATCTGCCAAGCGGACCATGGTTGCCGTATGATAAGCAAGACCTGCTTCAAAGGCATGGTGGTTGGTCTTAGCAGCTGGATAACTATAAAACTCTTTCTCATATTTCCCATAGAGGGCCCGGACAATCCGTTGCCAGACTGGATTTTCAATTTTGAAAATCATGTTTGACAGGTATTCATGCAATTCCTTGGGATCTACTGGTGGTTTTTCCTTAAAGTCTGCTGGATTGTTGGGCTCTCCTGCTTGGGGCAAGCGCATGTTTAATTGGTTGACTTGCGGAGTATTATTGTAAACTTCTCGACGTCCAGACATATGGACCACGCGCCCAGCCATAAAACTCTCTACATTGTGAGGTTGGGCATCCCATAGTTTACCTTCGATTGTACCGGTCTCATCCTGGAAGACAAAGGCGAGGTAGTTTTTCCCGGCCCGCGTTTGACGCACTTCTGCTGACTTGATCAAATAGAATCCTTCGAACAATTCATCTTTTTTCATTTGGTTAATTTTGACCATCATCTTCTCCATCTTCTATATATACATCTAGTCCCAGCAGGTCCTCATCGCTTTCGATTTGGCGGAGTGTCCGCTCAATGGCACTGGTCCGTCTGGTTAGCAAATCATCAATATTATTGGAAGCATTCTTTAAATGGCGCTGAGTCTTGGCCAGAATCCCTCCAAACTTATGGAATTCTGATTTGACCGATCCCAACACCTTGCTAATGTCATCTGCACTCTTTTGGATGTTGAGCGTTTTAAAGCCAACAGACAAGGAGTTCAAGAGGGCTGATAAGGTACTTGGCCCAGCCACTAAAATTTGTTCGTCCCGACGCAAGCGATCGAAGAATTCTGGATTGCGAACCACTTCGGAATAGAGGCCTTCGGTTGGCAAAAAGAGAATTCCGAAATTCGTTGTCGCTGGTGGAAAGAGGTATTTTTGTTGGATATCCTTAGCAAAACGCTTGATACTAGCAAGAAGGGCCTTGCGGTAACGCTCGATCTCCTCTTTCTCTCCTGATTCATAAGCTTCTTCCAGACGATAGTAGTCTTCCAGTGGGAATTTAGAGTCAATCGGCAGATAGACTGGCTCCTCTCCTTGTCCTGGAAGCTTAATAGCATACTCCACGCGCTCACTAGATTGGGGAACGGTGACAAACTCCCGCTCATACTGGGCTGGGGTCAAGATATCTTCAATGATTTGACCCAGCTGCAATTCGCCCATAATCCCACGCGTCTTAGTATTGGAGAGAACTTTATTAAGAGTTCCGACATCCCGCGCCACTGTCTGCATTTCTCCCAACCCTTTGTTGACCGACTCCAATTGTTTTGAAACCGTCTCAAAGGAGGTCTGCAAGCGGTGCTGCAAGGTTTTCTCCAATTTTTCTTCTACCGTTTGGCGCATCTGTTCTAGCCGCACTTCATTGGACTCTTGGATCTGGCGCATGCGCTCATCTGTTTTGTCCCGATTTTTAGTAAAATGCTCATTCATCTCAGCGCGCAGAGCCGTCGTCTGCTGGTGGATCTCCACTCTCATCTCGGTTAAGCGATCTGTCAGGGCGATCTCTAACTGCTGATTGGCAATCTGGCTGGCTTGTCTTTCTTTTTCAAAACGATAATCCAACTGGTCTGTCAAATGATCCTCATGGTCTTCCAGCATCTCTCGTAAAGCCGGTCTTGTATCATCTGACCGTTGCAAGAGATAGATGAGGAGGCCCAGATTGAGCAGGCCAATCAGAAGCAGAATGATATTCATATTAACCTCTGTCTTTACTATAAACAATGACAAGATAGCCACGGTCAAGACTCACTTGAATCGGTTGATCCAAAAATTCATTGGAGCCATACATGGCCTTCAAAAAATAATTCTCCTGATGGAGCGGATACTTGGCTCCTGTGATCTCTAAGCGACCTTGTCCGACAGGCATAAAACCAACATAGGACATGGCTGGATCTGGCTGAATCTCATGGCAGCCGGCTGATCTGTAGATCAAGCGATTTTGACCGTCGACTAATTGGATTTGCTCCATGTAGGGAGCTAGGTCTGGATCGGTCGGCAAAAAGATATTGGACAAGAAGTGATCCAAACGACCGCCAAAGGCACCATAAACTGTGACAGCAGCAGCTGGATAGGCCTTAAAAGCCACTTTCAAAGCCAATTCCAAATCCGTATCGTTCTTTTCAGGGACGGATTGAACAACCTGCTTGGCTTGGGTTCGGATCTGGCGCAAATCGGTCTCAGAGACGGAATCGAAATCCCCCACAGCTATATCTAAAGGCAAACCTTGTTCCAGTAGCTTCAAACAGCCACCATCAACGCCTACATAAACGTCATGATCTCTCGGCAAGAGCGTGCTGTCACCTCCTGCCAGTATTGCGATGTTACCCATTTACAGCATCTCGGAGCGTTTGAACGCGCTCATTAACATCTCCATTAAAGACATAAGAGCCTGCTACAAAGACATTGGCCCCTGCTTCTTTTGCTTGGGAAATACTTTGAGCATCAATTCCGCCATCCACTTCGATATCAAAGTCTAAGCCTTTTTCTTCACGAAGAGCGGCTAATTCGCGCACCTTGTCCATGGTTTCAGGCAAGAAGGCTTGACCACCGAATCCTGGATTAACGGTCATGACCAAGACTTGGTCCACCAAGTTCAAGACATGTTTGATACTGTCTACAGGAGTCCCTGGGTTGATCACGACACTAGCCTTCACACCTGCTTGACGAATTTTTTGAAGAGCTCCGTGAATATGGGGAGTAGCTTCTACGTGGATGCTGATGATATCAGCACCTGCACGGGCAAATTCTTCGATATGGTGTTCAGGATTGGTGACCATCAAGTGGCAATCAAAGACCAACTTGCTATGTGGACGCATGCTCTCTACGACACCAGCTCCAAAGCTGATATTTGGTACAAAATGGCCATCCATGACATCGATATGGGCATAGTCAGCTCCAGCTGCTTCTAAGCGTTTCAATTCACTTTCAAAATTGGCATAATCGGCACTCAAAATTGAGGGTGCAATTTTCATTGTTTTCATCGTTGTAGTGTCTCCTATTTTGGCATTTTTTTCGAAACTTTTTTATAGGTTTCGCGACGGTTTTCAATCTCACTTAGAAATTGCAAGTAATCCTCATAACGGAAAGGTGCAATTTCCTCTCTTTCAACGGCTGGTTTCACCGCACAAGCTGGCTCATGCGTGTGGGTACAGGTACGAAATTTACAAGAGTGGCTCACATCGGCGATCTCCGGGAAGGCTTGATTTAAGTCTTCACTGGTCGTCACTTCATAATCGAGGGAGGAGAAGCCCGGCGTATCTGCGATCTTTCCTCCATTTAAATGGTAAAAGCTGACAGCTCGGGTCGTGTGTCGACCGCGCCCCAGACTATCTGAAATCTCACCCGTTTCAAGCTCCAAATCCGGAGCGATTTTATTGAGCAAGGTCGATTTTCCTACACCGGTCTGTCCCATAAAGACCGTGGTTTGATTGGTCAAAAGGGGCAAGAGTTCCTCAATTGACAAGACAAAATCATAGCCAATTGCCTGATAGATTCCTTGGTAGTAGTGGATGTCTTCCATATCTTCTAACAAGTCCAGTTTTGAAATATAGACAATGGGATGAATCCCCTTATGCTCCAAAAGAACCAGAAAACGGTCTAAAAGATTGGCGTTGAAATCTGGCTCCTTAGCTGACATAATCACTACTGCCTGATCAATATTGACAATAGGAGGGCGTACGAGGCTATTTTTACGAGGGGCAATGCTCAAAATGTAGCCTTCTGAATTCTCTTCAGCAGAGAACTCCACCTGATCCCCCACATAAGGAGTCTGTCCTTTTTTTCTAAAATTTCCACGAGCCCGTGTCTGGTAAATGTGACCGTCTGACTCCACGTAGTAAAAGCCAGCCAAGGCCTTGACGATTGTTCCTTGCAAATCGCACTCCTTTGAGATTAATACTCCTATTATACCAAAAAATGAGAAATAAGGCTGGATTGCTTGATAAGAAAAAACGAAAAGTGAACCTCTCCGGACGCTTTTAGAAACGAATAGGTTCGTTTTTTAAATGGATAGAAACAGAAGACGGAGTATCTGTTATGACTTGTCTTTTAGCAGAATTCGGGAAAGGGCACCTTCCTTTTTTTCCTTGGCATTTTTCCTAAAAAGTGTATAATAGAACTATGCGGAGGTGGTGGAACGGCAGACACGCATGCTTCAGGCGCATGTGCCCCTTCGGGCGTGAGGGTTCAAATCCCTTTCTCCGCATCTTGGAAAGGTGGCCCAGCTCGGTACGGCACCGGACTCGAAATCCGGCAAGTGGATTTTATTCACGCGCGGGTTCAAATCCCGTCCTTTCCTTCTTCAACAAACAAGACATGAGCTATGAAGCTCATGAACAAACAAGACATGAGCTACGAAGCTCATGTCTTTTCTGTTATTTTATTCCTGCTTCTAGAAGGCCATCTGCTAGGCGAGCGAAGTCTTCTAGGCTAAGAGCTTCTCCTCGTACAGAAGGTTGCAGGCCTGCAGTTTGGATTCCTGCTTCCAGCTTGGCTTTGATTTCTTCGGTCTTGCCGAAGCGACTAGTCAAGTTGTTCCAAAGTGTTTTGCGGCGGTGGACAAAGCTAGCCTTGCTGACAGAGAAGAAGAAATCTTCATCCTTGACGGCTACTGCTGGTTCTTCGCGACGGACCATCT
Organism: Streptococcus sp. HMSC065C01; assembly: GCF_001813525.1. Classification (NCBI taxonomy): domain Bacteria; kingdom Bacillati; phylum Bacillota; class Bacilli; order Lactobacillales; family Streptococcaceae; genus Streptococcus; species Streptococcus sp. HMSC065C01. Next base: position 26,849 of record NZ_KV812833.1, on the reverse strand, counting down.
TCAAAATGGCAGAGTCGACGTTTGGTGCTGGCACAAAGACGGTGCGAGGTACAATAAAGGCTACCTTAGCAGTCATATAGTATTGGACAGCAATGGATAACGAACCATAAGCTTTGGTGTTGGGCTCAGCTGAGATGCGGTCTGCCACCTCTTTTTGCATCATGACCACAAATTCTTGGAAAGGAATCTTGGATTCGATCAAGTGCATGAGGATGGGAGTCGTAATGTAGTAAGGAAGGTTAGCCACTACCTTAATCGGAAGGTCTGGGTTTTTAAACTCTGCGATGTACTGGTTGAGGTCTACCTTGAGGATGTCTTGGTTGACAACCGTGACATTATCAAAATCACGCAAGGTATCCGCCAAAATGGGAACCAAGCGGTCATCAATCTCAAAGGCCATGACCTCTGCCGCATTTTCCGCCAAGAACTCAGTGAGGGCTCCAATTCCAGGACCGATTTCGATGACATTGACCTGCTTATCAATCTCTGCCGTATCCACAATTTTTTGAAGGATGTTGGTATCGGTCAAGAAGTTCTGACCGAAGGATTTTTTAAAGGTAAAGCCGTGACGCTCCAGCACTGCCTTGGTCACGCTATAATCTGCAATTCTCATTTTTTCTCTTTTCTAATCAGTTTAAGGGTAAAGGATCCCCTCTACTTCCGTCTTAATAACTAGCCATCGCCTCTTCAACTTCAGCCAAACAAATTCCAAACAATTCCAAGCGTTTGATCAATTGCTTGCCATTGCAGTAGCCGATGCGCAAGGCTTCGCCTAGATATTCCCGCCGTTTGCGACTATCGCTTCCCATCAACAGGCCAAGCCGCATCAAGTCAGTCTTTGTGATATCAAAGAAATTTTCATCTTCGTAAGACCCGACCAGTCCAGCTAGGGCTTTTTCTAAGTCTTCAAAGCTGGCATGTTCTACTCCAAGAGAACGCCCCTTGATCTTGGATTTGGGGACTGCTTCACCACGATTTAAAAAGGCATGTTTGGCCTGGGGCACCTCTTGCATAATGATCTTGCGAATTCGCTCACCATTATAGTCTGGATCGGTAAAGACAATGACTCCACGCAACTCTTGCAAGGTAGCAATTCGTTCCAAGTCATCCTGATCGATCGCAGAGCCTCGTGTTTCATAGGTATCCACCTCATAAAAACGACGGAGATTGGCTGTGTCGTCCTTGCCCTCCACGACAATCACTTCTGGTATTTTTCTTTTCTCAGTCAAGGCCAAATACCTTTCTTGCATTGTCATAGGTTGCCTGAGCCACTTCTTTTGTTGTTAAGCCACGTAGTTCTGCAATAAAATCTACCACATAACGAGTGTAGGCTGTTTTATTTTCCCGACCACGTTTGGGAACTGGTGCTAGATAAGGAGCATCTGTTTCAACCAAGATCTTGTCTAACGGAAGGCCAGCTGCCGCTTCTTGGACATCTGTGGCTTTCTTAAAGGTCACCACTCCAGAAAAGGAAATCATCATTCCCAAATCCATGAAGCGTTTCGCTTCTTCTAAACTTCCTGAGAAAGAATGCATGATCCCACCGCGAGAACCAACTCCTTCACTCTTGATGATGGCATAAGTATCTTCTAAAGCATCGCGTGTATGCACCACAAAGGGGAGGTCCAAGTCCTTAGACAATTGAATCTGACGACGAAAAACCTTTTCTTGAACATCTTTTGGCGCTGTCATCCAGTGGTAATCGAGACCGATTTCTCCGAGTGCGACGACTTTGGGATGTTTTAGCTGTTCAAGTAAATAGGCCTCCACTTCAGGACTATAATCGCCTGCCTCAGTGGGGTGCCAACCAAGCGTGAGATAGAGTTCTGGGTGCTGGTCTGCCAAGGCTATTCCTCGCTCAATCGTCGGTTTGTCAAAACCAACGATATTGTGGGCTACAACACCCATTTCCTTGGCCAAGTCGAGCTCTTCTTGTTCTTTTCCTGCGAATTCTTCCACATTGAGATGGGTGTGGGTATCAAAAATCTGCATGATCTTCCTTTTCTTCCGAGTTTTTCTTCTTTCTATTATAGCAGAAAGCGCCTCTAAATTCACTTTCGGACAAAACAAAAACCAGTAGTCTCGAGTTTCTACTGGTTTTTAGGTTTTTATCTGAATTAGGCAGCCAAAACTTTGCGTCCTTTACGACGACGAGCTGCCAATACGCGACGACCATTTTTAGTTGCCATACGGTGACGGAAACCATGTTTGCGCGCACGACGAAGTTTACTTGGTTGATAAGTACGTTTCACGATGAATACCTCCTCATAGATTTTGTATTCGTTTAGCCGGCTAGTTGTGATCAGTTACTAAACATACTTTACTATTCTATCGGATTCGACTCTATTTGTCAATAGCTATGGCAAAATTGTTGCAAATACAGGTCGGAGAACACCTTTCTACACCTGACGGGTTGCCAAGTAATAGGGTTCCAGAGCCACCAGCGCCTCTTGCAACTGATCCAGGATATTCTCTAGGGACCTCTCCTCAACTAGAGAAACATCGTATTTGACGAGGACCTTACGAACCGCCCCTTCTGCTACTGCTTGTAACAGATCATGGCGATTCTTTTCTGTTCCTTCTACCCTTTGACTCTCTCCATTTTTCTGGGCGAAATAATAAACTGGCTGAGAGATTGGAAGGGTGAGAACCTTGTGTTGCTTTTGAAGGCTCTGCTCATCTTTTTTTCGCTCGATAAAACTCACCTCTAAGGAAACTCCAAAATCAACTGCATCTCCATAGAGCCTCAAGGCAAACATAGGCTCTGCCATCGTCCCTTCTCCTTTTAGATAGGCCCAAAAATGAGGCCGTAAGACCTGGGCCTGGTTCATCCATTGGCTAGTCCGATCCTGCTCTAAGTAAGGGTGGCGCTGCTGAAAGGCTGAGACTAAATCGGTGAATTCCTTACGAGCTGCTTGAGCTAGGGCACGATACTGCTCCATCTCTGAGGCTAGCACCCCAGCCTTTGCTGGGGCCTGGTAGTGGATTCCTTGAAGCTTTAAAAACTCTCGAATCGCTGCAAATGCCATTTGCTTCCTTTCTAAACCTAAAAAAGAGAGATCGGCTCAATCCCGTCTCTCCCTTATGGGAAATAATAGCTAGATTATCCTTCGATGTCTACCACCACGTAACGGTTTGGTTCTTCCCCTTCAGAGTAGCTAGTGACTCCTTCCATCTTAGAGACGATCCGGTGAATGATTTTGCGTTCACTGTTTGACATCGGATCTGTCTGTTGGGCTTGCCCATCTTCGAGGGCACGTGTTGCCAACTTCTGAGCATAGCTTTGAAGAACTTCTGCCCGGTGTTCTACATAGTCATTCACATTAATGGTAATGTAAAAATTCTTTGAGTAGCGGTTATAGAGGTAATTTTGCGCCAAAAGTTGAAGAGCCTTCAAGACTTTTCCGTGGTAACCAATGACACGTCCTGGCTCATTGGTATCAATTTGCATATTGACCGTACGGCGGTTGTGACTGCTTGAGATGGTCGCATCCACATCCATTTCATCGACCACTGTTTGAACATAGGCTGTCACATCATCTACGACTTCTTCGATGTTGTAGTTTTCCTCTACCTCGATACCAAGGTTTGAGAAATCAGATTCGCTTGATTCTTTTGTCGCTGGTTCTTTGACTTTTTCAAGGATATGTTCATGCCCTTTTTCTTCAAGAACGGTATCTGCTTCTTTGTCATGTTTCAGGATTTCGGTCTTGATTTCTTCAGAGACAACTTCTCCTTCTTCTTCGACCTTTTTGATCGCTGCAACGACACGTCCGAGATCGACCGTTGCTTCGCTCACAGTCTTAACCGGTTCATTTTGCGCATTGATCTCATCTGGGACACCTTTGACAGCTTTTTGATTAGCTTTCACAACCGTTGTTTCTGCAATGGGCTCAATCTCTACTTGGGCTGGTTTTTTCCCAAATAAGCCAAGAAAACCTTTCTTTTCACGCGCTACAACCGTAATATGTGCCTTCATACGAGGAATATCTAAATCGTTCAGACCTTTTTGAATCGCTTCTTCAACAGTTGCTCCAGTATATAGGACCATATGTCCACCTCTTTCTTATTTTTTCTTTTTCTGTGCTTTGTTTAGGGCACGGCGTTTCTGTTTTTCCATGTCGCGCGAAGCTTGTTCTTTTGCTTCACGCTCTGCAATAATCTTGAAGGGGTTGTTCAAGAGATAGGTTTGCCCGACTTGGTAAGCATTGGAAGTCACCCAGTATAGTGCGACCCCGCTGGCTGAGAACAAGGCAAAGAAGAAGATCATCACAGGCATCACATACATCATGGTTGTCGCACTACCATTACGCTCTGGCATGGCTTTATTGGTCAACCAACTGCTGAAAAATGTGAAGAGTGCTGCAAGAACCGGCAAGATATAAGTCGGGTCGATCGCGCCAAGGTCCAACCAGAGGAAGTGACCGACTTTAAGGAATTCGACACGGCTCAGCGCTTGGAACAAGGCCATCAAGACCGGCATCTGGATTAAGAGAGGAAGGAAGGCTGAAGACGTTTTGACGCCTTTTTCCTTGTAAAGGGCCCGCATCTCTTCAGAAAGTTTGGTCCGACTATCAAGATCCTTCCCAGGATACTTAGCTTGTAATTCCTTGAGGAGGGGTTGAATTTCCTGCATTTTGCGGGTTGAATTCATTTGATACTGGAAGAGAGGCAAGAGGACCGTCCGGATGACAATGGTAAAGACGATAATCCCTACACCGATACTTCCGCCAAAGGACAAGAAGCGGATGGCTTCTGCAAAGAAGTAGACGAAGCGTTCCCAACCACCTGTCGACTGAGCTGTCACTTGAGAGGTTCCACAAGCTGTCAAGACCAATAAGGCCGCTCCTAATAATCCAGTTAACTTCAGTTTCTTTTTCACATTATTCCCTTTCTTGGTAGACATGCGCTAATTTTAAGACATGTACAAGATTTTTCTCTACTTGATGAAAGTCGAGCTCCTCCACTCCTTTACGAGCAATGACAACAAAATCATCGGTCGTAAGGAAGGCTTGGTGTTTGATCAAAACATGGCGAATCAAACGTTTGATGCGATTTCTGGTCACAGCATTTCCCAGTTTCTTACTAACAGACAGGCCGACTCGAAAATGCGGTTGGTCTTTGCGCAAGCGGTAAACAACGAATTTCCGATTGGCAACATTTTGACCACTTTTAAAAATAGCATTAAAATCTTTGTCACGTTTGACGCGGTAGCTTTTTTTCAAACCTCAACTCCCTCTATTAAATTTATTCTATTATACCATATTTTCAAAAAAAACCAATCTCACTCAGGAAATCGGTTGCTACTTAAATACAGATAAAAGTAAAGGCAAGGTGTAGTAGAGATTGAGCAAGATATGAGCCAAAATAGGAGCAAGGAGCGTCTTGCTCCGATAATACAGGGTCCCAAAAATCACACTCGGCAGGAGATAGAGGATAGAGGCTCCTAGCGAAAAAGGAGTGTGGAGAAAATGTAAGCCACTGTAGATAAGGGCTGGAAGCCAAATCTCTGCATAGAGTTTCCAGCCTTTGAAGTAGGCATTCACCAAGGCTCCACGAAAGATTAGCTCTTCTGTCACTGGCCGGATGATAACCATTGCAATCACCAGGATAAGCACCCCCGTGGGACTAATTTCCCGTGGAAACAGACTCAAAACGGCTGCCCGTCCTTGAACAAAACCACTGATGAAGTAGTCCAACCAGTAAACCAAACAGGCCGCAAAAACAGCTTCTATCAGAGCTTGAAGAGGGTTCTTCCCCAGCTTAAACTGCGCTTTTTTAGAAAAATGGTAGACCAAAAATCCTGTAAAGACTGCATAGAGGCCTTCTAGGCCAAATAAGGTCCAATAATAGCTATTGGCGCTTGCTACACTATTGGAGACATACTGGGCCAAGGGGCGAAATTGAGGCCGAACATAAAAATAAAACAAGAGCAGAAAGAGGGGATACAGCAGCGAGAGCTTTCCTTTGATGAATTTCATAGATACCTTTCCTATAAAGTCTGACAAATCGTATAGTGCATCTTACCATAATCGTGACAAGGTTTCAATGAAAAAGGATGCCTTCCTACTCTCTGAGATAGGCCACATAACCACCTAAGACCGCGACTAAAATCAAGAGACAAAGCAGAGTTTCCAGCCATACGAGAGCTGTCAAGAAAGGCAGTTGCAACAAGCCTTGGGCCATTTTCAAGGAGGTCGCTGTGATAACTGTTGGAAAGGTCAGGGCTGAAAAAGCAGGTTGAAAACCTTCTGTGATCATTCTCGGTAGGCGCGTCAAAACAAAGAAATAAAAACCTTGCGAGGCCACCACCATGATCAGTAAGAACCAGGTAGGAAGGCTTGCTCCACCGACACGAATCAGAGCTGCTAAAAGAAGGGAAAATGGAGCGCAATAGATACCTTCTTGCCCCAACAGATGACTGGGTAAGGGCTGCTTTTTCCCATCAAAATAAATGACTGGGTAGAGAAGAAAGGTCAAACCAAAACCAATCACTAAAGCGAGATAAGCAATCTCCCTGATTCCTACAACAGGGTAGGTCAAGGCTGCTACTGCAATGCCCACATAGAGAACGGTCCAACTGGGAGTGGCATTGGCTCTTGGTCGCGCTAGGACATGGGTCTTGGTAAAATAGAGAATTAAACCCAGATCCAAGAGAAAGGCAGACCACCAGACCAACTGTGATAGACCTCCAAAGGCGGGAAAGAGGCGCAAAAGATAGGTGGATAGAATCATCCCTGCCATGGGAAAAGTCGCCATCCCAGATAAAAGGGCTGGTTGTTGGAATTCTATCTTGGTTTCTTGCCAGCGAATCGCATGATAAACGACAAAGAAAAACCAGAAGAACAAACCTGTCAGACTAAAGGCGTGAGCAAGGAAGGGTAGCGAGTCTGCAAGAAGGTTTCCAGCGCCAACCAGTCCTAACAGACAGCCTGAAAATACTAAGGGGATCTTTTTCATCGGAAGCTCCAATCATTTTATCGCTTTCAGTATACCATAAAAGAGAAGGAAGCAGGATAAAATAGAGAGTGGGACAGAAATTGGTCATTCGTTAGAATTCGATTTCGTCGTCACACCTCCGCACAGTTGAGTAGGGCTGTAAAAGCTGATGAAACCAGTGTAGTAGAGCTCGCTCAACCACTGCGTCTTGCTCGACAAACCAAAAATAATTGAGAGGCTAGGACTTTTGTCCCAGCCTCTTCAAATTGTAGATATTTCTTTAATTTTTTAAGTATCATTTAGGTTGCATTATGTAAGAAACAGATGGATTACATTCTAAAAGAAGTTGGAGAATACCAACTTCTTTTTATCCATTCTATTAGAAACTAGGCCTGTACGACCATCATATAAAGAAATAAGGATACGAGAAAGACGATACTAACAACGAGGGTCGCTAGCTTGAGTCCACGGTGGGAGCGCCAGTAACTTGGCTTTCCTAGGTTACTGGTCGCATCTGTTGAAAGCGATTGTTGTTGGCGAGGCTGCAAGGTGATCAGAACCACAAGAGCGAGGGATAAGATCGAGATCCCGATTGCAAATACCATTTCCATCTTAGGATCCTCCTAACACTCTGAAGAGGGTAAAAATAACTCCCAGCAGAATCACCAAACCAATGATCACATTAAAAGTAACATTGATCTTTTCAGAACGTGTCGTCTTTTCTTTTTCGGCAGGACGGCGTTTGAGAGACTCCATCCTTCCTTCTACTTCTTTGTAAAATAAATCTTTCTTACGATCACTCACTGTGTCCACCTATCCCTTCTTGCAAGCGAGCTTTGAAAACAGCTGGCTCAACGCTACTTGATTGAGCAATTTGTTGCGCAACGGCTTCTCTGTAGTTATCCACAGATTGGTAGATTTCCTGGATACGGGCCACCATATCTGCTTCTTTTCCTTGATCAAAGATATTGGCTTGTGCGAGGAAGTGGCGGTCATGCAGGGTATGGCTAAAGGCAAGGATGACTTGCTGGTGTTCGAAGGCCTTGCGAACAATGCCTTGTACCTCTGCATAGTGGTTGATATCCAGATAAATACTAGAGACCTTAAGCAACTCTTTGATCCGCTCTTGACTGATATTTTGGTACAAGACCACATTTGGATAGCGGACCATAGACAAGAGGCTCGCAGACATCTCCGTCAAAGCTGCTACACGGAAGGTCACATTTGGCAAGCTCTCTACTAGGTAGGTCAAGGCTTCAATCTGATCCGAATTGGTCAAGACAAAGGCGTCTTTACGGATATCGTCTTTCACCTTGAAATCATACAGGTAGCCAAGGGGACCAAAATAGCTATGCTGATCTTGCGAGGTCAACTGCAAAGCACGATGATAGGTCGCGTTTTGCGGAATCAAGATCTTCTTGGTCCGGATTTCTGGGCTCTTTAGAATCAACTGCATGTTCCCCGGAAGACTGTCGTGAAGAGGCTCCTGCCACACCAAGACGTCGCGTCCTTTGATGCCTTTATTGCCTAGCTGGAGACTAATGCTAAAGGAGGTAGCCAGCGTATTGTAGACCAAACCATCTAGATCAAAACCACGATACTCTAGATAAAAGGCAAAGTAATCTAAGCGATTCTTGAAAATCCGCATGGGTTGATGGTCCAAGGTCAAGATCAAATCCCCTGTTTGGTGATTTTCTGTCAAGCGCTCGGTATCCCCTTCAAAATAAGTAGTCACCAAATACTGACCTTGATCACCACAAGTCGTTACAGCAATCTTACGACCGTATTGGTCATAGTGCTCAACCATGACCACTTGCCCTTTGTCATCTAACCACTCTAAGCGCTCAACGATGCGTTTATAGGAAGCAGCATGGTACACAATTCGAGCTTTTTCCTGACCATAGTAGGTCACTTTTCCCGAACTGTTATCCCCAGAAACTTCCCAGAAATCAGGCACTGGAACTTCATTAAAGTAGCGTCCGCGCTTCTCTCCTTTTGCTTGTCCTAAGAAATAGATAAATGGAGACTCGACACCGTCTGGTAAGAAACCATTTGGCTCCAAAACAACGGTCGGGTGGTCAAAGCCAGACTCTTTCATGGAGTGGAGCAAGTCTTGGCTTTCACGAGAATAACTATCAAATACGTTCAGCATGTGTCACCTCTTCTATCAATTGTGCCCAAGCTTCTTCTACTCGGCTGGTCAAAAAGTCTTCTGCACGCGCATAAGATGCTTGACGCATGCTGGCTAGATCATCTTTTTTGTATAGCTGGATCATTTTTTCCGCATAGGCAGCAGCGATCTGGTCGACCACTTGATCTGCTGAAGGCGGAATGAGATAGCCATTTTCCCCTTCTGTGACAAAGGTCTGGTTGCCATAAGGAACGTCAAAACCGATAATCGGAAGTCCAGAACCAATCGCTTCCATCAAGGTCAACCCAAAGCCTTCACTAGTCGACGCTGACAGGTAAACCTCATAATTCTTATAAATTTTCTCTAGATTGGCATGCCCTTTGAGATGGATATAGTCTGCCGCCCCCAATTCATCAATCAGAGAACGCAGCTTGCCTTCTTCTCCACCTTTTCCATAGATATCAAAAGACAGTTCTGGCAATTCTTTTTTGGCGCGAACCACTGCTCGCACTAACCAGTCAATATGCTTTTCTGTCGCCAAACGAGAGGCAGTAATCATAGAAAATGGGGTGCGATTTTCGTTTTGTGGCAAGCTTGCAAGACTCCCAACTGGAATGGTATAGATGGCTGGCTGATGGTTGGTGTATTTGGCAAACTGCTCGGCTAAGATTTCTTTTTGACGGTCGGTCGCAACAATAAAGAAGTCCACCTTGTCAGCATTGGTAAATTGGTACTCGTAGTAGTTGTTCCACAGGATATACTGATCGTCAACATTATTGGCACTGAAGTGCTCTGCATGGACGACCACACCCAGGCGGGCTTTTTGCGCTTCTTCAAAGATAGGCTGACCGATATTGGTTTCCCGATCCAAAATCACCAGATCTTGTTTGGTCAATTGAAGGGTTTGCATGAAGTAGCGGATCAATTCTTGGCGACCAACTAGATAGCGATCTGGGAAACGATAGATTTCGCGGCCATCCGCCATCTGCATGCTGTAGGCAACCGTCCCGTCTTCATTGTAAAAGCGGCGCTCAATCAAGTTGGCTTGGTTGTTCTTAGGAATGAAATACTCTGTACAATAGCGGGTATAGGAGAAATAATCCTTTCTCACCAAAATCCCTCTAGACACGTACTCGCAGCGTTCGACATAAGGACTGTTTTCTTCGCGCAGGTAGCAGGTCAAAAAATTGTCCTGGTCCTCATAAAAGAAGCGCTTGATCTTGCCGTCGACTTCTTCCCGAGTCGGTTTTCCGGCAAAACCTGCTAAGACCTGATCAATGGTATAGGTCGTTGGCGCAATTTTTATATCTGTAAAATGGCTATAGAGCCAGATGATTTCATCATTTTTAAAACCGATATTTTCTGTTAAATGCTGGATATTATCGGCTAAGATCATATCCATAAAAACAAACTTGGCTGGTTGATGGATATTGCGTAACAACTGGGCACGGTAGGCCTGGGCATACTCAACACCACTGCTGGCCCAACCGATTCCAAGGTTGATATTGTATACTGTCATAATGTCCTCTTTTATGGGAAATGCAAGACAATTTCCCCTTTTTTATTGATTTCTACTCGACTCAGTAAGAGATTGCGGACCATTTGTTCTTTGGCCGCCTCTTTCATTCGTTCAAAGGATTGGTAGGCTTCTTGGAAAAATTCTACCAAAGGGTTTTTCTGACTGGTGTACTGACCAGAGAGCGCCATGCGCAATTGTTGCAGATAGTCTACCTGCTCGACCCAGTTTTCATCGATAGCTTTTAGGATGGCCATGCGCTGGAATTGGGCGATCACTTCATCGGTGCCTAAGATCTCATACTTAGCTTCCAACTCGCTTTTAGCAATCTCCCATAAGAAATTCTCTTTGGTTTTCTTGCTACGGAAGGTTTGGTGGGCCTTTTCCGGATCCACTTGGTAACTAACATTGTCTAACATATAGCGATAAAAAGCTACCGGTTCCTTGTATTCTTTTTTATGGGCTACACTTGAAAAGACGGAACGAAGCACTTTTTCAACGATATCATCCAAGCGTCCTTCTTGTTTGATCAAGCGGTCGCGCTCTTCGTAGACGATGGCACGCTGAATGTTCATGCTTTCCGCAAATTCTAACGTCATCCGACGACTGGCCTGACCAGAACTTTCACTAGCATTTTGGGCCCGTTCCACCAAGTTTCTATACTTGCGCTTGGTCAGAGCTTTGGCTGAACCAATCCGCTCATCCACATCATAGTCTTGATAGGTATCCTGGATCCAGTCTGGCCCCCAGTTTTTCATCAAATCGTCTTCCAAAGAGACGAAGAACTTGGTCAAACCGGGATCTCCTTGACGACCTGAACGTCCACGAATTTGAAGGTCAATCCGCTGGTTCATCATCCGCTCAGTCCCAACAACCACCAAGCCACCTAACTCAGCGACTCCTGGTCCCAACTTGATATCGGTTCCCCGACCGGCCATTGAGGTCGCAACCGTCACAGCACCTTTTCGACCAGACTCCTTAATGATCTGGGCCTCTCGAGGAGCATTGTTAGCATTGAGAAGATTGTGAGGAATCCCTTCCCGCAAAAGAAGATTCGAATAAAGAATCGACATCTCAACGGATCCGGCAAAGACCAGGATCGGATTGCCCTTTTCGTGGACCTTCTTCACATAATCCAGGGAAGCCACGATTTTTTCCGGCAAGGTCTGATAGATTTCATCCGGCAAATCCTTGCGGATCTTCTTACGATTGGTTGGGATCTTGATCACTGACATGGCATAGGTATCAAGAAACTCTGCCTCAGCGACCTTCCCAGTCCCGGTCATGCCACCCAACTTCCGAAACATCTTAAAGAGGTTTTGGTAAGTAATAGAAGCCATGGCCCGTGTTTCTTGGGTCAGCTTGAGACCCTCTTTAGCTTCAATCGCCTGGTGGAGTCCTCCTTGCAAGCGGGTCATTTCCATCAAGCGACCCGTCGCCTGGTCTAGTAAGACAATCTCCGGTTGCCCTTCAACATTGGGATGAATGACATAATCCTTATCCTTAATAAAGTTTTTATTGGCCTGCAGGGCTAGGCTGATATGGCGGACCAAGTCACGGTATTGGGGATCATAGAGGTTGGGAATGGCTAGAAAGGCTTCTGCTGCATGAGCTCCTTTTCGAGTCAACCAAACTCGTTTCTTTTCTTCATCAAACTTGAAGTCTTCCCCTTCTTTGAAGGTTTGGATCAGGGTATCAATAATCCCATAAAGGTTGGACTGAACCCGAGGAGAACCAGAAATAATCAAGGGAGTCTGGGCACTATCTAGAAGCACCGAATCAATCTCATCGACAATGGCGTAATTGAAGTCTGCTAAAAACTGGCCATCTGCAGAAGCCGTCAAGTTCTCTGTTAAATAGTCAAAGCCCAGACTAGTATTAGTCGTATAAATGACATCTGACCGGTAAATCTCCCGTTTGACTTCTGGATCTAATTCTTCGTCTTCTGATTGTTTCAAGGGAACTCCAACAGTCAAGCCCAAAAAGCGGTAGACCTGTCCCATCTCTTCTGCATCCCGAGTTGCCAGATAGGTATTGGTCGTAATAACCATGACCCCTTTGCCCTCTAAGGCATTGAGATAAACCGGCATAGTTGCCGTCAAGGTCTTTCCTTCACCGGTATTCATTTCAGCGACATTGCCTTGGTGGAGGACAATTCCTCCCATGACTTGCACGTCATAAGGAAACATGCCCAAGACCCGTTTATCAGCTTCCCGCGCAACCGCAAATGCTTCCGGCAAGAGATCATCCAAGGTCTCACCCTTAGCTAGACGTTCCCGAAATTCCACAGTCTTCTCCTGTAGTTGTCGATCCGTCAAGCGGGCCATGTCATCCTTCCAGCTATTGACTTCTTTTAAGATTTTTTTGATGTTTCTTAATTTAACGTAATCCAATGTAATCCTCTTTTTTTGCAGTGATGTTCGTCTATTCGAGAACTTCTGCTCCCTCAGACGATATTGGTTGAATCGTGAAATAGTGGAAGGTAAACTCTTGCAAACCTGCACTGAGCAAGCGTACTTCATAGGCGTATGCTTGATCTGGATAGGTAAACGGCAAGCGACCTTCTGCGGTTACTCGACGGCCAACGACCTCTCCAAAGCGATCTTTAAAGATGATTTCTACCATAACGGTATGAGCGGGAGTCGCTTCCATCGTGATAACCAGTTCATAATCTTGCTCTCTTTTGAGCAGGGGCAGACTCGGAATTTGACGAGTTGCGCCAAAATTTGTCTGCGAATGCCAAGTTTTCAGCACTTGACCAGATGGCATGAGGGGGTTCTGAAACTGAACGCTTCCTTGGGCAGTCGCCTGAATGGTCGACCCCCAAAGATAATCTGCTAGAACAGTATCGCCCCAGTAGATTCGTCTGCTTTCATTTTCTTTTATTTTTATCATTGGTTTCTTCCAAAGTCTCTTTCCATGATTTCTTTGTACTGGGTCACAAACCACTCAATGATCGGACCACTCGCATCATTGTGTCGACCGGCACGGCTAGTGCTGATAATACGAACCGGCAATTCATACAAGGCCTCTAAAATATCTGGATAAGCCTGCTGGTCATAGTCATCATCCCTCATATAGGCAAGGGCTAAAATCGTATCCTTGAAATCTGCCTGGTTAAACCGGTCCCAGAAACGTTGATTCAGCTGACCGATCCCTTCTTGCGACACTTGACCAATGATCAACTGCATCATATCTAGGGATGTTCCAAACTCATCTGGACGTTTAAATTTCAGATTGGCAGCGACATCCCCCAGGTTGACAATGGGTTTTCCGACCAAGATCGCATGAGGAGAATAAAGGGCACCATAGTAAAGGGCACCAAAGGTCCCCATGGACAAGCCTGAGAAATTCATATCTTTTGGCTCAAAGCCGAGCAAGTCCAAGTGCTGATCAATAAAGGCTGTAATTTGATTTTCTAATTCTTCTGAGCCCATATAAAAGGATCCACCTTCCAGTCTTGGGTCAGAAAAGAGAATAAAGGGACTACCCATCGCACGCATCATCCCAAACCCTTCAAATCCTTCGGCTGGACGATACCCAGAAAAGTAAATGTTTAAAGGGGGCTTCATATCGCCAGGATGGAAATAAGCAAAAATTTCTTGACGTTTGTGGTCCCGTAGCGTCTTAGCTCCTACTGTCATCTCTCCTAAAGGACCATGTGACAAGCGCTTATGTAAGGCTCCGATCGTAAGCGTCCCCTCTCCTTTTGCCTCCAGCGAAAAAGCTAGATAATAAGGTTCTGCTCCATCCAATTCTAAGGGCGCTTGCATCTCTTCTTCTGAAAAGACCACATCTTTGACCCAATCATCCAAAGCTCCATAGCGGTAAAATTGGATCCGCAGTTGTAGCTGACAGCTAGGATCTTTTTCGTATTCCAACCAAAAATTGATGGGGCGGCTAGCGTCATACACATAATTGTAAACCCACTGAGCAATCGGCGTAAACTCTTCCCCGTATGCTCCGTCAAGCTTGAGGAAATGTTGCCCCAAGACTGTTTGCTGACCAGCAAAATCAGGTCTCACCTGCAGGTCACGAACTGTAAAGGCATCTCCGTATTGATTGTCGTATAAAAAGCGGTCTAAAATATAGAGAAATTGATGCTTGTTCGAGAAATCCCAGGGTCTCGCTTGTTTAAGCCTTAAGAGGTGAGCTAATTCTGCAGAAGGTGCCTCTAGCTTACGGCTTTGATCATAAAAAACAGTATAAGGCTGGAAATAAGCCAGGTCTTCTCCTAAAGCTAATAAATCTTCTGGCTTTTCCAGAATCAAGGCTTTGAATTTGGAGATTTCCTCTTCTTCCATATACTCTTTGAGCGATGGAAGAGTGGTAGCTTGAAAAAAGTGCCAGCCTAGACCAGCAGGAAGCTCCACTTGATCCTGCCAACTGCTTGAGCCGATTTGGAGAATATGGGGTATTTGTAGTTTTTTATCCATGACGTTCTTTCATCCATCCTTCCCATTTCTCGATCAAGCGTTGACCGGTGTATTCTTGAATTTTTTCAATCGAGTAGACCAAGGCTTCGTTCCAAGGCTTCAATTCCAATAAAAAGTGCGTAATCGCCTTCTCTAATTCCTTGTCTCCCTTTGATAAGACATAGCCATTTTTCAAATGATCAACATATTCTGTCTGGACGCGGTTGACTTGAGGAATCCCAGCAGAGATCCCTGCAATCTGCGTGTAGAGGTTGGGTTCCTCGCTTAAATCTACAATCAAGCGGGTTTTTCCCAATTCTTGAATAATGTCATTTTCATTTGAAAAATTCTTAACTACAAAGCGATAATCCGGTGCGTCTTGTACGGACTCTTCATCGATAATCTGGTTTTCCCCAAGCCCTTCCATTTGGGCTGGTGATTGAACCAGATGCAAGTCCTGCTCGCTAGCGATCAATTCCTCGAGTTGCCCTTCTAATTCCTTAACACGCTCCGGTGATCCATTGTAAAATGCAAAAACAACTTCAAATAAAGGATGTTGCGCCAAGACCTCCAGAACCTTCTTGAGCTGGCTCTTACTTGGAAGCTCAGCTTCATTGACGTAAAAGTAAATCTTCGATTCCTTGCGCTCCTGACTAGATCCCAAACGGAGGCGGGAGTCAAAAGAGGTAATCCGGTGTGTCTTTTGAGCCAAGCTAGGAGAAAAGACCCCAATCGCTTCTTTGGTTTTTTCACTATCTGTGATCAAGAGCTGGGCATCAATCATATCAAAATAGAGGGCAAAGTTTTCGGCAGACAAGGGCTGGCGATCCCCGTAGAAAGACAAGACTTTCTTGACACTACTTGCTGTATCTTGTAAAAAGGCCAAATTTGCTGGATGAGCTGCCAAAACCAACTGATCTCGTCCTGGAACCAAGGTTGCTAGCTGTTCCTTCATTTTTTCAGCGACAACGTCTCCCATATTGGCATAGCTTTCTTTTTTGAAGGCATGAAAGAAAGCTTCATTGACCATGACGGAGTGGTTCTCTTCGATCAACATCTCTCTCAAAACCCATTGCCCATCAAAACTCAGATACTCTTGGAAATAGGGTTTTCCCTCATTGTAGTAGATTCTACTAGAGATAAAGCCACGATCATCTATGTACTCGATGTAGCTGATCTCGTCATTCTTATAACGGGTCAAAGAGAGAAGGTTCCCATCCACTCCCATATCAATTTTCGCTAGGTGGTGGCCCTTACGAAATGCCATCACCAAAAAGGGAGTATAGGAAAAAGTGGTCTCACTCGGCCATTCGATGTCCTGAAGCTGAACTGGGCGCATAGCCAAATCAGACGGAACCTGTTGGATCTTATCAAAAATCGAAAGCACATCTGTCTCTAACAAATCTTGGCGGTGCAAAAAATAGCGCAGTTGTGGACTATATTGAGGCAACAATAAGATCCGATCCATTTCTGCTTCTTGAAAAATACGAACTTGATTAATGGTATCGTCAAATTCAATGGACTCTCGCATCCAGTACCAAGGGGTAGCTGTTTGCTGCCAGATGCGGTCCGTTCCATACCAGGCTGGTACAAAATAATACATGGTTACTCCTAGAATATTCTTGTATAACGTTGATTCACACGAAGGGCACGAATTTCTTCTCGGATATTGTAAATCATCCCGACAAACATGAGGAAGGTTCCTGGAATCATGGTCAAGCGCAAGAGATCCTTATCCCATAACAGGAGAGAAAAAGGAAGCGCCGTGAAGAGGATCAGATACAAGGTCCCAAAAACCGTCAAGCGTAGCACAATTTTATTGATATAGCGACGTGTATCTGCTCCAGGATAGACATGATCGATATACTCGGAAGCCTTCATCATCTTATCTGCAATTTCTTCTCCGTTTACATTGACAAAGGCAAAAGCAAAAGAGAGAAGGGCGATCATCAGAATGTAAAGAAGGATCCAAATCGGATCTCCCATCACCAAGTGTTTGGCTAAACGAGCAGCCCACTTGGCATTGGAATCCATAGACAAGATCAAGAGCATGGCATACTGAGGAATGGACACCAAGGTCATGGCGTACATAAAGGGCATCCCTCCTGCTGGGTTGAGCTTGATATCCAAAAAAGTATAACTTTTCAAGTTGTTGTGGATCCCTAATTTATTGACAGGAATCTGGTACTTGGAATATTCCACCAAGACTGCCACATAGACAAAAATCAAGATAAAAATCACGCCCAGAACATAAGCGATCTCTGGGATATTATTGACACTTGAAAGGGTCTGCATCACATCTTCTGGCAGGTACATAACCATCCCAGCCATCATGATCACAACAGAACTTCCAAGGCCCAAAGCGGCATTTAGATCGGAGAGCCAAACTAAAAAGAAGGCTCCGGCTACCATAATCATGGTATTGACCGCAATGACAAGTCCGGGGTTCAACCCTGTCTTCAAGGGGAGATACATGGCCACTGCCAAAGACTGGACGATGGCGAGCGCCAAGGTCACGTACATCTTTCGCCGCTCCACTATCTCCGTGCTGGTTTTTTCGAGGTTAAAGCGTTTTGAAACGGTAAACATCCGCCACAAAATCATGGAAGACATCCATGGGGATAGACCGATCGAAAAGATCGACATCCCGCGGAGATTTCCCCCCATCACAGCGCTTGAGAGCTGCAAGCCCGTTGTCGTTCCCTCATTGAGTCTCAAGGCCTTTGATAAGTCAACAAAAGGCAGGGAAATTTTACTTCCCAAAACATAAATAAAGACGAAAAATATCGTCCAACAAAATCTCTTTCCTACTTCAGATCGTTTTAACATTTCTTTTAAACTTTCTCTTACTCATTTTGACTCTTCCACCAGGGAAACAGCCTTTAAATATGTGCCTTTAGAGCATTTTATCTCAACTTATTTTACCATAATTTGCGACTTTTCCAAACTCATTTGTCACTAATATTTGATAATATTTCAAATTCCCCATTTGGTACCGTATTCAACAAAAAATCCTTCAGATGTTTATCTGAAGAATCTGGTTTACTTGGACATTATTCTCCTAAAGCCATGATGGTATCGACGAATAATTTCTTTGTAAAATAGCCATTGCGGATCAAATAAGAAGTATAGTGAGCCTTTTGGACCATTTGGGCATACGCTTCTTCTGTGCAGTCTTGAACCAGACGATTAGCTTCTTCAAGACTGGATGCTACAAAGCCAAGCCCTTTTTCTCGAATATAGTCTGCATTTGACAAATAGTCTGGCACGACTACCGGAAGACCTGCGGATAAGTAAGTCGATAATTTGTAGGAAATATTTTCTTTGTAGTAATCTCGCTCATCCTCGGGGTTCTCTGAATTTCCCCAGACCAGCCCAAACCCCCCCTTAGAAAGCTCCAAAAGCAACTCTTGCTTAGTTCGCCACCCTTCAATATGGACCTTGGAATAATCAACTCCTTCAACTGGTTCGGTATAAACATGAAGGGGTGTATCATATTTCCAGTCGATGATATGTGGGAAACGTGAAGGATTTCCTGAGAAGATCAGTTTTTTCTCAAATTGCGGAGTATAGAGGTCCAAACTATGGGTCAAATCCCACAACTTTTGGACCACATATTTTTTCACTGTGAGTCCTTCTGATACTAGACGATGGTACATTTGCTCTGACGGAACAACGACCAGATCACTCTGATTGTACATGTCGATATAGTTGGGCATTAGGTAATAATTGCTCTCAAACATGAGTGGTGGAACATCATGGATAAACATGACCAGCTTGGTTTGAAGGAGTTTTAACTTATCAACCAAACGGCGGTCCCACTCAATTCCATTCCAAGAAGGAGATTGAACGAAGACAATATCCCCAAAAGCAACGCCTGCTAAAATCCCATCCATTCGCGAGTTCAATTCGCTAGCTGGTTCATTGCTATGATCATAAAAGTAGATCCCTAATTCATTAACCCCAAGTTCACGAACGACATTCATAATATCGTTTTGTGCCATCAGGGCAACACTTTTCGAAGATTGCCCAAATAGATTTGTAAAATGGATTTTCATCTCTTTCCTCTGACTCTTCTTTTTTAATCCCATATTTTCTGAAGATATGAAGGCAAACAGAGCTTTTCACAAAGTAACCTTTTTCATATCCCTCAACGAAAACTTCCTCATTCATTATAACATATTTCCCAACTTCTTAGACATTCTAGATCAATAAAAGACCGGTTCATTCCGGTCTTTTAAGGTTTTATTTGCCATCTTTTTTCCGAATTCCTAAAAGGGCTAATCCAGACAGAAGAATGGAAGCTCCTGTAGCAAGAATATTAGATGAAGGATGGGCACCTGTCTCTGGAAGAGCAGGTCCTGAAGAACGTGTCGCACTTAGCGAGCTTGCATCTGATGGAGATTCTGAGTAAGAGGTGTCTAACGAAGACACGACAGACTCCGAAGAACTTGTCACAGCAGAGAAACTTGACGCATAAGACACACTGATCCATTCAGAAATTTCCTGCGATAAGGATTGACTCTCTGTTGATGATGCGCTTATAGAATCTGAAACACTCGTCAAAGGAAATTCAGATACTGGCATGGACGTTGAAGCCGATTCGCTTGCTGAAAGGAGCGAAGTTGATTGGCTATAGGAGTCTGATTTTGAAACAGATGTTGATGCTAGAGATTCTGAATGGGATGTCCATTGTGAAGCAGATAGACTCTCAGAAACGGATCGAGAGAACGATCCAGACTCTGAAACCTGCGATGCAGCTACGACATGAGAAGTTGAAGCCGATTCGCTTGTCGAAGCAGAAGCTTGAACTAATGAATCTGATTGACTTGCTGAGACTGATTCTTGTACCAGCGAGTCTGATTGGCTAGCAGATACTGAGGCTTGAACCTGCGACTCT
>NZ_KV812833.1:5227-6848 GCF_001813525.1 Streptococcus sp. HMSC065C01 | reverse complement strand
ACAGACTCCTGAACCAATAATTCCGATTCACTCGCAGAAACTGACTCTTGGACCAGTGATTCTGACTGACTAGCTGAGGCAGACTCCTGAAGCAAGGATTCAGATTGGCTTGAAGAAACGGATTCTTGAACCAAAGATTCGGATCGACTAGTTGAGATCGACTCTTGGAGTAGCGATTCTGATTCACTTGCTGAAACGGAGGCTTGAATCAGCGAGTCTGACTGACTAGCTGAAATCGACTCTTGAACTGGTGATTCTGATTGGCTGGTCAATACAGATGCTTGAACCAACGAATCCGATTGGTTAGCAGATACTGAGGCTTGAACCTGCGACTCTGATTGACTGGCAGATACAGACTCCTGAACCAATAATTCCGATTCACTTGCCGAAACTGACTCTTGAACCAACGATTCTGATTGACTCAATGATGTTGATTGCAAATCAGTCGATACTTGCGATTCCGACTGACTCATTGAATCAGAACGAGAAAAGGACATAGATTCTGTAATTTGAGACTTAGATTCGATATCAGAAGTAGATTGCGATTGACTCGCAGAAACGGACGCTTGTACCAAGGATTCTGATTGGCTAGACGATACAGATGCCTGAACCAACGAGTCGGATTGACTCGCGGAAACTGATTCTTGAATCAGCGAGTCTGACTGACTGGCAGATACGGATTCCTGAACCAATGACTCGGACTGACTGGTTGAAACAGACGATTGAGCCAAAGAATCTGATTGGCTTGCTGAGATCGATTCTTGAGCCAATGAATTCGATTCACTTGCCGAAACTGACTCTTGAACCAGCGAATCGGATTGGCTGGCAGATACGGATTCTTGTACTAACGAGTCTGATTGGCTAGCCGAGACTGATTCTTGTATCAATGAATCTGATTGACTAGCTGAGACAGACTCCTGAACAAGGGAATCGGATTGACTGGCCGATACAGATTCCTGAAGCAACAATTCTGATTCACTCGCTGAAACGGAGCGTTGAACCAAGAAATCCGATTGGCTGGCTGAAACGGATGCTTGAACCAAGTATTCAGACTGGCTGGCGGAAACTGACTCTTGAATCAGCGAGTCTGACTGACTGGCGGAAACTGAGACTCGAACCAAGGAATCTGATTGACTTGCTGATACCGATGCCTGAACCAGCGAGTCTGATTGACTCGCAGAAACGGACGCTTGTACTAACGAGTCTGATTGGCTTGCGGAAACTGAGCCTTGAATCAACGACTCTGACTGACTCAACGAAACGGATTCTGACAGCTTTTTGCTCATCGAAATAGATTGTGACAAGGAAATCAGTTGAGAAACCACTTCCTCCGATCCAACCGCCGATGTTGACTGCGATTGAGACACAGAAATTGATCTAGATGCTAAATTAGATAAGGATACCGACTGACTCAACGAAGCAGATTTAGAGGCTTTTTCAAACACACTCTTAGATGCTGATGCTGCTTTTGATTGTGAGTCTGATTGACTGGATGATACCGACTCTTGGACCAGCGACTCCGATTGACTCGCTGAAACCGAATCTTGAACTTGTGACTCTGACTGACTCGCTGATACAGATTCTTTAATCAATGAATCTGACTGACTTGCAGATACGGACG
>NZ_KV812833.1:1392-5127 GCF_001813525.1 Streptococcus sp. HMSC065C01 | reverse complement strand
TCTGACTGACTTGCAGATACGGACGCTTGGACTAGAGCCTCCGATTGACTTGCTGATACGGATTCCTGAACCAACGACTCAGACTGGCTTGCTGAAACGGACGCTTGAACCAATGAATCTGACTGGCTTGAAGAAACCGACTCTTTGAGCAGCGACTCAGACTGGCTAGCAGAGACTGAGGCCTGAACTAACGAATCCGATTGACTTGCTGAAACAGAGGCC
Source organism: Streptococcus sp. HMSC065C01 (assembly GCF_001813525.1). NCBI lineage: Bacteria > Bacillati > Bacillota > Bacilli > Lactobacillales > Streptococcaceae > Streptococcus > Streptococcus sp. HMSC065C01. The sequence goes on along the minus strand of NZ_KV812833.1, from coordinate 4,905 downwards.
TGAACCAACGAATCAGACTGACTGGCAGAAACTGAGGCTTGAATCAACAACTCAGACTGGCTTGCTGAAACCGACGATTGAACCAAGGATTCTGATTGGCTAGACGATACAGATGCCTGAACCAGCGAATCCGATTGACTTGCTGAAACGGAGGCCTGAACTAACGAATCTGATTGACTCGCTGAAACGGAGGCCTGAACCAACGAATCAGACTGGCTGGCAGATACAGACGCTTGAACCAGTGATTCCGATTGGCTGGCAGATACGGATTCTTTAATCAAGGAGTCTGATTGACTGGCGGAGCTAGATGCTTGTGACAAGGAAACGGACTCACTGACCGAAACAGATTGAGAAGATGAAACGGATTCTGAAACTAGTGACTCTGAAGTTGAAATCGAGAAGTTTTGAGATTGTGAAGCAGATTCTGACGGTGTCATCTTCCGATAGTAATAGTTCACACTCGTTAAGGGGTATGAATCTACTATTTTTTTGATCGTTTGTTTGAAGTTGGAAAAACCATCTGCTCCTTGAGGTGTTGCATCTTCTCCCACGACCATGGTCGTATTTTTATCGAGGTAGGCCGATTTTGGAAGTTCCGTGAATGGTTTTGGAACAGTATATTCTATTCCTGTTTTCTCATCAGTGTATGTAACTGTCTCCTTACTAGAGAACCAACCTGTAATATCCAACTCAAAATGTTGGTAATCTATTCGTTTTGGTGTAACATTCAGGAAATAATCCTTGTTTTTACTTTCAACTTTACGAGTTCCACCTAAATCTGAAAGGTTATCCGTACTATCTTGTTTAAATTCTTTTTCATAAACAAGTGTATATACATCGGTTACCTTAGCATTTCCTACATCACCACTACTAACATCATGGATTTTAGAAGGATCTAAAACATAGTAGCGAAGAGAATAATCACCATTTTGATTAAGGGTGACAACTTCACTTTTAATGAAATGCTCACGTGCATCCCCTAATAGTTCAACTCTTGATTTCCCATTCTTGCTATTATCGAACACCCCACTTTGACGATTTGGGAATACGGTATGCGCTGGGACCTGTACATAACCAGGAAATTCGCGTGGATTAGAAGCTGTATAATGCTGGCCTTCCAATCCGTAGATTCTATACTCTAGTAAGGATCTTTCTTTCCCCGTTGGTTCATATTGCCCATTGAACCATCTACCATTCGGGTCCACTTCTCTATAGAAGGTCGATTGTTGTCCCATCATAGATGGAATTTTGATACTAGGATACGTCCTAATCAACTGCCCTTGATTCTCAGGCGTCATGACATCATAAATACTCCGGAATAAGAAAGCCTGTTCCGGAATAAAATTCGTTAGCATTCCAAAGGTCCCATTACCTGTAGAAGGTTCCGAATTAAAAACCTTGTTCCCAAGGGGAGCCTGACCAATTAGTACTTCTTTTGGTAATTGAATATCTTGGCCATATCCTTCTGGAGATACAGTTTGTGAAAAAATTTCAGCCCCATCTGATTTCCGAACAATGCGGAAATAAACATCCATTGCCTTATGCTTTTCCGGGTCTATCTCACTGATATCAATCGACATGGTCGCATAGTAACCAAGTGACTCTCCTTGTTTATTCACAAAGTCCCAAATACCAAATGTATAACGATTGGTGTAGGGCTCACCTAAAAAATTTTTCAACTCTTCAGGCGAAAACCTTAAGAGATCTTTATCTAGATGAGGATCCTTAGCATATCCTGGTGTGTCAAGTGTAGGATCTTCTACACTCGCACCATTGGGATCTTCTGGGTTCGGGCTCATATCCAATACATCATCAGCCAAGTATGTTTCCTCAGCTAGAGGTGCTAACTGAGCAGAGATCGCAGGTTTCCCATCTACATTTGTATTTCCCACAAAACCTGCAGCTGTCAAGGTCGTCATCATCTCATCGACAGCTTTCTCCAAACGATCGCGCTGGTCAGCATAAGCTTGAGCACTGGCATTGGTATGGATCAAGTTATTACTTGCAGCCACTTCGGCCTGCACTTTGTTAATGACCGCTTCGACCACTGCTCGGCGATCGGTGTCCGTCATTTTAGATGCGTAATTCCCTGCAATTTCTTGAAGCAATTCAGCTTCAGAGGTATTTTGTTCTAAAACAGTGGCTTCTTCTAAACTAGTTGGCTCTTCAATACCTGCTTCTGACTCTAGAGCTTGGGTAGACTCGCTAAGTGCTGTTGATAATGCAGTTGATCCAACTTCGCTCAAGGATAAAGACGTGGATTCACTGATCGAAGCAGACGCACTCTCAGATGTAGAAAGGCTGGTTGATCCTGAAACAGAGCTGGATTCTGAAGGCTGGCTTGAAGTTTTCGCTAAAACCACACTATCCACTTCTGCCAAAGTTTCCTCTTTTGTCTCAGAAACCGTTGGTGCAAGTGATGTTGCATCCTCCGCCTTAGCTGTCGTAGCAAGCACAGCACCACCAAAAACAGTCCCTACCGTAATCAACCCTTTTAAGAAGGCTTGGTTATTCTTTTGACTTTCTATTTGATCTTGCTGTACGTTGGCAATGATGGTCTCCTCCACTTGCCCACGCACCACGCGAAAGAGGCCTAGAGCAGCTGTTGATGCTCGAAGCCAATTTTTTCCTGATTTAATTAATTTGAAGCGTACGACACGATCTGTTTCACGAAAGTTTCCTTTTGAACGCTTAAATTGCATGATATTCCCCTTACATTGTAGTCATTATTCATTATACAGCAATACTACGTAGATTCAAGTAATTTGCTACAAAAAACTTATATATTATCGTTTAATTTTCAAATTTTTTTGTAACACATTAAAAATAATTCATTCTACTAATAAAAAAGTGAATCTCCTATGAGATTCACTCGAAAAAATGATTTTTCCTACTAGATCAGCTCCCCTTCTTTTTACGTCGGGTAAGTCCAGCAATTCCAGCTAACCCTGTAACTACCCCGAGAAGAGCTGATGTTACAGATCCTGTTTCACCAGTATTCGGAAGCACTACAGACCGGCTGTGTTTTTGTGATCCACTTGCTGATTCTGATGCAGACAATGACTCTGAACGAGAAATTGATTGGCTCATTGAGTTAGAGTATGAACCGCTACCAGATGTTGATCCTGATTGTGATTGACTCACTGAAACTGAAGTACTTACTGATGTTGAAGTTGATTCAGGTGCAGAGGTACTCAATGATGCTGACTCAGATGCAGAGACTGATTCTGACGCTGATGCTGATTCTGACGTTGAAACCGATTCAGATGTAGACACTGACTCAGACGTTGAGACTGATTCTGAAGTAGACACCGATTCAGACGTTGACACAGATTCTGATGTTGATACTGATTCAGACGCCGAAACTGACTCTGATGTCGAGATTGATTCAGACGTTGATGCTGATTCGGACGTTGAAACTGATTCTGAAGTAAATACCGATTCAGACGTTGAAACTGACTCTGACGTTGATACTGATTCTGATGTCGAGAGTGATTCAGAAGCAGATGCAGA
>NZ_KV812833.1:354-1292 GCF_001813525.1 Streptococcus sp. HMSC065C01 | reverse complement strand
GCTGACAATGACTCTGACGTTGAAACTAATTCAGAGGTTGATACTGATTCGGACGTTGAGGCTGACTCAGACGCAGAAACTGATTTGGACCTTGATACAGATTCTGATGTAGATGCAGATTCAGACGTTGAAACTAATTCGGACGCTGACAATGACTCGGACGCCGAAACCGATTCTGATATTGACGCTGATTCAGATGTTGACGCTGATTCTGACGTAGAAACTGACTCGGATGTTGAGGCCGATTCTGACGTAGATAATGATTCAGACGTTGACACAGATTCTGATGTTGATACTGATTCAGACGTAGAGACTGATTCAGATGCTGACAATGACTCTGACGTTGAAACTAATTCTGAGGTTGAGACTGATTCGGACGTTGATACTGACTCAGACGCAGAAACTGATTCGGACCTTGATACTGACTCAGACGCAGAAACTGATTCGGACGTTGAAACTGACTCCGATGTCGATGCTGACTCAGATACAGATACTGACATCGAAACTGAAACCGAAGTAGAGACTGACTGGCTTTCTGATACTGAATTGCTCAACGATGCTGACAATGATTCTGATGTCGAGATTGATTCTGATACAGAAACCGATTCAGACGTTGAAACTGATTCGGACTCTGAGACTGATTCTGATGTTGAAACTGATTCAGAAGCAGAGGCTGATTCTGATGCTGATACCGACTCAGATTCAGAGGCTGACGCTGATTCGGACGTAGATACTGACTCAGAGACTGAGACTGACTCAGATGTCGATACTGATTCAGAGGTTGAAACTGACTCAGACGCTGAGACTGATTCGGACGTTGAAACTGATTCGGAAGTTGATGCCGATTCAGAAGTCGAGACTGATTCGGACGTTGAAACCGACTCAGACGCTGACACTGATTCAGACGTTGAAATTGACTGACTTTCTGATACTGACTC
>NZ_KV812833.1:0-254 GCF_001813525.1 Streptococcus sp. HMSC065C01 | reverse complement strand
GCTGACAATGATTCTGATGTCGAGATTGATTCAGACGTTGAAAGTGATTCAGAAGTAGACACTGATTCAGACGTTGAGGCTGACTCAGACGCAGAAGTTGATTCCGATGTTGAAACCGACTCAGAGGCTGACAATGATTCAGAGACTGAAACTGACTCAGATGTTGAGACTGAAACTGAAGTAGAAACTGACTGACTTTCTGATACTGAAGTGCTCAACGATGCTGACAATGATTCTGATGTCGAGATTGATTC
>NZ_KV812832.1:70951-92854 GCF_001813525.1 Streptococcus sp. HMSC065C01 | reverse complement strand
CCAAAAAATTTTATTTTTTTGAAAGTTTTTTTACTTTTTTGGTTTATATAAAAATATCAGGAGCATAAATGCTCCTGATTTCTCTATAATTTAATTGATGTTTTCAATCTCTTTTTGATCTCTATTCTTTTACTTCCAATAGACCGATGTCTCCATCTTCTCTACGGTAGATCACATTTGTTGTGTTGTCTTCTGCATCACGATAAATGAAGAAGTCGTGTGCTAATAGATCCATTTGAAGGATCGCTTCATCTAAATCCATTGGCTCTAGATCAATTGTTTTTGAGCGAACAACTTTTTCTGTGGTTGCTGCTTCTTCTACAACCGCATCGGTAAACAATTTACCTGCACCAGATTTAACACGATTTTTCTTTTCGATTTTTGTTTTATTCTTACGAATTTGACGTTCAATTTTATCTACAACTAGATCAATTGAACCGTACATATCTTGAGAGACATCTTCTGCACGAAGTGTGATAGATCCAAGCGGAATGGTTACTTCTACTTTTGCGGTCTTTTCACGGTAAACTTTTAAGTTTACTCGAGCGTCTAGCTCTTGATCTGCCTGAAAATATTTTTCAATCTTTTCGAGTTTAGAAACGACATAGTCGCGAATGGCTTCTGTTACTTCTAGGTTTTCACCACGGATACTATATTTAATCATATTAGTACCTACTTTCTAAACATTATGTTTTTATTTATATGTATATTATAACGCTTTCATAAAGTTTTTGCAAATCTTTTTTTACCTTGCGATTGAAAATGTCTTTATTTCTTTCACACCTTTTTCAATTAGTAGGCGCTTCATTAATTCGATTGTTTTGCCCGTTGTGTAGATATCATCGATGATTAGATATTTCTGCTTTTCTGAAATTTCTCCTTTTAATTGAAAGTGCTGAGAGGTTTTTAATCTTTCTTCTCTTGTTTTTTTTGATTGGGCTAAAGTGTCTTCTTTTTGGAAGAGACTGTTGTACTTTATCTCTGCAAAATCTAGTATAGTCGATACTTGATTGAATCCTCTCTCCTGCTTTTTTTCATGGCTGATTGGAGTCGGTATTATCGTATAGCTTTTATATTTTTTCAAGGCTTTTTTGATTTCACATGCAAATACCATTCCTAATAAACGATCTCCTTCAAATTTATATCGCTTGAAATAGTCCTTCATTGCTGCATTATATCTATATAATGCTTCATGTTCGACCATATTCCCCTTTTGTATCCAGTATTCGCAATCTTTACATACTTTCTCCTCCTTATCTTTAAAACATCTAGGACAATGGATTTCGCCAATTTGTTCGAAGTCTTCTTTGCATTCTTTACAAATCCATTCTTCTTGTTGATTCATAAAAATAAGGTCTGTGAAATGTTCACCAGTTTTCAACTCTTTCGTACAAAGTAAACATTCTTTCAAAATCCAGCCTCCTGATTCATTTCCTTTATTTCTTTGATCGCTTTCTTCATTTCTCGTGTTATACCATCTGATAGAAAAAGTAGTTTACCTGTTGGTCTTTCTTTACTTCGACCGACCCTTCCTGAAATTTGTACGAGGGCACTTTTAGTAAATAATTTGTGATTACTTTCTAAAACAAAGACATCTACAAACGGAAAGGTCACTCCTCTTTCTAAAATTGTTGTCGAGACTAGCATGGTTATGGCTTTGTTTCTAAACTCTTCTACTATTCGTAGACGATCTGTAGTCTGTGAGGATACAAAACCTACTGTTTCTTTTGGAAAGTATTTTTTTAAGTTCTCAGTGAATTGTTGTCCTAATTCTATTTCAGATACAAAGATTAACAATGGGTAGTGAGTCTGTCTTTGTTTCTTGATCAGTTGCAATAGTTGGTAAGGGATTCTTCCTTTTTCTATTTTTTCTCTAATTTTCGGCACCCATTTTATTTCAGGGACCACTAGTGGGTTCCCATGAAATCTTCTTGGAAGACTATAACGAATGATTTCTTTTTTCTTGACCTTTTTATCTAACTCATCTGTAGAGGTTGCTGTTAAATATAGGGTATTTCCCTCTTTTTTTATTGCATTCTGAGTTGCTTTATATAAGATTGGATTGTCCACATAGGGAAACGCATCTACTTCATCTATAATAAGGAGATCAAAGGCCTGATAAAACTTTAGCAATTGATGGGTTGTAGCGATCACCAAGGGTGTTCTAAAATAGGGTTCCGATTCTCCATGAAGTAAAGAGATGGGGCAGGAAAAATCTTCCTTCATCCTTCCGTACAGTTCGATACAGACATCGATTCTTGGGGTGGCAATACAGACTGCTTTTCCTGCCTTGATCGCTGTTGCTACAACCTGATACATCATTTCCGTTTTTCCAGCTCCTGTCACAGCATGTACCAAGGCATGTTTTCCCGCCTTAACTGCTTGGATGAGACCTTCGGATACCTCTTGTTGATAGGAAGTCAAGGTTCCCTTCCAGTTTAACACCTCCTGTCCTTCAAAGTCTTGCTGTGCAATAGTATAAAGTTTTTGATCACTCCGGATCCTCCCCAATTGGATACAGGCTCTACAATACAGTACCTCTTCACTCAACTTCCACAGTTTTTGATCAATCAAACTGCCACATCGAAAGCATTGGTACCTTCCATTCTGTTTTTCTATAGCGGGAAGTTCTTGGGCAATTTCTTTTAAATCATTTGTCATTTGACTCTCCGTTAAGAGTCTTCCATAAGATTCTTCTATCTTCATACTTATTAATTCGCAAAAGTTGGAGAAAATCATTCTTTTTTTGTAAAATAAGAATATGGAATATGTTACATTTAAAGAGAACGGCACTGTTCAAGAAGAAATCAAAAAATCAAAATTCATTTGTCATGTCAAGCGAGTCTCCTCTGAAGAGGAAGCTAGAGATTTTATCAATGCCATCAAAAAGGAACACTATAAGGCTACACATAACTGCTCTGCTTTCATCATTGGGGAACAAAGTGACATCAAACGGACCAGTGACGATGGAGAGCCTAGTGGAACCGCTGGGGTACCGATGTTAGGAGTTTTGGAGAATCATCGCATCACTAATAGTTGTGTCGTGGTTACCCGCTATTTCGGAGGTATTAAATTAGGCGCTGGCGGTCTGATTCGTGCTTATGCTGGAAGTGTTGCACAAGCAGTTCGAGAAATTGGACTGGTAGAAATCAAAGAGCAAGTGATTCTTGGGATCACACTTTCTTATTCCCAATACCAAGAGTTTGCTAATTTCTTAAAAGACCATCAATTAGCGGAACAAGATCCGATGTTCACAGATCAGGTGATGACAACTATTTTTGTGGATAAAGAAAACACAAACTCTATCACAGCAGCTTTAGTCGAATTTTACAATGGCAAAGTCATTATTGAGGATCAAGGAATCCGTGAGGTTGAAGTACCCCTACTTTCTGTAGAAAAATAACCAAAGAAGCTATCGGCAACGATAGTTTTTTTTTATCACACCCATAAAATTTCTATATTTTACATTCTTCCCGCAAGGGACTATACTTGTTAGTATCAAGAAAACCTAGAACTGAGGTATATTATGGCTATTTATGAAAATATTACAGAATTGATCGGGAACACTCCGATTGTCAAATTGAACCGTCTTGTTCCTGAAGGAGCTGCAGATGTCTATGTCAAACTCGAAGCCTTCAATCCTGGATCATCTGTTAAAGACCGGATTGCTTTGAGCATGATTGAAAAAGCTGAAGCGGATGGCTTGATCAAACCAGGTGATACCATTGTCGAAGCAACTAGTGGGAACACAGGGATTGGCTTGTCATGGGTCGGCGCAGCTAAAGGCTACAAAGTTGTGATTGTCATGCCTGAAACCATGAGTGTGGAACGTCGTAAAATCATCCAAGCCTATGGAGCTGAACTCGTTTTGACTCCTGGAAGTGAAGGAATGAAAGGCGCTATCGCTAAAGCTGAAGCAATCGCTGCAGAAAGAAATGGCTTCCTTCCTCTTCAATTTGAAAACCCTGCTAACCCAGAGGTACATGAAAGAACAACAGGACAAGAAATCGTTGATGCCTTTGGAAAAGATGGTTTAGATGCTTTTGTCGCAGGTGTTGGTACTGGTGGTACTGTTTCTGGTATTTCTCATACTTTGAAAAAGAATAATCCTGCTGTCAAAGTCTATGCCGTTGAGGCCAATGAATCCGCAGTCCTTTCTGGCGAAAAACCTGGACCACATAAAATCCAAGGGATTTCAGCTGGTTTTATCCCAAATACTTTAGACACTAATGCATATGATGGTGTTCGTCGCGTATCTTCAGAAGAAGCTTTCGAACTTGCACGCGCTATCGGTGGAGCTGAAGGATTCTTAGTCGGTATCTCAAGCGCAGCTGCTATCTATGCTGCTATTGAAGTCGCAAAAGAATTGGGTAGCGGTAAAAAAGTTCTTGCTCTTGCACCAGATAATGGAGAACGTTATCTTTCTACTACCCTTTACGAATTTGAATAATTCTCTATATCAAAAAAACTTCGATAGGTTTCATCAACCTATCGAAGTTTTTATTTCTTTTCTTGTTTGCTAAAGAATACCTTTCCTTCTTTAACCCAGGTCGGCATCTGTTGAGCTAAGGGCGCAAAACCACTCTTGTAGCGGTCATTTGAAAAACGATGGTGTCGAATGCTTCGTTGTGGTGTTTCTTCTAGTGTTCTCAGAGAGAGGCTAGCTTTCTTAGAATATTCATCAACATCGATGACTTGGACAAAGACCTTCTCCCCAATCGACAGAATATCATGAATATTACTTACATAACCACTTCTAATCTCTGAGATATGAATCAAGCCCGTCACACCCGACTCTAGTTCGACAAAGGCGCCGTAAGGTTGAATTCCTGTGATGGTTCCTTCTAACTTATCTCCAATTTTCATATTAGTCCTCAATTTCGATGGTTTCAATCACGACATCTTCTACTGGCTTATCCATCATCCCTGTCTCAACAGCCGCGATCTCATCCAACACAGCAAAAGAAGCTTCATCCATCAATTGACCAAATACTGTATGACGTTGATCTAGGTGAGGAGTTCCCCCTTCTGTCGTATAGATTTCTGCGATTTTTTCAGGCCAGCCACCGCGGACCAATTCCTTTTTCGAATATGGAAGATGTTGATTTTGTACAATAAAGAATTGGCTGCCATTTGTGTTTGGTCCAGCATTTGCCATCGAAAGGGCTCCGCGAATATTGTACAATTCTTTTGAAAACTCGTCTTCGAAGCTCTTCCCATAGATGGATTCACCACCCATACCTGTGCCTGTTGGATCTCCCCCTTGGATCATAAAATCTTTAATAATCCGATGGAAAATGACACCATCATAATAGCCAGACTTAGCAAGAGCTACAAAGTTTGCAACTGTTTTTGGCGCTTGATCCGGGAACAATTGAATGTTCATCTCACCGTGATTGGTTTTGATCACAGCGACAGGACCGTCAACCGTAGCAAGTTCTAACTGTGGTAATGTCAATTCTTTTTCAACCATATTTAACTCCTCTAAGGCATAGAATATGCCATCTTCTTCTAAATTCTTAGTGATATAATCAGCTTTTTCTTGTAACTCTGGAGCAGATTTTCTCATTGCGATACTAATTCCAGCGTAATCAAACAGTTCTAGATCATTTAATCCATCCCCAAATACTAAAACATTCTCTGGCTTCAAGCCCAAATGATTTACAAGATGAGAAACTCCTGAAGCTTTTGAAGCTTCAAAGCGAACAACATCTGATGAATGGGGATGCCACGAAACTAGGCGCAAGTTCTCTTGCAAAGAAGGGGGCAACTCTAGTTCACTATCCTGTTCATCAAAGGTCCACATTTGGAAAATAGGTTCTTTCAAATGCAGATCTGGATCTACTGGTAAGTTTGGATAAATGATGTCAATAGCATCACTGATCAAGGGTGTCCGATTAGACAGGGCAGCTTGATGACTAGCTACTAACCCATAATCAATCTCGGATTCTTTGGCCCAATCCACAAAAGAAGAAACGATTGCTTCATTGATTGGTGATTGGTAGATCACAGTTCCTTTTGTATCTTCTATATAGGCACCGTTTAAGGTTACTAAAAAATCAGGCTTTAAGTCCATGATTTCAGGAACAACCCCAAAAATCCCTCTACCGGTTGCAATCCCTGTTCGGATTCCTTTTTCTTTCAACTGATGAAAGACTTCTTTGACAGATTCTGGAATCAATCCAGTTTCTTTTGCACGTAATGTATCATCAATATCAAAAAAGACGATTTTAACTTTTTTGGCTTTATAACGTAATTTTGCGTCCACTTGTCTCCCCCCTTATGATCATGCTCTATTATAGCATGTTTCCTTTTAAAAATCTTCTTGATTCACCAGATGGTGTCGGAAGGCATAGACGACTGCTTGCGTCCGATCACTGACTTCCAATTTGGATAAGATGTTGGAGACATGGGTCTTCACTGTTTTCAGAGAAATAAAGAGTTCATCTGCTATTCGTTGATTTTCATATCCTTTTGTTAATAGAGCTAGAATATCTCGTTCTCTAGCTGTCAAATCATCATGCAATTCAGCATGGTTCTTTCGTGACTCAACTTTTTGACTAACTTCTGTCTCAATCGCAAATTCTCCCTTTGCAACCTTCCGGACAGCCTGTAAGATCTCAGTTGCTGACGAGGTCTTTAAAATATACCCTTTTGCACCGGCATCTAAGACAGGGTAAATCTTTTCGTTATCTAAATAAGACGTCAAAATGACAATTTTAGCTTCCGGCCACTCTTTTAGGATGGCTAGAGTCGCATCGATTCCATTTAGCTCTGGCATCACAATATCCATGATGATGACGTCTGGTCTTTCTTTCAGCGCCAACTCCACCCCTTCTTGCCCATTTTTCGCCTCTAAGACTTGCTCAATATCGGTTTGCATGGACAAAAAGCTTTTCAATCCCAACCGGACCATTTCATGGTCGTCTACTAATAATACTTTCATACAGTTTCCTTTTCATTTTTATCTTTTACAAGGAGGGGAACGCGAATATCCACAGCCACTCCCTTTTGAGGACTCGTTCTTATTTTAATGGTTCCCGCCATGTCCTCTACACGTTCTTGAATATTTTTCAACCCATAACTCAATCGTTCCAATTTTTCCTGCTCAAAGCCGATTCCATCATCTACCATCCGTAAATGAAGTTGTTTTCCTTCCTGATGCAAAAAGACATCCATTTGTTGAGCTCTAGCGTGTTTCATGGTATTGCTGACAATTTCTTGGACGATCCGAAATAGATGTTCTTCCATTTCTTTTGGAATGCTCACGTCATTATGATGGAAGACAACTGTTAGGTTACTCTTTTCCTTCAATTCTCTAAAAATCATCTCCATACCTTCTACCAAACTTTTTCCTTCCAATTCTGTAGGACGAAGATGTAGGAGCAAGACGCGTAAATCATTTTGGGCTGTACCTAGAATATCTGACACACCATTGAGTTGCTGCTGGATCTGACTTTTCTCTAACTCAAGGGCCTGTGCTGCCACTCCAGATAAAATCATATTGGCTGCAAACAATTCTTGACTAACCGTGTCATGTAGATCACGCGCAATTCTCTTACGCTCGATTTCCACAATTTCTTCCTCATTTCGCATCACACGATTTTCACTTTTTTGTAAATTTTCTTCTAGTCGAAGCAATTTGCTGTCCAATAAATCTAACTGTCGATTCAATTCTTTGGGGGCAATTTCTTTTCGCTGTGAAGCAGTCAGGATAGATTCTACCTTTTGTTGTACTGCATGAACCGTTACAAATTGCGTGATTTTAATAATTAAGACAACCAAAGCCGTCAATGCAAGCGTCAGACTAAAAACCAAAAATAGGAATGATTGAAGCAAGGAAAGATCTGAAAGAAGTTTGCCCCACTGAAAACCAACAAAATGGAAAATGGTATGACAAATGACCGCAACCACCATTAGGGAATAGAAATACAATAGGAGATAGTCTAATTTCTTCATGCGCGAATCACCTCAACATCCCCAACAATACCAACTAACACAATTTTTATAGAACGGTGCGATCTCCGATAATGTGCCGTTTCAATGTCTATGGTTTCATTTCTCATTTTACGGACAGGAAGTTCCAAAAACTTCAGATCTCCATACAGGGTGTTAATTTGTAAATGCAACTCCAAATCAATCGGTAAGATAATTTTTGTATTTCCAAACCCTTTCCGTATGATCACTACATTGTCCCAATTGCAAATGGCTACCTCCTCTAAATGGAGGGTGTCATTCCCAAAAATTCGGATCACATTCAGATCTCGATACCCTCGACTTTGCTTTGAAAAATGTTGTAAATCACCAATCCATCGAGTTTTTTCCTGACGAATTTTCGTATCCTCTTCAACATCAAACACAACTGCTTCATTTTCCTTATACATATAAGGGTAGGCGATCAATAAACCATAAACCACCGCAAATAAAATGGCTGCAATCACAAAAGGATTCAGCATCACGATAAAAAACAAGAGCACACTCAGCGCGATTAATAGAAAATTTGCTTTTTGTTTGCCAAAATAGTAATACAAAAGGAGCAAAAAGAGAACCATCAAGACAACAAATCTGGAAAAATCGATTGATAAAATGGTGATCGCTGCTAATGTTAACAAAACGGCTTCAACGAAAATAAAAATTTGTATTTTCCACATAGTCTACCTCATCTTTTCCTATTTTATCAAATTTTTCCTCATTTGACTTCCGTCTGTGGTTGGATAATACGAAGAGCAAAAAACACCCAAAAGATAGAAATCCTTTGGGTGTCCTTAGTATCGGAATGAATTGTTATTAAATAAGTTCTTTCCAATAACGGTTGTCTAGAGGCATTATTTATACATGAATGCCCAGTAATAGTTACCGTCGCCATTGATGACTGCTGCTACCGCACCTTCTGTGGCATTTGGATCGAGCATTAATTCTCTCAATCCACTGTTATACCATTTCGTTGCGACTGTTGTTGCATTGTCTTCACGGCGAGCTACAAAACCTGTGCTATCGTACTGACGTGAAATAGTATGGGCTTTTGGTAAGGCACGTGAGTTGTAGACATCATCTGACCAAGTCAATTCTTTTAAGCCTTGTGCTTTTCGCAATTCGTTAATCTTAGCAAAGGCTTCTTTCGCTTTATCTAACTCGATATAGTTTGTATTGTCTGTTGCTTCTACACGATAAACGAATTTCACATAGCCAAACTCAACATCTTTGTAGTTCTTGTCATCTACTCCACTCTTCAAGTTAGCGATTAAAACATAGTCTTTAGCCCATGGGTTTTCTTTAGATTGCTCAAAGAGTTCTGGGTCCTCGATTTCCCATTCTACTTTGGCATCCCAGCCAGCATTGTCAATAAATTTAGGATTCATTTTCTTAATGACATAGTCCTTAAATTCATCCACATTCTTAAATGGAAGAGCTTGACCTGCTTTAGCTGTTTCTACAAGGTTTGTAGAGTAGAGCTTCACGCTTGAGTCTCGATCGCTATAGGCATATTCATCATCTTTGGCATCTTCGTGGAATTTTGGATCGATTTCAGGATCTTTCGGATCTGTCATTCCATAAAGTTTCCATTTATCTCCATTCCATTTCCAATAAGCAGAGTAACCAGTTGCTTCCGTATCAGAAGGAACGTAGTAATAGTGAGTCGACCCGTCAAAGTAGTAGTTCTTATCTCGACGCAAAGCTGCTGATCCAGGTTTGCCAGGAGGATAGACTATCTTTGGTGCTCGTCCATTTGGAGCCCATGGAAGATGTTCTAATCCTTCTGCTGGTGTCTCAACGTATGGAGGAATTTGGTTTTCACTAGGCTGATCTGTTGATACCAAACCATCATTTCCAGGCACTTCAGGTTGCACCGGTTCTTCTGGTTTTGGTTCACTTGGATTTTCTGGGGTTGGTGCGAAAGGATCAAACTCTCCATCTGCTCCTACAAATGGAGGATTTTCTGGGAAGATCAAGTTCCCGTGATCTTCTGGTGTAGATGGTTCTGATGGGTTGACTGGTTGATCGGGTTTATCGCTTGGATCTGGCTCGTCGGGTGTTGGAGTTGGATCCGGAGTCGGTGTTGGAGTTGGATCTGGAGTATCAGGATTTTCCGTCGAATTCTTCACAAATACCCATTTACCATTTTTATAGTAGTAATAATCCCCATTATCTAATACATAATAATGGTAGCCATTTTCATATACATAATGAGGGTCATTGGCAAGGTTATTAGTAGAGTTATTCCGATTAGTTAAAGGCTTCCACTCACCATTGCGGTAGATCCGGTAAGTCCCATCACTCATCCGATAATAATGATTGCCATTCCAATAAATGTAGTTTACATCATTTTCCAAGGAATAACCATAGTTCCAACCATTATAGCCATAATAATTATTCCAGCTAGGATAACCATAGTTATAGCCATAATAATAGTTCCAATTTGGATATCCATAGCCATAACTATAGGTCCATGAATTATAGCCATTATAACCGTTCCAATTATTGTAACCATAGTTATAATAGTTTGAACGATAAGGGGAGGTATTCCATCCTCTATTTTCTGCAGCTACTTTTGTTGCTATAAATGCCGGGACAATCATAGCTGTTGCTAAGATTGCTCGACTAACCACTCTATATTTTCTGTCCATTTAAATAATCTCCATTGGGAAAGTATAGGCGAAAGATACATCAACTATGTGCACATATTTCAAAAGTCATTCTACCTCCCTGTTTCTCAGTTCACGATAGTTATCTCCACTAGTTGTCAAGGCCTATTCAACTAGCAGAAAAAAATCTATTCGTTTACCAATTTCCTATCAAAGCAGGTCTGAACGACTTTTTACTCTTTGATCTCCTTTCACGCAGATTATAGCATGTGGGCTAAAACAAAGGCAAATAATTTGATATTCAATCTATTTTCAACTTCAAATCACCTTATGTTTAATTGACTATTTTATTTTACCGGACTTGAAACCCCTTGTTTGTTAAGGAGTTCACATAATCTATTCATCTGTAGAAAAATAGTTTCTTGAAGCGACCTCAAAGTTTTTCCCTCGACAGGGAAATAAAAAAATCACGACATAGCAACAAAAAAATACAAAAAGACTCAGAAATCCATCTGAGTCTTAGACTGATTTATGAATCTCCACCAGTTGCACTACTGCTAGAACTTTCTGTATCTGATCGTTCAACAGAAGATGAACTAGATGTATCTGAACTTGATGATGCTTTCGTACTTGAAGAAGCTGTCACTTTAGGCTCATATACCGTTAAAACAATTCGTGTTCGGTTAATATCCACCGTACTCGAAACTTCTGGAGTTTGACTAACAATTTGACCGGCAGAAACAACTACCCCGTCAGGGAGATGTTCTGTTTTTCTTAATTCGATATTGGCTTCTTTAATACCATAGATCTCAATCAAATTACTTCTAGCAAAATCGTAAGTTGATCCAACATAGTTTGGCATTTCAATTGAAGTCGTTTCTTTCGCTACTTTCAAAACAATCTTTGTTTTTGAATTCAGAGAATATTGCTCTCCTGGAGCTGGGGTTTGTTCAAGAACTGTCCCTGCAGCATAATCGAAGGTCTCAACTTCTTCAATCGTGATCATTTTGCTTGATACTTTATAAGTATTTTTCAGATCTTCCTCTGCTTTAGCTCGTGTTTCTCCTACATAGTTTGGCATTTCAAAACTATTTGGACCTTTTGAAACAATCAAATCAATGCGACTTTGTTCTTTCTTTTGAGCACCTGCATTTGGATTGGTCCGAATGACGTAGCCTTCTGCAACCGAATCACTGTACTCTTCTTTCTCTTCACCGACTTGAAGGTCTTGTCCCTCAATAACCGCTCTAGCTTCGGCAATGGTTTTGCCGGAAACATCTGGAACTGTTTTATTGGCTGGGCTCATATACAACAAGAAAGTAAAGGCTGCAAGAACTAGGGCAATGGCAACAAACAAGACCTTGTAGCGCGCCCGCAAGCGTCTTCTTGGCTTTTTACTTGGTGCCATTGTCTGCTGGTCAGATAATGGTCGATTAGGATCTACCGAACTGATTTCACTGCGTACCTCAGAGATTGGAACAGGAGCCGTCTTTGGAGTTGGACTCACTTTTGGAAGAGTCTTTGTATCAGCTTTCGATTGATCTTCAAAAATCAGTTTTTTCTCATTTCTTCTCTCGTAGGACAAGCAACTTGAAAGGTCCACATACATCTCTGCCACTGATTTATAGCGATCCGTCAGTTTTTTAGCTGTCGCTTTGATCACCACATTTTCTAAAGCTTGTGGAACATTCTTATTCTCTTCCCGAATAGATGGGAGTGGCTTTTGAAAATGCTGCAAAGCAATTGTAACTGCACTATCTCCATCATAAGGAATGTGTCCTGTCAACATCTCATAGAAAATAATCCCCATCGCGTAGATGTCACTTTGCACCGTAGCTTTTGATCCACGCGCCTGCTCAGGGGACAAATAATGAACCGACCCCAACATCGAGTTGGTCTGGGTCAAGCTAGTCTCTGCGAAGGCCACTGCAATCCCAAAGTCTGAAACTTTTGCTGTTCCATCTGGTGTCAAGAGGACATTCTGTGGTTTTAAATCTCTATGGATAATGCCACACGTATGGGCAAGACGCATAGCTAGAAGGATCTGCCCCATCAAACGAACAGCTTCTTCATTTGATAAAGGAGCATTTTCTTTGATATAGCGTTTCAAGTCTAAACCTGCAACATATTCCATTGCAAGGTATTGTTGTCCTTCTTCTTCGCCAATGTCTGTAATCCGAACGATATTTGGATGGTCCAGCTCTGCCATCGCCTTTGCTTCACGCTGAAAACGCGCAACCGCAATGGGATCCGTCTGGTAATTCGTACGCAGTACCTTGACTGCAACTTCTTCCCCATCTAAAATCAAATCACGCGCAAGATAAACATCTGCCATCCCGCCGCGTCCAATTTGTTGGATGATTTTATATCGCCCGGCAAAAATTTTGCCGATTTGAATCATGCTGCGTCCTCCTCAGTAAAGTGGAGCAGTACAACAGTGATATTATCCAAGCCTCCAGCATTATTGGCAAAACGAATCAAGGTTTGAGCTTTTTCTTCCAGTGAAACATCACTCAAGACAATGTCTCTGATTTCATCTGGGCCAATCATATTGGTTAAACCGTCACTATTGATCAAAATATAATCATCTGCTTCAACCGTCACCAAACCATAATCCGGCTCTAACTCATCTTTTTGGCCAATGGACTGAGTGATGATGTTACGTTGAGGATGATGGGCTGCTTCTTCCTCTGTGATTTGACCTGCTCGCAAAAGAGCATTTACAAGAGAATGATCACTGGTCAACTGCTGGTATTCGCCCTGACGAATGAGGCCAATCCGCGAATCTCCAACATGGGCATAAATCACTTGTCCTTCTACAAAAGCCAAAGCTTCCAGTGTCGTTCCCATTCCTTTGTGCTCATCATCTTGCCCAGCTAAATGGATCCGACGGTTCACAGCTTCTAAATGTTCTGCAAACCATTCCCGTACTTGATTAACCGTCTCGATCTCAGAAGAAACCCAAGCCGCACCTAGGTCTGTGACTGCCATTTCACTAGCAATATTTCCGGCACGGTGTCCTCCCATACCATCAGCAAGAAAAACCATCGGTTTTCCTGCCTTGTTTGTATATTGATTTGCATAGTCTTGGTTATTTGTCCGTCTTTGACCTACATCGGTTAAGATCGTCATATCCATACTGTCAGTTTCCTCCTGATATTATGAGATTCTCTTAAAACGACTGATAAAGAAGCCGTCGCTTCCATATAATTCGGGTGTAATAAGGATACAATCATTTTTAAGAATATCTTTTCTTTCGTGATCCAATGGGACTTGTTCGAAATTTGGATGGTTTTTCAAAAATTGGTCCACCACTTCAAAATTCTCTTTGCCCATAATTGTACACGTACTGTACACTATTATACCACCTTTACGCACACTTTGACAAACACTATCCAGGATTGCCAATTGAATAGCTTGTAAAGATACAAAATCTGCACTCTCTTTATTGTACTTGATATCAGGCTTTCTCCGTATCAAACCAATCCCTGAACAAGGCGCATCCACCAAAATTTTATCGAAAGCATCAGGTCCAAATGTTTCAAAGACTTTTGTCGCATCTAACTTCTTTGTCAAAATTTTGTCCGCAACATGGAGCCGATTAGCATTTTCTTGAATCAATTTGAGCTTATGGTCATAGAGATCCAAGGCTGTGACTTTCCCAGTTGTGAGATAAGAAGCCAGGTGGGTCGTCTTTCCACCTGGCGCCGCACAGGCATCTAAAACCCACTCATCTCCTTGCAAATCTAAAGCTGGTGCCACCAATTGGCTGGACTCGTCTTGAATAGTAATGCGCCCTTCTTTAAACAAGGAATGCGCCGCAAAATGTCCCTGCTCTTTCACGAGAGCGGACGAAGCAAGTAGAGAGGAGGTTGCTTCGAGCAACTGAGCCAACTCTTCTTTTTCGTCCAGATCAATCACACGAATACTGGATTTATTACGCTGATAGAGACTCTTAAAAATAGCGCAAGCACGTTCTTCACCGTATTCTTCGATCAATGCTTTGACCAACCATACTGGTAGGGAATACTCTACCGAATAACGTTTGTTCTTTCGCTTGATCGTATCAATAGCTGGTAGTCCCTCGCGGAGGAGCTTTCTAAGAATAGCATTGACAAACTTCTCACTGCCTTCTTTACGGCGTTTTGCTATCCGGACAGCTTCATTGACGACGGCATGATCAGGAATGCGGTCCAAATAGACAAATTGATACAAACTCATCATCAAAAGATAATAGAGCCAAGTATCTAATTTCGTCCGGTCTTCAATCACGTGGGCGAGATACCATTCGAGTGTTATCTTCCGTGCGACAGTACCGTAAACAACTTCCGTAACAAAGCTTCTATCTTTATCTGAAAGATGAGAATGTTCCAGCGCTTGATTTAGGGCAATATTAGAATAAGCTCCCTGTTCAAAAACCTCTTCTAACACTCGAACGATCTGTTCACGCGCATTCATTTGTTTAACTTCCAAAGTGATCTCCTACTTTCAATTGACGACCCGCGCCATTCAAAAAGTCTGTGATGGACATTTTAGGTTTTCCTGCTGGCTGCACAACTTTAAGGGACAGTGCACCTTCTCCAGCAGCTACCAGCAACTCTTTTTTGGTCAAAGCAATCACTTCTCCTGGATTTCCATTTCCTTCGCATAGCTCTGCTTCATAAACTTTAAAGCGCTGACCATTTAATAACGTATGAGCAACTGGCCAAGGATTCATCCCCCGGATCTGGTTAAAGACTTGGCGATTGGTTTTGGTCCAGTCCAAAACCTCTTCTTCCGGTAAAATATTTGGTGAAAATGTGACCAAACTTGGATCTTGTGGACTTGGCTTGATCTCTCCTGCCAGGTAAGCTGGCAAAGTATCTAGGAGTAAGTCACGTCCAAGGACTGCCAATTTTTCAAACAAAGTTCCCACATTGTCCTCATCTAAAATTGGGAGAGAACGAGCTGCAATCATGTCTCCGGCATCCATTTCCTTGACCATTTCCATAATCGTAACGCCTGCTTCTTCATCACCATTGATCAGGGCATAGTGAATGGGAGCACCACCTCTATATTTAGGCAACAAAGACGCGTGGACATTCACCGCAAATTGGAAGTTCTCCAACAATTTTGTCGGTAAAAATTGTCCAAAAGCAGCGGTCACAATTCCATCTGCATCTAGTGATAAGAGCGTTTCCATTTCTGGACTACCCGATAATTTCTCTGGCTGAAGAACCGGTAGTTGATGGTCCAAAGCTACCTGCTTCACCGGGGTCATTCGAATCTCTTTTTTGCGACCTACTTTGCGGTCTGGTTGCGTCACAACCGCCAGAATTTCATAGCGCGAATCTGCTAACAATCCCTTTAAAACCGTCGCTGAAAAATCAGGCGTTCCCATAAAAATTAATTTTGTCATTTCTTTCTTCCTTACATAAAACTTTGAGGTTCATTATCAATACTGACACGTAGATCTTGGTTGCCTCTTTCTTGCGTAAATTCTAAGATTTGGTTCAAGACCTGTGTCATGCCTTCTTCAAAACGATATTTCACAATGATTTGATAATGATACAAATTATGTGTGCGTGCAATTGGTTTAGGTGTTGGTCCTAAGATTTGGACCTGATCAGATAAGCCAGATCGGAGAATTTCCATGACCTGATGTGACTTCTCCATCACAATTTCCTCACTCTTATGGGATAGGGTTAACCCAACTGTGAAGTAATAAGGCGTATAGCCTAACTGCCGACGAATCTGCATTTCATAAGCAAAAAAGCCTTCATAATCTTGGTCTTTGGCAAATCGAATCGCATAGTGGTTGGGGTTGTAGCTCTGAATGATAACCTCTCCTTCTTTCTCTGCTCGTCCGGCCCTACCTGCCACCTGAGTCAAGAGTTGAAAAGTTCGCTCTGAGGATCGATAATCCGGTAAATTTAAAGAAGTATCCGCATTCAAGACACCCACTAAGGTCACATTTGGAAAATCCAAGCCCTTCGCAATCATTTGCGTCCCTAACAAAATATCCGCTTCTCCATTCCCGAAAGCATCTAATATCGCTGCGTGGCTCCCTTTTTTTCGAGTGGTATCCACATCCATGCGCAGAATTTTAGCTTCAGGAAAGATCTCTTGTAATTCATCATAGGCTTTTTGTGTTCCTGTCCCGTAATAACGAATGGAAGGACTTTGGCAATTTGGACATTGTCGAGGAATCGCTTTGCTATAGCCACAATAATGACAGTTCATGGTTTTAGTATCCATGTGGAGGGTCAGTGAGATATCACAATTGGGACAAGTATCTACAGTTCCACACTCGCGACACATGACAAAGCTGGAATAACCACGGCGGTTCAACATCAAGACAACCTGCTCTTTTTTCTGCAAGCGATCAGCAATAGCTTCCACTAGAACCGGAGTGAAGTTACCAGCTTCATTTTGGCCAATATAATCACGAAAATCAACGACTTTAACTTCTGGAATTTTGGCTGCCGGATTGGCCCGCTGGGTTAGACGAATTAATTCATAAACCCCTTTTGTTGCACGAGCCCGTGATTCTAAACTTGGTGTAGCAGATCCAAGAAGCAAGACTGCTTGATTGTACTGAGCCCTTAGGACTGCGACCTCCCTTGCGTGGTAGCGTGGGTTACTATCTTGTTTGTAGGAAGCCTCATGCTCCTCATCAATGATGATGGCTCCGATGTTTTTTAAAGGAGCAAAGATGGCTGAGCGTGCTCCAACGACTACCTTGGCCTCCCCACGTTCAACTTTTCGCCATTGATCATACTTCTCACCATTTGATAAGCCCGAGTGCAGAATAGCTACTTCCTGGCCAAAACGCGAGATAAAACGATCCGTCATCTGTGGCGTCAGGGAAATCTCAGGAACCAACATAATAGCCGCTTTCCCCTTATTTAGAACTTCTTGAATAATCTGCAGATAAACTTCTGTTTTCCCACTTCCAGTCACACCTTCTAATAAAAAAGGCTTTGATGTTTTCCCAATTTGAGAAACTACTGTTTCGACAGCTTTTGCTTGCTCTGAATTTAAAAGCAGAGCCTGGGTCTGTTCTTTGCCTTCATAATATGCAGCCGCCCGATTCACTTCTCGTTCTGTTATTTCTAAAGCACCCTGATCAATAAAATAAGCCACTACTTCTCGTGAAAAATCCTGATACAATCCTGCTAAGGGTTGCTCCCCTTGCTCTAGTAACAGGCGCTCTTTCAATGCTAGCCTTTTTTTAGCTCTCGCTGATGGTTGAAGTTCTTTTAATCCTTCCTGGTTAACGCGATACCATTTTTCTGTTTTAATTTGTTTCTTATCCTTGGCCTTGTATTCAAGTACTAAATCTCCTTTTCTAACTAACCGCATCACTTGGGCTTGATCGGATGCATCTAGAGAAGAAAAAGAAACTTCATTTTTTTCACCAAAAAGTTTCACTTTGAGAGTGGGATCTAAAGAAGGTTGAGGATACAAAATCTTATCATAACTCGAATTGAGGAGAGAAGGAAGCATGGTTTTTAAAATCGTAATCTTATAAGAAAAAACACTTTTTCGTAATTGATCTGCCAACCAGAACTGCTCTTGATTTAAGACCGGAGTGTAATCCAAGACCTCCACAATCGCTTTTAATTCCTCGCTTGTGTCGGCCTCTTCTAAAACATCTACCACAATCCCTTGAATGAGGCGATTCCCTTTACCAAAGGGGACATGAACTCGCATACCTGCCTCCACCATATCCTCAAATTCTGATGGAATCTGATAAGAATAGGGTTTATCTGTCTGCATCAATGGGACATCTACGATGACTTTTGCTATCACTTTTTCACCTCCAGCCTCTATCATATGAGCTTTACTTTATCACGGAACCCTTTAAATAGCAAAAAATAAGATTGAGAAGCCCCAACCTTAAATTTTTTCACCATCTTCTTTTTCTTTGGCAATTTGTTCCTTAATTTTGCGCTCTTCTTCTTCTTTGCGAATCCGCTCTGCTTCAATCCGACGACGAAGCGCTTCACGTTTTGCTTCTGGATCCGGGTGAACAACTACGTTTCCAGACTCGATTTCTTCAAGCGCTTGTAATGTTGATTTAACTGATTGGAATTCTTGAGTTGGTACTGCACCACTTTCCAATTCGTGGGCCCGTTTTGCCTCAAGAATGACCAATGAATATTTTGATGGTACTTTGTCAAGCAATGTATCAATAGAAGGTTTTAACATCATATTCCTATACCTAATTTCTAATTATTTATCTCTTCACAATAGTTTGTGTTTTTGGTAACATATCCAGATAATGGCCAATGACACGGTCTACACGGAAATGCTCTGCTTCGATCACACGTTTGACACGCTCAGCAGCAAGAGGAACTTCATCGTTCACAATGGCGTAGTCATATTCACGCATCATGGCGATTTCTTCTTTTGCTTTTTCAATCCGTTGCGCAATAACTTCTGCACTATCTGTCCCGCGACCCACTAATCGATCTTGCAATTCATCCAAATCAGGCGGAGTTAAGAAAATAAAAACTGCATCTGGAACTTTCTTCTTTACTTGAAGGGCACCCTGAACTTCAATTTCAAGGAATACATCGATTCCCTTGTCCAAGGTTTCATTCACATAGGTTAAAGGAGTCCCATAGTAATTTCCAACGTACTCAGCGTACTCCAACATTTGCCCTTGACGGATCAAATCTTCAAATTCTTCACGTGTACGGAAAAAATAGTCGACACCATCCACTTCACCTGGACGTTGTGCACGCGTCGTCATCGATACAGAATACTGAAACTGATTGTCCGAGTTTTCAAAAATTTCTCGTCTGACCGTTCCTTTTCCAACCCCCGAAGGGCCAGAAAATACGATTAATAAGCCACGATCCGCCATGATTTCTCCTTCAATGTCTTTCTATCTAGTGTAACAAAAATCGGCCTAATTTTCAACTGATTTTTTCATTCAAAAAGCTTGAGATGCTAGATCTCAAGCTTTTTGTTTATTTTGCGTAATCGACTGCACGCAATTCTCGAATAACGGTAACCTTAATGTTTCCAGGATATTCAAGATTGGACTCGATCTTCTCACGAATATCATGAGCCAAGATCGTCACTTTATCATCCTTGATTGCCTCAGGGCTAACCATAATACGGATTTCACGACCCGCTTGAAGGGCGAAACTTGTCTTAACTCCTTCAAAACTATTTGCAATTTCTTCAAGATCTTGCAAGCGTTTGATGTAGCTTTCAAGTGACTCACTTCGTGCTCCAGGCCGAGCTGCACTCAAGGCATCCGCTGCAGCGACAATGACTGCGATGACACTTTCTGGTTCCACGTCACCATGGTGACTGGCAATGGTATTGACCACCACTGGGTGTTCCTTGTACTTCCGTGCCAATTCAGTTCCAATCTCGACGTGACTTCCTTCCACTTCACGGTCAATTGCTTTACCGATATCATGTAAGAATCCTGCACGTCGTGCCAAAGTAGCATTTTCACCCAACTCGCTGGCAATAATACCAGAAAGTTTGGCAACTTCAATGGAGTGACGCAAAACGTTTTGACCATAAGAAGTACGGAATTGCAACCGTCCCATGATTTTCATCAAATCTGGATGGAGGTTTGGCGCACCAATTTCATAGGCAGCTGCCTCACCGTATTCACGAATACGATTGTCAATTTCCTGACGGTTCTTCTCAACCAGCTCTTCGATGCGGGCTGGATGGATCCGACCATCTTTGAGAAGGCTCTCCATTGTCATGCGGGCGATTTCACGACGAATCGGATCAAACCCTGACAAGGTCACCACTTCAGGCGTATCATCAATAATCACATCGACACCTGTCAAGCTCTCAAAGGTACGAATGTTGCGACCTTCACGACCGATAATCCGCCCCTTCATACTATCGTCCGGCAAATGAACGGTTGAGTTTGTTTGCTCAGCAACAAAATCACCCGCCATTCGCTGCATGGCTTGCACGAGAATGTCTTTTGCGATTTTATCAGAACGTTCTTTCACTTCCAATTCAGCATCACGAATCCGTGAGGCAATTTCTTTTGAAAGTTGCTCTTCCGTCTGACTCAAAATAATGTCACGCGCTTCTCCTTGACTTAGAGCAGCGACACGTTCCAGTTCTTCTACTTTCTTGTGTTCAAGCTCTTCCAGCTGTTGTTCACGCGCATCAATGTGTTTAGTTCTATCTGTAAGACTTTGCTCTTTGTGTTCAAGAGACTGTTCTTTGCTTGTTAAAATGTCGTCTTTACGATCAAGATTGCTAGCACGTTCTGCCAAACGGCTTTCTAATTGCTTCAATTCTTGTCGTTCTGACTTAAACTCAGCATCGACCTCTTCACGATATTTTCTGGCTTCTTCCTTTGCCTCCAAAAGTGCTTCTTTTTTAAGTGAACTTGACTCATGCTTCGCCTCTTTTAAAATCAAATCGGCTTCGCGTTCAGCCTGTCCACGTAAATTCGTTGCTTCTTGTTCAGCATTCAAAAGGGTGAGTTCCGCAGCTTCTTTTGAAGCTTTCATTTTAAGAGCAGTTCCCACATATCCAATGACTAAACCAATGACCGCGGCAAAAACACCTGTAATTACAAAATTCATGCTTTTACCCCAAATCTATTTAATTAGTTGAATTAAAAATTCTTTTACATTTTACCATAAATTACTAAAATTAACAATCTAAAAAAACAGGAAAAACCTTTTATATTTTTGCTTAACCCTTGTTCTTTTATCCACGTTTCTTTCATGGAACATCTGTGAGGAATTCATTTATTTCCACTTTGTTGAATCTGCTTTTTTATGCTATAATCAAGAAAAACAAAGAAGGATTTGAGTATGACAAAAGAAGTAATTGTTGAAAGTTTTGAATTGGACCACACAGCTGTAAAGGCTCCCTATGTACGCTTGATTGGTGAGGAAACTGGACCCAAAGGAGATATCATCTCTAACTTTGATATTCGCCTGGTGCAACCCAATGAAAATGCGATTCCAACGGCAGGGCTCCACACCATCGAGCACCTTCTTGCAATGCTTATTCGCAAACGCATCGATGGAATGATTGATTGTTCCCCATTTGGATGTCGCACCGGTTTTCATATGATCATGTGGGGACAGCATTCAAGTACGGAAATTGCTAAAGTGATTAAAGATTCTCTAGAAGAAATTGCTTCTATCAGCACTTGGGAGGATGTCCCAGGCACAACCATTGAGTCTTGCGGAAATTACAAGGATCACAGCCTCTTCTCAGCCAAAGAATGGTGTCGCTTGATTCTAGATCAAGGAATCTCAGATGATCCATTTGAACGTCATCTTGTTTAATACGAAAAAGAGGCTGGGACAAAAGTCCTAGCCTC
>NZ_KV812832.1:34842-70851 GCF_001813525.1 Streptococcus sp. HMSC065C01 | reverse complement strand
TTACCGATTTCTGTCCCACTCTCTTTTTTATTGTCATTTTTCCCAGAAAAGGGATGTCTGATCAAGCATTAATAATCCAGAGCATCTGAATGACCTTTTCCGTTTCCTACGAAATAACCAGTCTTGGCATTGATACTAAAGAGATAGGTTCCATCTGGTTTGAAGAGGTTGTAATAGCCATTACCGTTAATGATATTGACACGCTCTAAAATGTATTGATTGCCAGTGATATGCCCACGTTTACGAGCAATGTTCAGTACTTTTTCAAGGATCCCATCACCAAACACCCAAGCCGGATTATTGACATCATTGATAGCTGCTTGGTTATATGGCACACGGCTCAGATTCCGCTGAAGTGGGACACCATCGCTTGGAAGACCGTATCCTGAATAGCCTGGACTTGCCGTTACTGCACCACCTGTAGCAGCATTGACAGCTGGGGCCGTAGGCGTTGCTGCCTGAGCTGGGGCTGGGGCTGCGTTAGAGGTATCTGTACCACCTGTTCCTGTCACTGGTGCCGGTGTCGCAACTTGTTGTGAACGTCCTTGCGCAACCGCCTCATTCAATAAGCTATCTAATTTTTCATTGCCTGTCTTTGTTTCTGCAAAGGTCGCATCACTTTTCGCTTTGGCAGTTGCATCAAGAACTCCATCTTTGATGACTGGAGAACTAAATTGAGAATTCACTTTTTGAATGGCAGAAACTTGCTTCACAAGGTCTTCATATTTTGTTTTAGCCGCATTATAATCACTGCTTCCTTCTAATTTGTCCAGCAGTTTCTTCAGATTTTCCAAGTCTCCGAATTTATCATTTTTAAGAGCACTTTTTGATTCATCTACAAAAAAGGTATCGTAGGCTTTGGTAAACTCTTCCAATTTTTGAGCTTGTGTTTCACTGCTACTTGATTTAGAAGTAGAAGATGACTTGCTAGATGAAGACGATACAACAGTTGTACCACCAGATTTTCCACGACTGTGCATCCAGTTATAGGTCACAAAAATGGCCGAACCGACAATCGCAAGGCCTAATGCAGAGTATAGAACCGCTTTGATTCGTTTACCCGCATTGCTTGGTGTTTCCTCAGGAAGGTCCTCTGCTTCTACAACTGGTTCAGTTGGTGTGGGTCCAAATTTAATCTTAGCAGGTAATTCTGTTGAGATAGCATCCATTTCAGGTCTTTGTTCCAAGACCGTTTCCGTTACTTCCGGTGCCTCCACTGCTTCAGCTACTTCAGCAACTGTTTCTGTAGCTGCCAACTCTTCAGCTTTAGCCAATTCTTCTTTGGCCAAAATTTTTGTATCGTATTTTTCAGCTTCAATTTCAGCTCGGTGTTGTTTGATGTATTTGTCTAAGACATTATCACCTTCCGTTACACCTGCTTCGATTTCTTCTGCCTTTCGATTGGCTTGCCCAATCGTCATCTCTTTAGCATCTTCAAACTCTAAAATTGATTCTGTTTCTTGCTCTAATGGCTTATTATCCTTCTCTGTCATAAAAATCCTTTCTATGCCTTTATCTGCCGTTTTACTCGTTCCCCAAAATATTGGTAGAGATCAACTTTTAGGGTTCCGTTATAAAGTTTTCGTTTTTTATCTGCTTTACTACCGAATTTAGATTCAAAACCTTCATCACTGGTTAAGATAAATTTACTCCAGGTTTTGAGAGGTGCAAATACGTGCCCCATTTCAGTATACAATTTCGTCACACCCTCATCATCGGATAAGCGTTCTCCATATGGAGGGTTGGAGATAATCACCCCGTTGATCTTATCTGAGTGAAGATCTTGGACTCGCATTTGTTTGAAAGTAATGTCACTGCTAACGCCCGCTTTCTGGGCATTTTCTTTGGCAATCTCAACCATCCGTGCATCGATATCGGTTCCCATAATATCCAATTCGATCTCGCGATTGATTTTTCTGCTTGCTTCTTGACGGACTTCATGAATCAAGCGATCATCCATCCAGTTCCATTCTTCAAAAGAAAAGGTCCGACGTAAACCAGGTGCCATATTTCTCGCAATCATCGCTGCCTCAATACAAAACGTTCCAGAACCACATGTCGGGTCAATCAAGGGCTTATCTGGATACCAGTTTGACAGTAGAAGAATTGCCGCTGCCATATTTTCCTTAATAGGGGCTCCCCCTTTTTCAGTCCGATAACCACGTTTGAAGAGGCTACTACCAGTGGTGTCAATCAAGACAGTGGCTTGGTCTTTAAGGATCGATACTTCGATCTTGAACTCTGCCCCATTTTCCATGAGAGGAACACCTTCTGGTCGGGCATAGTGTTTTTGTAACTTTTTAACCACTGCTTTTTTCGAAATGGCCTGAACGCTAGGTTCATTATGGAGTTTTGATTTGACACATTTAGCCTTAGAAATAGGAAAACGTGCTCCTAAAGGCAAATAGTTTTCCCAATCCAAAGCAAAGACACCTTGAAAAAGTTCTTCAAAGGTTTTGGCTGGAAAAGTCCCAACCACAATTTTCACTCGATCAGCCGCGCGCAACCAGAGATTGGTCTCTATGATTGCTCGACGGTCTCCTTGAAATTGAACCCGTCCATTTTCAACCTGGCAATCGTAGCCGAGATCGCGTAGTTCTCGACCAACAACAGCCTCTATACCAGCAGCGGCCGTTGCAATCAATTCAAATTGTTTTTTCATCTTATTCCTATCACTTTAAAAAAGGAGGTTGAGATCTCTCTCCACCTCATCAACCTATATGCAATTTTCTATAAGCCATGTTTTGTTCCAGAAATGACTAGGTACCATTTCTTTCGATAATCATCTGTCTACTGTTTCCAGTCAGAATGCTATGTTCGTTTCCACGCATTCCATGCCCCGACCAAAGTTTGGGTTGCTAGCTTGAGGGGTTTACCGCGTTCCACTTTTTAGGTTTCCCTAAAAACTACGTCACTGTGGCACTTTCAGAGTTACTAGAGCTTATCCTTAGACTTAGCTCCTTCACTCGCCGTAACTTGAATACCAAGTCCCTAGGCTTATGGATTCACCTAGCACAAACACTACAGGCATCACAGCCTGTGCTAGCATGGACTTTCCTCATGAGAGTATTTTCTCACGCGATTATCCAAAAATTGCACAATCTATGGGATTACTAATCGCGATCTACGATCTGTTTCCCAAAAACTTCTTTTTCCAAACGATTGAGACGTTTGAGTATATCAAAGTTCGTCGCTGTTGTCACTTGCGGAAATTCTTGCGTAGCGGTGCTAGCAATCGGAGATGTTTGTGGTGTTTCCTGTGCTTTTTGGGCAAGATCTTCACGAAGGCGGGCGTTTTCTTCACGCAATTCCTTCACCAAAGCAGCATAGGTTTCATAGTCTTTTATGACATCATCCAAAAATTCATTTACTTCATCTTTATTATAACCACGAACTTCTCGTTTGAAATCTTGATCAAAAATATCTTTCGCAGTAAAAATAATACTCGCCATTACTCTCTCCAATCTAGTTCATCATCTCAATTATATAAAAAAATGGTAAGAAAAATCAAGGTATAACACTTAGTTTTCGTAAAAATTTTCAGCAAGTTCATTTAAGTCATCAAAACTTAATTGTTTGACATAAAATGGTTCTTTTTCTACCATCATTTTGTAAAGATATTTTAAATTGGTTTCATTTTCTGGATCATAAAAAACATAAGCTCCATCCGCGTTATCTATCAAAAACTGATTGTATTCTTTTAGTTGACCCGGATTGCTATAGTGAGGATAGGCATATTTCACGAAATCCACCTGTTTGAAGCGTGCTAATAATTCCTGATTGCTTTCATTCCAATTTTCGCCAATATTCTCAAATAGGAAGATCGTCGCCATTTGAAAATCGTAATCTTTTTTTAATGCAAAGGCGACCTCTAGTACCCAAGCCTCAAATCCCAAATTACCAGAAAAGACCAGCCATTTCACTCCTTCTTCAAATAAACGACGAAGATCTCTTTCAATGGCTTTTTTGATAATGGTCAGTCGAGGGTCTTTATTGGAAAAGACGCCCACATCAAAACTCTTATAACCTGCAACAAGTATGGTATTCATTTTTTCCTCATTATTCTAATTTATGATATAATAGAGTGATGTAATTGTACCAATAAGGAGAACTATGGTCAACTATCCACATAAAGTAGCCAAAAAAACCTTGGTCTCTACACAAAGGAAACATCCAGTCGACTTTGCGAATCGTGGGATGACATTTGAAAAAATGATCAATGAAAGTAATCAATACTATCTTTCTCGAGGTCTGGCAGTCATCCATAAAAAACCAACACCGATTCAAATCGTGAAAGTAGATTATCCACGTCGCAGTCGGGCAAAGATTGTTGAAGCCTATTTCAGGCAAGCCTCAACGACGGACTATTCTGGAGTATACAAGGGACGCTATATCGATTTTGAAGCTAAGGAAACACAGCAAAAGCAATCCATGCCGATGAAAAATTTTCATCAACATCAAATCGATCATATGGAGGCGGTTGTCCAGCAAGGCGGTATCTGTTTCGTTCTCTTGCATTTTGCAAAGTTGAGTGAAACCTACTTACTTCCTGCTCCTGCATTAATTCACTATTACAACATCGATCATGGTAGTAAATCCATGCCCCTCTCCTATATTCAGGAGCACGGCTTTCTAGTAGATAAGAATCGTCTTCCAAGCGTTCCTTATCTTGATATTATCGAACAGAAACTTCTAGGCGGTATTTAAATGAATAAACAAACAGTCATTCAATGGTTGAAATATGTTGCCATCGCAGCCATTTCATTTTTCTTACTTTTATTTGTCCTCGGTGGACTGATATTTAGTTACTATGCTATGAAAGCACCAACCTTGTCTGAAAAAGATTTGGTTGCAACAACATCTAGTAAGATCTATGACAACCAAAATAACTTGATCGCGGATTTGGGAGCTGAGAAACGAATCAATGTCACAGCCAATGAAATCCCTACTGATTTGGTCAATGCTATCGTTGCGATTGAAGACCACCGTTTCTTCAATCACCGTGGGGTCGACATCATTCGGATCGGCGGTTCCTTCCTTCACAACTTACGAGGAGGAAGTCAAGGTGGGTCAACCTTGACGCAACAATTGATCAAGTTAACCTATTTCTCCACTTCAGCCTCTGACCGTACCCTCTCTCGTAAGATCCAAGAAGCTTGGTTAGCAACCCAACTAGAAAAGAAAGCAACCAAACAAGAAATCTTGACCTATTACGTCAATAAAGTATTTATGGCGAATGGGAACTACGGAATGCAGACAGCTGCGAAAAGTTATTACGGAAAAGATCTAAAAGATCTTTCGCTCCCTCAATTGGCACTCCTTGCGGGGATGCCCCAAGCACCAAACCAATACGATCCATACTCCCATCCTGAAGCAGCGCAACAGCGCCGAAACTTAGTATTAAAAGAAATGCTCGATATGAAGACCATTTCTAACAAACAATACGAAGCAGCGGTCAATACACCTGTTACAGATGGTCTGCAAAGTCTCAGTTCTTCAAGCAGTTACCCAGCCTATATGGATAATTACCTAAAAGAAGTGATCGAGCAAGTCGAAGAAGAAACGGGCTACAATTTGTTGACAACCGGAATGGATGTCTATACAAACGTGGATACAGAAGCTCAAAAGAAACTATGGGATATCTACAATACAGATGAATATGTCAATTACCCGGATGATGAAATGCAAGTAGCTTCTACCGTTATTGATGTCAATACTGGTAAAGTCATTGCTCAGCTGGGTTCTCGTCACCAATCCAGCAATGTTTCCTTTGGTACAAACCAAGCGGTTGAAACGAACCGTGACTGGGGTTCAACAATGAAACCAATCACAGATTACGCACCAGCTCTTGAACATGAGGAATATACCTCTACAGCAGCTACTACAACAGATGCGCCATACAACTTCCCTCATTCATCAACGCCTGTCTACAACTGGGACCGTTCATACTATGGTAGCATGTCCATTACCTACGCAATTCAACAATCTCGTAACGTGCCTGCGGTGAAGGCCCTGGAAAAAGTTGGTCTTAAACAAGCTAAGAAATTCCTCAATGGATTAGGGATCGATTACCCAGAAATGGTTTACGCCAACGCTATCTCGAGTAACACTAGCGATTCTAGCAACAAATACGGAGCCAGCAGTGAGAAAATGGCAGCTGCCTATGCTGCTTTTGCCAATGGCGGTACCTATTACAAACCATCCTATGTTAGTCGGGTTGTCTTTAGTGATGGCACAACCAAGGAATTTGAGTCCGAAGGAACTCGTGCAATGAAAGCAACAACTGCCTACATGATGACAGATATGATGAAGACAGTTCTCTTGTCTGGTACCGGTACAAATGCTGCCATTTCGGGAATCTACCAAGCTGGTAAGACAGGTACATCAAACTATGCTGATAACGAAATCGGTAAATTGACAAAAAATGCTTATTCAAATATTGTAACACCGGATGAATTGTTTGTAGGCTACACTCCTGAATATGCCATGGCAGTATGGACAGGTTATTCCAATCGCTTTACACCAGTATTGGATAATGGAATACAGGTCGCAACGGATGTCTACCGTCAAATGATGCTCTATCTTGCTAATAATAATAACTCTGGTCATACGGATTGGACGCAACCAAGTGGACTGTATCGAAGTGGTTCTTATCTCTACTTAAACAATGGTAAGAACAACTACAATAACTACTACTATGAGCCAAGTTATTCCACTGATCAGTATTCGTATGAAGAACCATCGTCTAGCTCTTCGAACGAAGAAAATCAATCTAAACCATCTGAGCCTTCTTCGCAAGACTCTAACAATCATAACGAATAATAGAATGGAGAAGTCGGGCTTTTGCCCGGCTTTTTTTAAAACAATGGTTAAAAAACCAGAACGAATAAAATCTGATTTATTTAGTTAGACTTCCCAGCTTTTTTATTTTTGAGTATATAAAAAAAAGAGCCTTTCGGCTCTTATTAGAATGTAGACAAACTATTTTAAAGCAAAATAAGTTAAGTGATTCTGCAAAAAACAAAATTGAGTTCCAATATTTAAATCGATTTAAGAAAATACTGAAACTTTCCGCTGTGAGAAAAGTGCTTGAAACGTTATTGTTTCAGGCACTCGGAATTATTGAGACCTTAGGCTCAATAATTAGTCATGGAACTTCGTAGAAGTTCGCTGACGTCCGTACTCACCTAAGGAAAGTTTTTAAGATATTTTGTCTTCAATCTGAAAAGAGCCTTTCGGCTCTTTTCTATATCATTATTTTGCTAAAGCTCCCATTGGATCCCACGGTGCTAGGACAATTGGTTCTGCTTCATAGGCTGCTAATTCGTCTGCTGTTAGGAATTCTTTACGAACCACGATTTGATAGGTATATTCATCCATCCAAGCATCAGAAGCCACAAAGTAACCATCTGTACCGACCTTGTCTCCCCATGAATTTTCAACCTTCCATTTACGAGGCTGACCTGCTTCGTCTAAATCAACCCCTGTCAAGACCATAGCGTGTGTCATGAGACTTTCTGCATAGTCCAAGCGACCCGCCTTGTCTTGTGTCAAATGAATGTCCATGCCTGCTTCAAAATCGTAGACATCTGTTGCCAGGATTCCGGCTTTACGGTTGCTGACTTGGCCTACATCTGAACCAAACCAGACAGTTTCTCCTGCTTTCATTTGAGCAATAGCTAATTCTTTCAATCGATCCATTGGAACATTTAGGTAGCGGACTGGACGGCTACCAACCACATTGCCCAGCATATCTACGGTGTAAGATTTTCCATATGGCTTATCTGTAGTTGGGGCATTGATAATGGAGACGTAATCGTCTAATTGAAGGTCTACATATTTTTTGTAGAAGCTTTGTGGAGTTAAGCCACTTTCGGTATGGAATTGGTTGTCCTTATCACGGTATGAAAAGTCAAATTCACGCGGAGGCAATCCTAAAGACATAGCCAAGAAGTTAAAGATTTCTTGCAACAACGCTTGTTTCTTGCTCGCAACTGCCTCACTATCTGCGCCTGAGTGAATCAAGTCACGCAAGATTTGCGCATCTTGACGCAAGAGTTTATTGAGGTAGGTGTTCAATTCCCGGCTATTACTTGAAGAAATCGATTCCGGATAAACTGATTTTGGAACCACTCCGTATTTCTCAAAGAGGGATACCACCATATCCCATTGACCACCATCTTGTTGTGGGGTTTGTAGGAGAAAAGCCACCTTACGGCTGGTCAATTCTTGATCTGCTGTAGCAATCACTTGCTCCAAAAACCAGTTTGATTTTTCATACTTATCCCAAAAGAAAGTATGTGCTTGAGACAATTCAAAATCCTCCAATTGGAAGCTTGAAATCATCTTGTGACGGAAGGTATTTAAAGCCGCAAACATCCAACAACGTCCAGATGCTTTTTGGTTTGTCACCTTATCCTTGGTCAAATCAAGTGAAAAAACTGGTGTATTTTCTACTGCACTCTTGCGCGTTTCAAGCGATGCATGGATCCCATTGTGGGTAACAGCATTTTCAAGAGCCGCATATTTCACATTTGCTTCATAATTAGCATAGAGCTGGTCTGTAAATTCTTTCGTTAATTCTGACATAGCAATCTCCTTTTTTCGTTATTTACTATTATAATCCTTTGAGCAGAATCTTCAAGTAAAAATCACCCTATAGAGAGGGATTCTGTATAGAATAGATGATTTTATCCCCACAATATCCTTTGCGTTGAATGGCATGAGGGATGGTTTCTACATACTGCATTCCTGTCTTTTCCATGACTTTCCCTGAAGCAGGATTTAAACTGACATAAGTGGCTTTGATTTCTTTAAATCCGACTTCGTTCAATAAGAAAGCCAAAACAGCTATGACGGCTTCTGTCATGAATCCCTGCCCCCAGAATTTCTTGCCAAGGATATAACCTAGCTCGCATGATTGACTTTCCGGGTCCTGAGAAACCACACTAATATCTCCAATTACCTGATCCGGTGATGTTTTCAAACAGATCGCCCATTTATAAGTATCTGATTTACGATACTGTTCGATCCATCGTTTGATCGATTCTCTAGTTCTCTCAGAAGATGCATGGGCATCCCAGGTGACATATTTCAGGGTTTCAGGATCAGAAGCCCAATTTTCAAACATCGCTGATGCATCCTCCAAAACGAAAGGCCTCATGTATAAACGCTCCGTCTCTATGACAAGACTTCCAAGATGCTTCATAGATTGTCTCCCTTCATTTTTTCATGCAACTTGAACTTTGCAAGTTGGTTACTTTAATCTAGAAGAAAAGGACGGATGAAACCGCCCTTCTTTTTAATGCTTTTCACAATATTGTATGGTGAGACTACGAAATAGAACTCTACGAGTTACCGATTTCTACCTCGTTCTCCTATTTTAAGACTCGGGCTAAAAAGGTCCACTGGACCTTTTTACTCCCAAAAATGATCAAATACTGTGATTGGCAAGTGGCGTTTGTGTTGGCCTTTGTACCAACATTTTTCAATAGTGGCTTGAGCTTCTGGACTCACTTGTTTGCCTTCTAGGTAATCATCAATTTCATTATAGGTGACACCCAGCGCTACTTCATCTGCTATTCCTGGTTTTTCTTCTTCCAAATCTGCTGTTGGGATTTTCTCATAAAGAACAGGATCGGCTCCTAAGGCCTTAAGCAATTGTTTTCCTTGGCGTTTATTCAAACGGAAAAGGGGCAAAATATCTGCACCACCATCTCCAAATTTTGTGAAGAAACCAGTAATATTTTCTGCAGCATGATCCGTTCCAATCACCGCTCCGCTGCGTGCTCCAGCTAGAGCATACTGAGCAATCATGCGACTGCGAGCCTTAATATTGCCTTTGTTAAAATCAGAAACCTCTGTTCCAGTCGCTTCTACTGCTCGTACCATTTCGTCAGCAGACTCCTTGATATTCACAACCAGGCTAACATCCGGCTGGATAAAGGCCAATGCTTTTTGTGCATCTGCTTCATCTGCTTGTACCCCATAAGGAAGACGAACGGCAATAAATTGATAGGAGGCATCTCCTGTTTCTGCACGCATTTCTTCCATGGCTAATTGAGCTAATCGTCCAGCAAGAGTTGAATCTTGTCCTCCTGAGATCCCTAATACAAATGTTTTCAAGAAGGGATGTTTTTTTAGATATCTTTTTAAGAAATCAACCGAGCGGCGAATCTCTTCCTGAGGATCAATGCTAGGCTTGACACCCAATTGTTGGATAATCTCTTCTTGCAAACTCATTTTGCTTCTCCTTCTCCATTGGCCTTGTTACGCATTTCCTCGATCAGATCCATCTTATCCTGCCAAATATCTTTGGCCAAGTCAACTGGGTAATGCTGTGGATTGAGAACGCGCTTGTATTCATCCCATAATTGATCGTAATTTTTACGAGCATATTCTTGAATTTCTGATAATGTTGGCAGTTGATAAACCAATTGACCCTCTTTAAAAATATCCACTAAAAGAGGAACCGCCTCAAAGTTTCGGACTGTTTTATTAATGTAGGTATAAGTTGGATGGAACATTTTAAGTTCTGTCAGTTGTGAAACATCTACTCCATCGTAAGTGATGTAGTCCCCTTCTGACTTACCTTTTTCACGGCTGGTAATCCGCCAGACTTGCTTTTTACCTGGTGTAGAAACTTTCTCTGCATTATTGGA
This sequence comes from Streptococcus sp. HMSC065C01, assembly GCF_001813525.1. Lineage (NCBI taxonomy): Bacteria > Bacillati > Bacillota > Bacilli > Lactobacillales > Streptococcaceae > Streptococcus > Streptococcus sp. HMSC065C01. The sequence goes on along the minus strand of NZ_KV812832.1, from coordinate 60,190 downwards.
AAGCTTGATGGTATTGATCATCTCTCCTGCTTCGTTTTCAACAGAGACAATTTTGTATACCGCTCCAAGCGCTGGTTGATCGTAAGCTGTAATTAACTTGGTTCCTACACCCCAAACATCAATTTTTGCTTTTTGCATTTTTAAGTTGAGGATGGTATTTTCATCCAAGTCATTAGAAGCGTAGATTTTAGCATTTGTAAACCCAGCCTCATCTAATTGCTGGCGAACCTTTTTAGAAATATAAGCAATATCTCCTGAGTCAATCCGGACGCCTAGGAAATTGATCTTATCTCCCATTTCACGTGCTACCTGAATAGCTGCTGGTACCCCAATACGAAGGGTATCATAGGTATCGACGAGGAAGACACAATCTTTATGGGTTTCCGCATAAGCTTTAAAGGCTTGATAGTCATTCCCATATACTTGTACAAGAGAATGGGCATGGGTTCCTAAAACTGGGATTCCAAAGAGTTTTCCTGCACGAACATTACTAGTTCCATTGGCCCCTCCGATGACTGCTGCTCGAGTTCCCCAAATAGCAGCATCCATTTCTTGCGCACGACGGGTTCCAAATTCCATCAAAGGCTCATCTTCAATGACCGAACGAATACGAGCAGCTTTTGTTGCAATCAAGGTTTGAAAGTTGACGATATTCAAAAGGGCTGTTTCCACCAATTGACACTGAGCCAAAGGACCTTCTACCTGAACAATTGGTTCATTCGCAAAGACTAAGTCTCCTTCTTGAGCCGATCGTACCGTCAATTCCAACTTGAGATCACGAAGATATTCCAAGAAGGCCCCATGATAACCAAGTGACTCTAAATAGGCAATATCGCTCTCAGAAAAACTCATGTTTTCCAAGTATTTCACAATTCTCTCTAAGCCAGCAAATACAGCGTAACCGTTTTTAAAAGGCTGTTGACGAAAATATACTTCAAATACAGCATGTTTATTGTGGATACCTTGATCAAAATAGACTTGCATCATGTTGATTTGGTATAAATCAGTATGCAAAGTTAAACTGTCATCTGGATACATATGTATACCTCTTTTTTATTGATTTGTTCTATGAATTCCTACCATAAAATTAGTACCATTATAGCACATTTCAGCTCTATTGAATACTGAAAGGAAAGCATGAAAAAAATCTGAGACAGGAAGCTCAGATTTTTTGGATTAAAAGTTTTCTGTGATATATTTATAAACTTCTTGGCCAGCAATCGCACCGTCTCCGACGGCTGTCGTCACTTGACGCAAATCTTTTTGACGAACATCGCCAACTGCAAAAATACCTGGGACTGTGGTTCTCATATGATCATCCGTGACCACCCAGCCATTTTCATCTAAAATACCAAGTTCTGTCGCAAATTCACTGACAGGATCTAAACCGACATAGATAAAGACACCACCGAAGGCTTGCTCTCTAACCTCTCCTGTCTTCACATCTTTTAAAAGGACAGACGTTACTTTTTGTTCACCCTTAATTTCTTCAACAACCGTATTCCAAGCAAAGTGAATTTTATCATTAGCAAAGGCACGATCTTGAAGAACTTTTTGGGCACGCAACTGATCACGACGATGGGCAATGGTCACTGTTTTTGCAAACTGAGTCAAAAAGACAGCTTCTTCTACCGCAGAATCGCCACCACCAACGACCAAGAGATCCTCGTCTCTAAAGAAAGCACCATCACAAACAGCACAGTAGGAAACCCCTCTACTATTCAGCTCCTCTTCGCCAGGGACATTCAATGGACGGTGGTTAGACCCTGTTGCAATCACCACGGTTTTAGCTTCAAATTCCCCATCATCTGTGACAATCTTTTTGGTTGCTCCGAGGTCTTCGATGCGCTCTACCTGACCAAACAAATGTTCCACACCAAGATTTTCTAAAGGCTCAAACATTTTTTCAGCCAAGTCTGGGCCACTAATATTCGCATAGCCAGGATAGTTTTCAATGTCAGACGTATTGTTCATTTGACCGCCTGGAATTCCTCTCTCAATCAATGCGACCTTTAAATTGCTTCGTGCTGCATAAAGGGCAGCAGTCATCCCTGCAGGACCTGCTCCAATAATCACTGTATCAAACATACTCAACCTCTTTCTGTTTTGTTGTAACCATTATAATTCTAACACGGTCTTTTTGCAATTATCGTGCTTGAAAGATAAACAAAATCCCTATGACCGCAAAGGTTAAAATAGGAATCGTCATGATATCAATTAAGAGGATATCATACAAATGGGCTTGTCGTTGCTTGGCTGTTTTATCTTTCTTCTTAAGGGCACGGTAGCCAATCCAAATACAAGAAGCGATCCCAACTAAAATCGTTGTCGTCACTAAACTTTGTAAATATAAGGACAATAATTTATTTAACATCACGACTCCAAATATTTTTACATTTTCAGAAAACAAACCCAGCTAGCATCGCCAGCTGAGTCTTACCTCTCCTCTATTATATCAAACATAGGTCCGTTTGTAACTAGCAAAGAATTCTTTTGTCCGTTCTTCTTTTGGATGTTGCATGATTTCCTCTGGTGTTCCAGATTCAATAATCCGTCCTTTATCCAAAAATAGGACCTTATCTGCTACTTGCGCTACAAAAGACATATCATGGCTGACCAGTACCATGGTTTGTCCTGATTTTGCTGCATTGGCAATGGATTTTTCAACTTCTCCAACCAATTCTGGATCCAAGGCCGAAGTCGGTTCATCCAGCAAAAGAACCTCTGGTTTCATGGCCAAGGCACGGGCCAAAGCCACCCGTTGTTTTTGTCCACCTGAGAGGTGACGAGGATAGTGATTTTCACGATCCGATAAGCCGACTTTTGCCAGTTCTTCTCGAGCAATTTTCGTTGCTTCTTGGTCGGATAAGCCCTTCACAACAATGAGCCCTTCTTTCACATTTTCAAGAGCTGTTTTTCTACCAAACAAATTAAACTGTTGGAACACCATGGCCAATTTTCTTCTTAAGGTCAAGATTTGATCTTGGGTAATGTGCTCAAAATCAACCTCGAAATCATCAATCTTAATTCTACCACTGTCTGGAGCTTCCAAATAGTTTAAACTGCGTAAGAAGGTTGATTTACCAGCTCCCGAAGACCCGATTAAGGCCACGACTTCCCCTTTTTGAATTTCCAAACTTAGATTATTTAAAACCTTTTGACCTGAAAATGTCTTTGATAATTCTGAAATATAAATCATTAGATCCGGACCTCCTGATCTGGTAAATCAATTGCTACGGGAGTCTCAATATCCAGTCGACGTTCAATGTGACGGCCTAGTATTTCAATGAGAATGTTCACAATCCAGTAAACAATCGATACCGTGATAAAGCGTTCAAAGTACTTCAAATCGCTCCCCCCAATAATCCGTGCTTGGGCAAAAATTTCAACTACACTGGCACTAAAGGCTAGCGAGGTCCCCTTGGTCAAGCCAATGAGAGAGTTGATTAAAGTAGGAGTTGCAACGACTGCTGCATTGGGAATAATAATCCGGCGATAAACTTGACGGTTGGTCATTCCAAGACTACGCGCTGCCTCAATTTCACCAGGATCCACTGATAAAATGGCTGCCCGGATGGTCTCACTCGCATAAGCCGCCTCATTAAAGGCAAGAGCCACAATTGCAAATAACTCAGCTGGAATGGCATTAATATTAAAAGCTGTTCCATAAGACTGATTGATCGCTTTTAAAATAAGAGGAATCCCATAATAGGTCAACATCAACTGAACCAACAAAGGAGTCCCCCGCAAAAAACTGACAAAAACAGCTTGAATCGGGTAAAGAATTCGTACACGATTAATTTTGACCAGAGCAAAAATCATGGCAAAAATAATCCCAAAAAATGCGCCTCCTAGGGCTAATAAAATCGTCACAGGCAATTTCCCAATGACTGCCGGAAATGCATCCAATACGGCTCTCAAACTAAACAGCTTGCTATCTGGAACGTGTTTTAAAAAGTCAGCATACCAGTTGGCAGCTAAAAGATTAGTTGTAAACATTTTTGTTACTTCCTTTCTCAAACATAAACATTCTATCACATTCACTATCGGAATTCCAAAAATTGCTACAGAAATAGAAAAATGATAGACTACTCAAATTTAGTCTATCATAATTTTAGACAAGTTCCTAATAGATTTTCTTTATGGAGTTCATAAAGAAAATTTATGTTTTGTTCTGAACATTTGAAACAAGGGATTAGAAAGTTTGGCGTTTGGCCTTTCGTTCCGCCCGACCACGCGCACGGTTTTCAGCTCGCTTAGCTTTTCTCCTCTTTTCATCAACTGCCCATTTGATTTTTTTCTTGTAGCCTGGTTTGATTTTTTTCTTTTTCTTCTTCACCAGACCAATCATTTCGATATCGAGTTTCTCTTGCTTTTTCTCACGATTGGCCCGTCTATCCCGATCATAAGTATCTTCAATAACCCCATTTTTCAACACTTTCGGTACGAAACGAATTCCCATTTTTTCTAGTTCACGGATATCTGAATCATCACTCGGTTGATAAAGAGTAATAGCGACACCTGGTAGACCATTGCGCCCTGTCCGACCGACACGGTGGACAAAGAAAGAAAGATCTTGTGGAATAGCATCGTTGATGACATGACTCACCCCTTCGATATCAATTCCACGAGCCGCTAAATCTGTGGCCACAATATACTCAAAATCAAGATTTTTAACCTGATTCATGATCCGTTTCCGTTCACGTGGTGGGATATCTCCGTGAATCTTTGCCACTTTCAATCCCTGAGCCACCAAATAGGCATGGAGATCATCTGCTCTCGTTTTGGTATTAACGAAAATCATGGCCAAATAAGGTTGCAAGGTCTTGGTCAATTGGTAAATTTGCTCATTTTTATCCCGACCCTTGGTGGAAACCAGCCAATTATCGATGGTATCTGAAATCACCGTCTTAGTCTTAATTTGCTCCATGACTGGGTTTGAGAGATATTTTTTCAAGAAAGGCTGCAATTTTTGCGGAATGGTGGCTGAAAAAACTAAAAATTGCAGTTGTTGCGGAAGACTTGAAGCAATCTTATCCACAGTAGACAAGAATCCCATGTCCAGTGTCATATCTGCCTCATCCACCACAAAAGTATGGGCCTTATGAATAGCCAGATCACCCGATGCAACCAGATCATAAATCCGGCCTGGAGTTCCAATCACGATATGTGGTTGTTTGACCTGGAGTTTTTCAATCTGACGGCTTTTATCCGTTCCTCCAACATAATTTACAATCCGAATCTCTTTTTCAGAATGACTAGCGATTTGACGAGCAGCTTGGTAAATTTGCGTCGCCAACTCCCGACTAGGAGCCGTGATGACCGCTTCTACTTGTTGGCTGTCTTCATTTAAGGTTTGAAAAATCGGCAAGAGGAACGTATGGGTTTTCCCAGAACCTGTCTTTGACTCTCCTACCAAATCATTTCCAGCTAGGACAATCGGAATTAGTTTTTCCTGTACTTCGGTTGCTTCTCTAAAATTGATTTCTTTCAGTGCCTCTTGAATATAGGGCTTAAAATTAAACTCTGTAAATTTCATTTTCTCAGTTCCTTTCATGATCTCTATTATTATATCAGAAAAGCTGTCTTCTTGCCTCTCTTATGGGTCATTTTTCCTAACCAGCGAAGTCTCTCTGAGTCAGCAAAAAAACGATGGGCAAGCCCACCGTCGTTTTATAGGTAGAGAAGGACTAGAGTCACGATACTTGTCACCAAGGCAATGCTCCACATAAAGGCATCCACTTTCCATTCTGACCAGTTTTGCCCATTGCCAGAAAGGCCACCCAGTTCTAAATGATGGTGGAAAGGAGTCATTCGGAAAATCCGACGTCCTTCCCCGTAACGTTTCTTGGTCCATTTGAAATAGGTCACTTGTAGCATCACTGAACCTGTTTCAATGACATAGACCAGACCAATCAAGAGCAGCGTCCACTCGACATGCAAAGCCATTGACAAGGCTGCAAGCATCCCTCCAAGAGCTAGACTACCGACATCTCCCATAAAGATTTTAGCCGGCTTGTGGTTGAAGACAAAGAATCCTAGCAAGGCCCCAATCATACTCAAGGTGACAAAGAGAATGTCCCATTTCCCTTGCATATAGGCAATAAAGGAATAGGCACTCAGGCTAATGGCAACGGAGATGCTGGCTAATCCATCGATCCCATCTGTCAAATTGACAGCATTTGAGAAACCAACCAACCAAAATAAAGCAAAGAGAATGTAGAAATGGCCCAAGTAAAGTTCATATCCGAAAACATTCAAAAGGCTTCCTGCACCGTGGCGTTCAGAAAAAATATAGAAGATGATTCCACCAACAAGTTGAAGGGCCAATTTTTGTTTTGGGTTAAGACCTTCATTAATCTTACGAAAAACTTTTAAAAAGTCATCCAAAAATCCAACAATTCCATAAAGAATCAAGATAAATAGAATCAGTTGAACAGGGCGCGTGAAATTTCCAGTCAATACGGTAACGACAAAACTAACTAGAACGGCTGTAATGAGAAATACAACTCCACCCATTGTCGGAGTGCCAGCTTTCGCTTTGTGTTGTTTCACATCTTCGTGCATTTGTTGCCCAGAAATATGAGCACGATGGTAAAATCGAATAAAGGCTGGAATAGCAGCCACTGTTAATAGAAACGATACAAGGATCGTAGCAATATACATCTTAGTCTCCTAATGTTAACGTAATCTTTTTAGTTTTATTGAGTGAGGTGTTCATTTTGACACTTTGTTTAGTTACTTTCTTTCCACTACCTTTATAGGTAATCTCAATTCCAGTCCATTCTCCAAAGATGTCTGCATTTTTCTTAGTCCAACCATACATATCTGGAACCGCATCAAAGTCTTCTGTCAATAACAATACTTGCTGATTGGCTTTGACTTTAGAGCCTATATCCACAGACATTTTGCGGATATTTTTCCCGGTTCCTAGGACAATTGGTTGCACCAAATTGCGACGCAATTCCTCTGAATAAGCACCTGGGCTCAAATTTTGTTTCAGATTCAACTCCTTAGAGAGAGTTTCTACTGAAGGGATTTTGTAGGTCGTTTCTTTGGTCACACCATCCAACGTTGGTGCCTCTGATGTCAAATGCAATTCGTCTTTTAAAGCAACTGCATCTTCCAAAATAGGATTGACCAGCTCTTCCCAGCTGGTCGCTGAGAATTTCACTTCTGGTTGTTGGACCGTCACATACATGATGAATTCAGGATCTTCTGCAGGTGTCATGGCTACAACCGAGTTGATATAATCATTTTCTCCTTGTAAGTATCCTTGATCTGTCGCCATTTGGGCAGTCCCTGATTTCACCGCAACGTTTTGACCTGGTACCTGAATGATGGGTCCATCGCTGTACAAGGTTCCATACTCTGGATCTGTTCCGACGGTGATCATATAGTTTCGTGTCTGTTGCGCAGCTGATCCTGAAACTGGTTTTCCAACAACTTCTTTTTTTGATTTGCGGGCTGTGTCTGATTTTTTATCGTAAATAGCACTAATAAATTTCGGCTCCAACATTTGCCCATCATTAGCGATGGCGCTAAAGGCCCGTAACATTTGGGTTTGACTGACGGAAATCCCTTGACCAAAGGCAGATTGTGCCTGACTGACATAGTTATCCCCTGGAAGACCCCCGTAAGCTTCATTTCCCATTCCAAAACGGGTCGGAAGACCGAATTTAAAGCGGGTTAGGTAGTCCATCCAGACAGCATTTCCCATCTTTTGCTCTAAGCGAGTCATCCCCACGTTACTTGAGTAAGCAAAGCCCTGTGCGATATTCATATAGCGACCTTCAGCCAGCCCCATATTGACATCCCAGTCACGGATCGTCGCATCTTTTACTTGTAGTTCGTTACTGTAGTATACTTCATTATAGGCTGGGAAAGTTCCATGATCAATCGCCGAAGCTAATAACATGACCTTCATCGTTGAACCCGGTTCATATTGATCTTGATAAAGGATGGTATTCCAGGTTTTCAAGTTTTTCAGATCCAACCCTTGTTTGGTATCCGCATTATAGGATGGACGTTGCGTTGTAGCCAGGATTTCTCCAGTTTTTGCACTCACAAGAGTCGCACTAACATACTTTCCTTTTACTTTTTCTTGGAAAACATCCATTCGCGTCTCAAGGTAGGTTTGTAATTCTGCTGAAATGGTCGTATAGACATCTTTTCCATCTTCTGTTTTGACAGAAACCTTATCTGAACCAGGAACGATATTGCCGTTTCGGTCTTTGTCATAGGTGATAACCCCATTTTGACCAGCGAGAATACGATCGAGGGATTTCTCCATCCCTGATTGCCCCTTCAGAGTTTTATTCCCCTCTTTATCTTCTTGAAGAGAGGCCTGACCTATAAATTGAGAAGCAAAAACTCCATTTTTATAGCTTCGATTTGGACTGGTTGTAAAGGCAACCCCTTCAATCTTCGCCGCTTCCATGGCCTCACGGATGGCTGTCATATTACTATAAGTTATGCCGTTTCCGTTCGAGCCAAAAGAAACCTGTTTCAATTTCTTTTGCGACAACTGTTGAATGACGTAATCCTCATCCATCCCTAAGTACTGCTTAAAGATTTCTGCTACTTTTTTAAATTGGCTCTCTTCTACATAGAGGATTTTCCCAGTTGCTGATTTGTACTTTTTATCAATAATAGCATAAACGTTATAGGTCGTAGCATCTTCAGCAATTACTGCTCCATTTCGGTCGTAGATCGTTCCACGTTTTGCAGGAACAATGACCGTCTGCTCATGGACTTTTTTGGCTTGATCCGATAAGGTTACACCAAATTTTTTGTCAGTCCCAATGATCATTGCAAAATTAATCAGAAAGAGAAAAAAGAGGAAAATCGCCAGTACACTGAGATTTTTCCCAACTTGTTTTCGATTCTGATCCGGCAAGCGACGTTTCTTTATCGAATACCCGATCAAAAATTTTTTGAATTTATTCATCACTACTTGCACTCACTGTTTTTCGATTTTCTTTTTGCAGCTTCATTCCTTGGGAGCTAGCCAACTGTGATAAGCGGTCATAACGTGTTAATTCATTGACCTCTTGACGAACATCTGCTAATTCCGTCTTTTTGGCTTCTAGTTCCGTATTCAAATCAGTCAATTCACTCTGAACTTGTAAAATCCGTGTCTGCATAAAGACGATACTAATGGCTAAAATAACAGCTGTTAGGACAATCGACCCATAAAAAGCCTTTTCTACTCTAGAGAAACGGCGAAAGCGGTCTTGCAGTAGCTGTGTTCTTGTTCTCTCATCTCTTGCTGCCATATCAATTCCTCTTACTTGTGTATTTTTCGAGCAACCCGTAGTTTTGCTGAATGGGATCGATTATTATCCTCAAGCTCTTCTTCACTTGGTAAAATAGGTTTCCGGTTGACCAACTCCATCTTTGGTTTCAAATCATCCGGAATAAAGGGAAGTCCTTTTGGAACCTCAACCGTCGAAGCTTCTTTAAACAATTGTTTGGTCAATCGATCCTCTAACGAATGAAAGGTAATCACAGAAATACGACCATCGAGGGCCAACAAATCCATGGCTTGTTGAATCGATTCATCTGCAGCTCCCAATTCATCATTGACTTCGATACGAATGGCTTGGAAAATCTGTTTAGCAGGATGTCCCTTTTTCTTGAGCTCCTTAGCTGGTTTAGCAGATTTAATAATCTCTGCTAATTCAGTCGTCGTTTCAATCGGTTTAATTGCTCGTGCTTGCTCAATTTTCCGCGCAATTTGCTTGGAAAATTTGTCCTCTCCATATTTGAAAAAAATACGGACTAGATCATGGTAATCGTAGCTATTAACGACTTCATAGGCTGTCAAGGAAGCTTCTTGATTCATCCGCATGTCCAGTGGCGCATCTTTCTTGTATGAAAATCCGCGTTCCCGTTCATCTAACTGAGGACTAGACACACCTAGGTCATAACAGATTCCATCAATTTCAGTCACACCCAATTCGTTTAGACGTTCCTTCAAATGACGAAAGTTATCCTTAATGAAGGTCACCATCCCTTTCTCAATAAAAGGTGCTAAACGAATCTTAGCATTCTCAATTGCATGCTGATCTTGGTCAAAGGCATAAAGATGGCCCGATTCATTTAATTTTGTTAACAAATATTCGCTGTGGCCTGCCCCACCCAATGTGGCGTCTACATAGATACCATCTGGCTTAACATCCAGCATATCGATCGTTTCATGAAGCAAAACCGTTACATGATGAAATTCTTTACTCATATCTTTACTATTTTACCACAAATGGGACCAAGATGCACTCCTGAAAGAAAATTCACTAACTAATCCTATCGGACCTTTTCGGATCCTTCAAAATACCTAGAAAGGCTTGATTTTATTTGTTTCCTCTAGGATTTATGATACAATATTCTTATGAAAATAAGAAAACAGATTCTCATCCCACTTTTATTGGTCGATGCTATCGCTCTCTACTTTTTTCTAACCACTATTGAGGCTTGGATTTTTTGGCTTGCTGCCCTGATCCTAGCCGGCTCACTTTGGTGGCTCAAAAAAGCCATTCAAGGACAAAAAACAGAGATGGAAGAAAAATAATTTCTTCCACCTCTGTTTTTCTTTTATTCCCTCCAAGTAATTCCTTAAAAGAAAGCAAACTAGCTCTGAAATAATAAAAACTCACCGTTTGGTGAGTTTTGCGGTTTATTTACTATGTTTCCAATTGCTGTAAATCCCAAAAAGAATGATCCAGATGGTTGCTCCAATCGCTCCAATGTATGTTGATTCTTGCAAAAAGAGACAAACGAATACGAAGAGGAAGAAAACAATGGTCAATGGATTCAACACTTTATAGGCTGGCATGACAAAACCATCTGGCATAAATTCTTTCGATTTACGGTACTTAAGATGGGCAAGCATAGTCAAAATGTAAATAGCAATGTAGACACCAGAAGAAGAGGCCGTAATCAAGGCAAAGGCATCTGAGACACCTGGCAAGACATTGATAAAGGCAGAAACAGCAACCACAATCGCAGAAAAAATAATCGCGCGACTTGGAATCCCCATACGAGATAAGCTATTCAGTTTCAAACGATTCATCACTTTGCTGTTTGGTGTTTCTTTTGCAATCTGGTACAAGTGACGCCCTGTTGAATAGAGGGTGGAATTCAAGGAAGATGCAGCAGCTGTCAGTACAACAAAATTAATCAATCCAGCTGCCCACTTGATTCCTACCATCTGAAAGACCGTTACAAACGGTGACTTATTGACAGGAAGCTGTTGCCAAGGGAAAATAGCCATAATCGCCAACAAAGCTCCTACATAAAAGATTACAATCCGGATTGGAATTTCTTTAATAGCTTTTGGCAATACTTGGCGGGGATTAGCGGTTTCAGAAGTAGTAATTCCAACAAATTCGATTGCTTGGTAAGCAAAGAAGACCATTTGGAAGGCCATGACGAACTTGACCCAACCATTTGGAAACATTTGAAAACCATTGGTAATGTTACTTAAGCTAGCGTGTCCAGCTGGTGTTTCAAAATTCGTCGTCACCATAAAGATTCCTGTTGCGATCAAGGCTAAAATAGTGACAATCTTGATCATTCCAAACCAGAATTCAACCTCTCCAAAAACCTTCACAGCGATCAAGTTTACACAACTTAAGAGCGCTAAAAAGATAATTTGAATCTGCCAGGCTGGCCAATTTGGAAACCAAAGCTGGACATAGTTGGAAACAGCGGTGATCTCTGCCATTCCCAAAAATACCAAGGAGACCCAATAGGACCATCCTGAAAAATAACCCCAACCTTTTCCTATATACTTGGTGATAAAGTTGATAAAGGTGTGTTGATCAGGGTCCATATAGAGCATTTCTCCGATTGCCCGCATCATCAAGTACATGAAGGCGCCAGTCAGCATATAGACTAAAATAATAGAGGGCCCTGTCAAAGAAAGGGAACGACCGGCTCCAAGAAAGAGTCCTGTCCCGATGGTTCCTGCAATAGCGATCAGCTGAACATGCCGATTTTGCAGACCACGAACCATCCCATTTTCGGTTTCTTCACCAGGATGATGTTTTTTTGACATATAATTACTCCCATTCTTTTTCTGTACATTTTCAGAAAAGTATACTTCAAATTTTCATACAATCTACTATACCATGTTTTTAAAAATTGGTCAATCCAGTCCAGAATATTCTGAATTTTATAGATTAAAAAGAGTGCTGGAGTCTCTTCCAGCACTCTTTTACTTATGAATTAGGGTCATCGAGGCTACGGCCATGCAAACCTTTTTCACGTTGCACTTGGCGTAGCTTCTCAGGTGTTACATCGTTACCTTCTTCATCCACAATTTTGATCCCTTCGATGTGGTGACGAACCGAACGACGATAACCTTCAATGTATTCTTCACGAAGTTTTGCTTGTTCCACTGCTTCTTCAGGAGTCAAACCTTCTGTTTTTTTCTTTTTAGCAAGCTCATTGATACGAGCGATTTTTTCAGGTGTCATAATAAAACCTACTTTCTACCTGTCATCAGGTACTTATTTTGTGTTCAATTGGTTGAAGGCTGCAACATTATTAGCTTTCGCTACAAGACCTGCAAGAAGGGCCAAACGGTTGTTTTTAACAGCCTCATCTTCTGCCATCACCATGGTATTGTCAAAGAAAGCATCAATGACTGGGCTCAGAGCAAAGAGTTGAGCCAATTTGTCGCTAGCTGAACCGGTCAATTCAAGCTCTTCAATCGCTTTAGCAAGGGCTTTTTCTTGATCATTTTCAAAGAGACTAGCGTCGACTGCTACTGAAGCCTCTGCTTTTTCTGCCAAGTTGAAAGCACGTGAGAGGGATTCAACAGCTGCCTTGTAACCATCGGTCTTCGCAGCTTCTGAAAGAGCTTCAGCTGCTTCCAGCATATCAGCCACGACAAAGTTTGAACCAGCAAGAACAGCGTCTTTGATATCTTTTGGTGTGCGTCCCATCATCTTGTCCACACGCGCCTTGATGAAGTTGAGCACTTCTGCTTGATTGTCATAGGAAAGGCTATCAAATGAAAGTCCGTAAAGGCTGTCAATCAACTCATCCATAGGGATGTGCCAACCAAAGGCATCCAAGATACGAACAATCCCTTGTGTTGCACGACGAAGTGCATAAGGGTCATTGGAACCTGATGGAATCAAGCCAACTGAGAAGAAGGAAAGAAGGGTATCCAATTTATCTGCAAGGGCAAGAATGGCACCAACCTTAGTCTCTGGAAGGGCTCCGTCTGCTGAATCAGGAAGGTAGTGCTCACGGATAGCTCTCGCAACCGCAGCATCTTCACCAGCGAGAAGGGCGTATTTTTCACCCATGATTCCTTGCAATTCATCAAACTCACCGACCATACCCGTCAAGAGGTCAAATTTGTAGATTTCAGCTGCACGAGCGACGGCTGCCGTTTCTTCTGCAGTCAAACCAGCTTGCTCAGCTAGTGACGCTGCAATAACACCCGCACGCGCCATGTGTTCTGAAAGAGAACCAATTTTTTCATGGAAGGTCACGTTCGCCAATTTAGCAACGAGGTCTTCAATCTTAAGTTTTTGGTCTTCACGCCAGAAAAATTCACCATCTTCAAGACGTGCCACCAAGACTTTTTCATTTCCTCGGATAACATTTTCCAAGTGCTCAGCGTTCCCATTACGGACGGAGATGAAGTTTGGTTTCAGCTTACCATCAAGGTCACGTACAACAAAGTAACGTTGGTGCGTTTCCATTGAGGTCACCAAAACTTCTTCTGGAACATCCAAATATTTAGTGTCAAAACTTCCCATAAAGGCAGTTGGATATTCGACCAAGTTCAAGACTTCGTTCAAAAGTCCTTCTTCGATTTGAACTTGAACACCTTGTTCTGCTTCGATAGCCTTAATTTGCTCACGAATCATGTTTTCACGTTCTTTGCTATCCGCAATCACGTAAACCGTGCGAAGGTCTTCTTCATACGAATCCGCATTGGTAATTTCTACTTCATGTCCAAGGAAACGGTGCCCACGACTCACACGACCCGACTTAATATCCAAGAAATCAAGGTCGAGTGCTTCGTCGCCCAAAAGAACGATCAAGGTGTGAACTGGGCGAATGTATTCAAAGGTGTTGTTAGCCCAGTGCATGCTAACAGGGAAGGTCAATGAAGCAAGCACCTCTGGAAGGCCAGCCAAGACTTCTTTAGCTGGTTTTCCAGCTTCGTGCTTCGTAACATAAACGTACTCTTCCCCTTTGACTTCACGAAATTCGATATCATCTACTGTCAAGCCTTTCCCGCGGACAAATCCTTGGGCCGCTTTTGAGAAGTTACCTTCTGCATCCAAGGCGATTTTCTTAGAAGGTCCTTTAAAATCTTCGGTCAAATCTGTTTGTTGATCCGCCAAACCAATCACACGGACAGCCAAACGGCGTGGCGTTGAGAAGGTTTGAATGCTTTCGTATGAAAGACGGTTGTCATCCAAGAAGGCTGCCATTTTCTCACCCAGTTGTTTTTCACTTGGTGTGACAACGTAGGCTGGCAACTCTTCAAGTCCTAATTCTACTAATAAGTTTTTTGTCATGTTTCTTCTCCGAAAAATATCTTTTTTTCCAGTTTGCCTTATGTGATTGGCACGCAAGCAACCGACTTCGTCGTTTCATTGCTAAAATTGGAGCCTAAGGTCTCCAATTTTGCCTGGTATCGTTAGTTTCTCTAACGATACCTTTATCACTGCGGCAACTGGTTCTGTTGGATTGCTCGATCAGCCAATCCCATCTAATACGCTCTTTTTATTCTTCCTCTTCTGCTAGGAGTTTGGCGCGTGTGGCTTCGTCGAGAAGTGGGTAACCAAGTTTCTTGCGTTCTGCGACGAAGGTTTTGGCTACGACACGGGCCAAGTTACGGATGCGGGCAATGTAGCCGGCACGTTCTGTAACGGATACAGCTCCACGAGCATCAAGCAAGTTGAAGGTGTGTGAACATTTCAAAACGTAGTCATAGGCGGGGTGAACAAGACCCAATTCCAAAGCACGTCCTGCTTCTTTTTCAAATTTTTCGAAGTTTTCAAGAAGCATATCTTGGTCAGAAACTTCAAAACTGTATTTTGAGTGTTCATATTCTGGTTGAAGGAAGATTTCTCCGTATTTAACGCCTGGAGCCCACTCAATATCGTAAACAGAATCGACTTCTTGGATGTAAGAAGCCAAACGTTCCAATCCGTAAGTGACCTCAGAAGTTACCGGACCAGTTGCCAATCCACCAACTTGTTGGAAGTAGGTGAACTGAGTGATTTCCATACCGTCAAGCCAAACTTCCCAACCTAGACCAGCTGAACCAGTTGATGGGTTTTCCCAGTTATCTTCAACGAAACGGATATCGTGTTCCAAAGGATTGATCCCCAATTTTTCCAATGACTCAAGGTAGAGCTCTTGAATGTTTGATGGTGATGGTTTCATCACCACTTGGAATTGGTGGTGTTGGTAAAGACGGTTTGGGTTTTCCCCGTAACGTCCATCTGCTGGACGACGTGATGGCTCTACATAAGCCGCATTCCATGGTTCAGGACCAATGGCACGAAGGAAGGTGTAAGGACTCATGGTTCCCGCACCTTTTTCATTATCATAAGCCTGCATGAGCATACAACCCTGGTCATTCCAGTATTGTTGCAAAGTCAAAATAATTTCTTGAAAGGTTAATTTCTTAGACATTAAATACTCCTTGATTTAAATGATTTCTTGCGACACGAGTCTGCCTCGTCGATTATACGAGGCAAGACGAGTTAGTACTGCGTCTAGCTCAGGCACCCTAGTGCTGAGCGTGTGGCAGTCCGACTGTAAGGAGATCTCTGCCACTGACGCAGTGGAAAGTCAATTTTTTAGACATGTTTTACTCCTTATTCATAAAGTTTCTTGTGACTTAGGATACAAAAAGAACCGTGTCTATACTCCTAAGTCTATGACCTAGGGGCGTCAGAAACGCGGTTCCACCCTAATTTATTACTTCATTTTATTTTACTTTACTCAGCTTTTACTGAGAGAAAGCGCCACTTGCTTACTTTGCTCTACTTGGCTCTCACTATCCCAAGCTCGCTAGAAAAACACCGTAAGCCCTTCTTTCTTGACTAGTATTATAGCAGATTTTTAGTGACTTGTAAATTAAAATCCGCATGAAGCAATCGTTTCATACGGATTTTAGGCTAACAAACAATGTTGTTTTTCTTATGGACGTCTTGCAGCTTTTGGTTTTTTACCATGAAGTTTTTTCTTGGCATTCTTCAAGGCTGTCAAAGCATCTTTCACATCTTGTTGGCTTGCTCCTGGATTTGAAAGGATAGTTTGTGCATCCTTGAAGGCTACTAGGTAAGCTTCTTTTTCTTCATTTCCAGCATAGATGAATTTCGCATTCTTTTCTTGGAACTTCAATTCTTCCTTGATGTATTTTTCAAGGCTTGAAAAATCAGTTGCTTTCCCGTTTAATTTTCCTTCCGCACGGCTAAGCTCAGCAAGTGCTTGATTGATTTGTTCTTGTTTCACAGTTGGATCAACTGCAAGCAAGGCTACTGTTTGGAAAGCACGATCGTAGTCGCGACGTACTTTTTCTTTGGCATTGGCATAACGACCAGTTTTAGTCGTAGCATCGTAAGCCTGCATCGCTTCTTTTAAGGCCGCAACGTTTGAAACTTTCCCATCCAAAGCTTGGCTAGCAGCTTCAAGACTAGCTAGAGCTTGGTTGACTTGCTCTTGACTAACCTTGTTGGTCAAGGCTGCTTGGGCAGCTTGCAAAGCTTGATCATAGGCTTCCTTCTTATCCGCACTGGCATTGAAGTATTGCGCTGTCTTTGTAACATCTGCTTGGTTGTTCAAAGCAGCCAAGAGATTCACTTTTGAGATTACTCCAATACGATAATTGTTGTTACGCCCTGCGACAACTGAGATCACTGGTGCTTCCTCAGCTAGTTCATAGCCTGTAGGAAGAGTTGCAACCAAGGTATATTGACCAGTTGCTACAGATTTACCAAAGCCATTTTTACCATATTTTTCAGCAGGCAAGACAAAGTTTTCACCATCTGCCCCTTTTAATACGATCGTAGCTGCTTTTGAAACCGGTTGATCAAAGCTGATGCTAACTGGTGCATATTCTAAAGTATTGGCAAGGAAAGCGATCGTTTGGAAACTATTATCCTCTGTCAAATCAAATTCTTGTGTCAAGCTGCTGACAAATTTCACTTCTGTACGATCATACGTAAAGATTTCTGCAGTATAATGACCAAAGTTCAAGAAGTTAATATCTTTTGTCTTATCAACTGACACATATTGACCATTACTATCTTTGATTCGGTAAACATACATAGTATCCAAATCTTTGTTCGTCTTAGCGTCACGAACAGCAATTTGAATCCGGCCACTATTTTGATCCCGAACTAAATCTGCTAGTGAAACATAGTCTACGTTCCCCGCAAAGTCCTCTACGTAGTAATAGATATTCTTCTTATCGATATTTTCAGGAAGATCGAAACTACCATCTGCATTCGCTTTAATGACATGGTAATTTTCAAGGGCACGTGTCCCATTCTTATCATCACTAGTTTGGACCATTGTCCCCTGATCATCGAATGGAGTCACGTAGACGAGTTTTTCAGATAAGATTCCGCCGTCTCCAACATCTTTGGCTTTACGAGCTACAAACTGTTGTGCCCCATCTTTAAAGCGAATATATCCAGATGTGATCACTGGTTTTTGGGTATCAACTTGAACCTTAAAGGTCGTTGATTGCTCTTCAGCACCAGGAACCATTGGTGTATAACGAATGACATAATCATATAGACCATCTGCTACTGCTTTCCCATTTGCATCGGTACCGTTCCAAGCAGTGTTATCTAGTGTGTAACTGCGTGGGTTCTTTTGGTCACCGTTGAAGAAGTTCTTACGATGGTCAGATGGAGTTCCTTCCCACAATGGATTTTTATGTTCCGTATCACTTGCTGCATAAACAGTTGCACGAAGGTTTTCAATGTTTCTAAGGGCGACTGTCTTGTATTCAACGAGGTCTTTATTTCCATCTTCATTTGGCGAAATGGCAATGCGAACATTCCCATTCTCATCTAATTGAAGAGAATGTGTACCTTCCGCATTTTCTTCAATACCAAGAACTGTAATCCGACGACCATCTCGTTTTCCTTGTGTGAGGAGAAGGTCATTTTGCAGGGTAACAAGCGCAGAAACATTGGCACTAGAGGAGATATTCAAATCTTTTGGAACATGATAGTAGAAGCCATCTTTTCCTTCGCGAACCAAATCATAGATTGGTTTTTCAACAGCGGGAAGGTTTTGGAATTCTCCCTTGAATCCCATAAACGGCAAGCTGACCACATCCCCATCATCTGCCGGATCTACAAAGCGAACAAATCCTTCAAGGAAATAGCCGTTCGGCATTTCTTTGCTCAACTCTTCTGTGAATTTACTTGTATCAACTTTCACCGTAACCGTTTCAGAGCTATGTGCTTTCACGGTTACTTCAGGCCAAGCTGTTTCAGTCAATTTACGTGGACGGAGGGTAAATTTACCATCCTTCACTTCATCTGTGTCAGTATTCACCAACATTTTCAAGGTACGATCGGTATCTGAAATATTGTGAACCGTCACATCAAAGGTAAAGCTATCTCCAACATTTCCAAGAGTAACGCTTGGATAGTTGTTTTCACCAGTCACATACAAGTCTGTTGAAACGGCTGCAGCTGTGTCTACAACCCCTGCTCCTTGTTGACGTGGAGAAGTATAAACACCGGTTTCTTTATTAACATGTGGTTTAGCCGTAGACATAATCAAGGCTTTGACAGTTTCAGAAACTTGTTCTGGAGTCAATTCTGGGTGGTTCTTCACAAGGTATTCTTTGACCAAAGCTGCCACACCTGCTACATGAGGAGAGGCCATACTTGTACCACTCATATCTCCGTAGGTATTATCATTCAAAGAAGAAAAGATATTTCCACCAGGTGCTGTGACATCTGGTTTCAACTGACCATCTGTTGTTACTCCCCAACTTGAGAAATCAGATAATTGATCTGCCTCTGGAGATGGACGGTTGGCCATAGTATTGTTAAAGACAATTTTGTAGGAACCTGCTTTAAGAGCTTCCCCATAACGTTTTGAAATAAAGACAGATGGGATCTTTTTCGCATCTCCTTCAATTGCCATTCCAAGGTTCGATCCTTCCACATTATTGTAGACCAAAGCTCCTGCTGCACCATGATGGAAGGCATTCGCAATCTTTTCTGAGAATGGAATTTCCCCGCGTTGGATTAAGGCTAATTTACCGGTAAGATCCAGATCTTTGAAATCATCTTCTTTTCCAAGACCAACTGACACATATTCGTACTCTTTGCTTTTTTCAAAATCAGCATCTGCAGCAGATTTACTGTAATCAAACTTACCGTTATCCGCTTCCGCATTGCCTTCTAGACCTTTCACCTCAAATACTTCTGTCGTAATAACATTATTATTGATAGAAGCAACAGAGATGGAGTCCTCTACCGTTGATGGGTTTCCGACCAAACCATAATCTGGATTTTCAGCAGAAGGTCTTGAGTAACCATTTCCAAAGCTATTGCTATTTCCTGCAGAAATTAAGACAGATACGCCTTTAGCGCGCGCCCGTTTAATGGCATCCACAATATCTGAATCCGCATTGACCGTAGAACCAGTCGTAGAACCAAGACTCATGTTGATAGTATCTGCACCAAGAGCTACAGCATCATCAATTGCTTTTACATAAAGAGCAGATCCCGTTGTTTTTTGGCGATCTGAGAAGACACGCATAAACATAACTTGCGCTTCTGGTGCTACACCATAGATCTTTTCTCCGTTGCCTGCTACTTTATCAGGATTCCCCGTCGCAATCCCTGTAACGTGCATCCCGTGAGAATCTCTTTCAGCCTCTTTGATATTATCTGTACCATCAAAATAGTCATAGGCATAGACAACTTTGTCGTTGTACCATTTACCGTAATCAATTCCTGCTGCTTTCTTAGCAGCTTCGATTTCTTCTTGGTTTTTAAACTTAGCTTTTGAAGGATCGGTAATCCGAAGAACCTCGTGGTTCACATCCAAGCCAGAGTCGATAACGGCAACAACCATCCCTTCCCCTTTATAACCTTGCTTCCATGTTTGGGGAACAGTAATAATTTCGTCACTTTCGATGCTTTGAGGTTTTTCAGCTGCCTCATGGCGATTCGTTGTTTCTGAACTTGTCGCAGTAGCCACTGCTGTTGCTTTTTCTACAGGTTTTTCCGCTACTTCCGGTTTTGATTCTGGAACAGTAGATGCCTCTTTCGGAGCTTCTGGTTTTTCAACAACAGTAGCTTCTTTTGCATCAACTGTCTTTGCTGCAACAGCTGCGTCTTTTGTAACTTCAACTTTCTCACTAGCAACTGCTGTACTTGCTTCTGTTGCTTGTGAATGCTCTTCTTCAGCAGGTGCCTGTTGAGTAGTGGCTACAAGCTGTGTTCCAGCACTCGTTTGGCTGGCCGCTTGTTCTTCTGCACTCGCTTGTGCAGATCCAAATACCAAAACAGCCCCTAATAAAACTGAGGCTACACCAAATTTGTATTTTCTTAATGAAAAACGTTCTTGTCTATTCATAGAAACTCCCCTTTTATTTTAATAGTAACTATTATAACGCAAAATTGTCTGAAAATTCATTCAAAAAACAAATTGTAACACAAATGTAACATTTACGAATATTACTAGCTATTAATTTGTTTTCGTTCGGAAAATTGTAAATTAGAATGGGGAAGTATTATAGAACATCTGTTTTTGTTGGAGTTTTAAAATTATTTAATCATTGAAAGGATTTTAAAAACCGAGAACGAAACTGTCCTCGGTTTTTATTAATGAATAGAAATTCCCTTTTAAAAATCTTTGGTGTCCGGATCTGGTGCACCTGCTTCAACCGGAAGATGGCGAAGGAGTTCCACATCATCTGCTGTCAATTCAAAATCAAAGCAATTTAAATTACTCGCAATCCGCTCAGGTGTAACCGATTTGGGCAATGGAAGGAAACCTTCTTGCAAACTCCAAGCCAAGGCTAGTTGAGCGACGGTCTTTCCATATTTAGTAGCCATTTCTTTTACTTGTTCATTTTGGAACAATTCTCCTTGGCCAAAAGGTCCCCAAGCCTCTAGTAAAATGCCATGCTTGCGACTTGCTGCAATGGCTTCACTTTGGTAAACCCCAGGTGCTAGACGAATTTGGTTCACAGCCGGAATGACCCGAGCTGTTCCAAGGAGGGCTTCCAAATGATGAGGCAGAAAATTGCTAATACCAATAGCCCGAACCTTGCCAGCAGCTAGCATATCTTCCATTGCTCGCCAAACCTCAGCATTTCGTTGTTTCCAAGCATCATTTTCTCGAAGTGATTTTGGATTTGGCCAATGAATCAAATAAAGATCTACATAGTCCAAGCCTAGTTTTTCAAGAGACTCTTCCAAAGCAGCTTGAGCGTCTTCATAGGTGTGGTGAGTATTCCAAAGTTTGGTGGTAATAAACAGGTCTTCGCGCGCAAGACCACTGTCTTTAATGGCCCGACCCACACTCTCTTCATTCTGATAAATCGCAGCTGTATCGATATGGCGATAACCTGCTTTTAAAGCAGCTAAGACAGCTTGATAGGCTTCTTCTCCATTCGCTGCTTTCCACGTCCCAAATCCCAATACAGGAATCTCCACCCCATTATTTAAACGATAATGATTCATTTCTTCTTTCCTTTCTTCGACTTCGGTTTCTTAGGCCCTCGAAGCTTGAGCTCTGGCTTAAAAATATTCTTCTTGGTTGGCTCCATCTTCTTGCTATAAAAACTATAGAGTAAAAATGACCCACCAACGATCACAATAAAGATATTTTTTCTTACAATCCCATAGAGCAAGAAAAAAATTCCCATCAATAAAAAACGTATATCAATTGCCTTCATAAGCTACCTCACATTTCAATTCCCATTATAGCATGAAAAGACAGCATTCACAAAATTGCACTACCATTGGTAAACAAAAACCTCTCTAGGTATGACCTAGAGAGGAAGTATTCTATCTTCGATTCTTGAATCTAATTCGTCGCCTGGTAACGTTTGACCCCATCGAGATAGGTCGCAACCAGATCCAAATTTTGGTCAAGTACGATGAAGTCCGCATCATATCCTTCACGGATTTGACCACAAACATCATCAATATGGACTGATTTTGCCGGATTGAGGCTGGCCATCATCACTGCTTCGTGAGGGTTAGCAATTCCCCACTCTACAACATTTTTTAATCCATCTTTCAATTTCAAGATTGAGCCAGCTAGATTACCAGTTGATTTCAAGCGAGCAGTCCCTTCAGCAACCACGACTGGGAATTCCCCAAGCATATAATCCCCGTCTTCTAATCCCCCAGCTGTCATACAGTCAGTAATCAAGGCAACATTTTCTTTTCCTTTTTGTTTCATCAGGATATCACAAGCTAGTGGATCAACGTGATGACCATCACAGATCAACTCTGCTGTAGTATGAGGCAACTCATACATAGCTCCAACCATACCGAGTTCACGGTGCGTCAAACCACGCATACCATTATAGGCATGCACCCAGACACTCGCACCTGCATCAACTGCTTTTTTAGCTTCTTCAAAAGTTGCATTGGAGTGTCCTAGAGCGACTGTCACCCCTTCTCCTGTAATGGTCCGAACAAATTCTTCTACCCCTTCACGCTCGGGAGCAAGGGCAATCTTATTCAACAGACCATTGGCAGCTTTTTGCCAAGCCCGGAATTCTACCATACTTGGATCCTTCATATAAGCTGGGTTTTGTGCTCCCTTGTATTTTTCTGTAAAATAAGGTCCTTCAAAATAAATACCACGAATCTTAGCACCTGTTGCTTCTTTATATCGTGCACCAATATTTTCAGTTACCGCCAAAAGTTGTTCGTAAGAGGAAGTCAAAGTCGTAGGCAAAAAGCTTGTGACCCCAGTACTCAAGAGACCTTCACTCATGGTATGGAGAGTGCCTTCGATATTATTATCCATAACATCTACTCCACCAAAACCGTGAATATGGGTATCCACCAAGCCCGGAGCAATACTGTAACCTGAATAATCCAGCACATCTGCTCCTTCTGGTAAGCTTTCCACATGTTTTCCAAACTTGCCATTGACGAGCTCCAAATAACCTCCACGGCGAACTCCATGTGGGTAATAAAATTGATCTGCTTTAATATATGTAGACATATAATCGTCCTTTCCATTGTAGGAACTGTGTTCCATTTATATTCATACATATTATAACGCTTTCACTTCCATTTGTAAATGGTCTAGACCTATTTTTAGATAGAATCATACAAAAACAGAGCAAGCTTCCTACTTACTCTGTTTGACATTCATTAAATTTGCTCGATTTGTACTTTTTCAGCTAGATTCATGGCATGGTCTGCAACACGTGTATAGTGAGAAATGATATCAATAAAGTTCACTCCGGCTTGTGGCGTACATTCACCTTGGTTCAAACGACGAATATGAGTTTTCCGAAGTCTTTTCTCCAATTTTTCAATTGCCTCGTGACGTGCTACTAGTTGATTTGCAAGACTCACATCATTGTGCTCGATAGATTTCAAAGCATCCTCTACAAATTGATGGGTTTGGTTGTAAATATCTTCCAATTCGGCCAAGGCTGATTCTGAAAAAACGACTTTCTTACGAATTAAATAATCGGTTAGATTAATTAAGGCTTCCGCGTGATCTCCAATCCGCTCCAAATCACGAGAAGAATCTAAGATATTGGTGAGAACTTCACTTTCTCTCGGACTCAAGGCTTCACTTGACAAACGAATCAAGTAGCGAGTCAAATCATCATCAATGGTATTGATGGCTTCTTCTGTCTTATGACCCTTTTCAGCTGTTTTCTCATTTTGATGAAGAATATAATCATAAGAGAGGCTAAAGGCTTTATCTGCATACCCACCTAAATGAAGCAACTCTTTTTTCGCATTCCCAAGAGCAATCGAAGGCGCTTGAGTGATCAAGTTTTCATCCAAGTAGAGCGGTTCATATTTGACAACCTCATCCTCACCAGGAATCAGCTTGGTCACAAAGTATGCCAAAGCTCCAATGAATGGGAACTGGATGATGGTATTGGTTATATTAAAGGTTCCGTGAGCAAAGGCTATGGTCATTTCTGGGGATAAATGAAGAGTCGTTTCAAACCATTGAATCAAAGAGGTAAACGGAACAAGGAAGACAAGACAGATAATGGTTCCGATAACATTAAAGGCTACATGGGCACCTGCCACACGTTTGGCCGCAATATTAGCTCCCAAGGAAGCAATGATAGCTGTAATGGTCGTTCCGATATTATCACCAAAGAGAACTGGGAGGGCTCCTTTCAGGTCAATCAAATGACTAGCATAGAGATTTTGCAAGATACCAATGGTTGCAGAAGAGGCCTGAATCAAAAGTGTTAAGCCTGATCCAACAAAGACACCCAAGATAGGACTTTTACTTAACTGCACCATATAGTCACGAAAGACTTGCAAATCTTTAAGAGGTTCCATAGCCCCACTCATCAAGTTGAGGGCAAAGAAGATACCACCGACACCAAAAACGATTCGTCCAACATTATTAACCAAACGATTTTTGGTAAAGAAGAGACAAACCGCTCCGATAAAGAGCATGGGAAGAGCGTAGTCTCCTAATTTAAAACCAATGATAAAGGAGGTAATAGTCGTTCCAATATTGGCCCCCATAACAATACCAATAGCTTGACGGAGGGTTAGAAGTCCTGCACTCACCAGACCGACCGTAATCACTGTAACCCCTGAACTCGACTGAATCAAGGCAGTCATCCCAATCCCTACTAGAACCCCTAGAAAGGGATTACTCGTATATTTATCAATATAGTAGCGAAGTCGATCTCCTGCAGCCTGTTGCAAGCCTTCTCCCATGGTTTTAATACTATAGAGAAAGAGCCCCAGGCCTCCCAAAAAGTTAAATACAATTTCCTGCCAGTTAATCGACATGTTCATTCCTCCAAATTTGAGATCAGAAATAAAACTCCTCTCCTATTGTAAAGGATAATTTCCAATCACACAAGAGATTTCTGTAAATTTCTATTATTTTTTGAAACCGTTTTTTCCTTCTGTTTTATTTTCCTCGTTTTAAGAGCCAAAAAAAGAGGGTGGAAAATTTCCAACCCGAGACTGTAGACAAACTATTCTTTTTTATAAATCTAATAAATTCTATAAAAAGAAATGTTACTCGTTAGAGTGATTCAATCATCTACTGAAACTTTTCGTCGTGAGAAAAGTACCTGAAACTTAATAGTTTCAGGTACTCGGAATTATTGAGACCTTAGGCTCAATAA
>NZ_KV812832.1:1142-34742 GCF_001813525.1 Streptococcus sp. HMSC065C01 | reverse complement strand
CCTAAGGAAAGTTTCTAAGAAGACTTTGTCTTTCAATCTGGGCGTGGAAAATTTCCAACCTCTCTAGTCTTTGTTCAAATTGCGTAACATCTCATCGATCTTGTTACCGTATTCGATAGACTCGTCTTTGACAAAAGTAAGATCCGGAATCTTGTACAGTTTCAAATTCCGACCTAATTCACGCTTGATGGTTCCTGTTGCTTTTTCAAGGCCTGTCTGAGCCTTTTGATTGTCTGAAGCCAAATCACTCATAATTGAATAATACACTTTGGCCATAGACAAATCACCTAGCATTTGAACATCCGTAATAGTAACGCCTTGAACACGCGGGTCACGGACTTTCTTTTGTAAAATCTCATTGACTTCACGCTTGATTTCCATCCCTACTCGATCTGTCCGAAAATGACTTGCCATAGGAACTCCTTTCTGCTTTGTGTTTAAAAACTAGGAAATCAGAGAAAAGTCCTCTTTTTTCCTAGTCAGCCTCTTATTTTTTAATTTCTTCCATGATGTAGGCTTCAATGGTATCGTCTGTCTTGATATCATTGTAGCCTTCAATCATCAATCCACCTTCACGACCATTTGTCACTTCTTTGACATCATCTTTGAAGTGTTTCAAGCTTGCAAGAGCACCGTCATATATCACGACACCGTCACGAATGACACGAACCTTGGAATCACGAGTGACCTTACCACTGAGGACCATAAATCCACCGATGGTACCCACTTTAGAGACTTTAAAGGTTTCACGGATAACTGCTTCCCCGATAATTTTCTCTTCAAACTCAGGATCCAACATTCCCTTCATGGCATCTTCCATTTCCTCGATCACCTTGTAAATGATTGAGTGAAGACGGATTTCTACCTCATCAGCTTCAGCTTGTTGACGAGCTTGTGGCGTAGGGCGGACGTTAAATCCAACGATAAAGGCATTAGATGCTTCCGCAAGAGTGACATCTGATTCATTAATGGCACCAACTG
Organism: Streptococcus sp. HMSC065C01; assembly: GCF_001813525.1. Lineage (NCBI taxonomy): Bacteria > Bacillati > Bacillota > Bacilli > Lactobacillales > Streptococcaceae > Streptococcus > Streptococcus sp. HMSC065C01. The sequence continues at coordinate 33,761 of NZ_KV812832.1, read as the reverse complement.
CTGAGTGAACGATGGTCACTTTCACACCTTCCACTTCAATCTTTTGAAGGGAAGCAGCAAGGGCTTCAACCGAACCTTGGACGTCGGCCTTGATAATGACATTAACAGATTTCACTTCACCAGCCTTCAAGGTATCAAAGAGATTTTCAAGGCTGACGCGGTTGGTTGCTTGACGTTGTTTCATCAGAGCACGTTTGGCACGTTCTTCACCAGCTGCACGCGCTGATTTTTCATCTTCATAAACCGCGAAGTGGTCACCCGCCATTGGCGCTTCGTTCAAACCAGTGATAGAAACCGGAGTAGATGGTCCTGCCACCTTCACACGACGTCCAAGGTCATTGGTCATGGCACGGACACGTCCAAAGGTATTTCCGACAACGATTGGGTCTTGAACATTCAAGGTACCTTGTTGAACAAGGAGGGTTGCGACCGCACCTTTTCCTTTATCCAAGCGCGCTTCGATAACAGTACCGATGGCACGAACAGTTGGATCTGCCTTGAGTTCTTGGATTTCAGCCACAAGAAGGACCGTTTCCAAGAGTTCATCGATATTTTGGTTGAACTTAGCTGAGATTTCTACAAATTCAGAATCCCCACCCCAGGCAGTTGACATAACTCCATGCTCTGCCAATTCACCGATGACACGCTCTGGATTAGCTCCTGGTTTATCGATCTTGTTGATGGCCACAATGATTGGGACATTCGCCGCTTTTGAGTGGTTGATAGCTTCGATAGTCTGAGGCATCACCCCGTCATCTGCCGCTACGACCAAGATGGTAATATCCGTAACAGATGCACCACGCGCCCGCATAGAAGTAAAGGCCGCGTGTCCAGGTGTATCCAAGAAGGTAATCTTCTTACCATTTTCCACGATTTGGTAGGCACCGATGTGCTGGGTGATTCCTCCCGCTTCACCTGTTGCTACACGTGAATTACGAAGGGTATCCAAAAGGGTCGTTTTACCGTGGTCAACGTGTCCCATGATGGTGACAACTGGTGGACGCTCTACCAACTCATCTGGATTCAAATAACCATCTTCAACGAAGAAGCGTTCGATATCGGCATTGTCCACTTCAACCTTTTTCTTGGCTTCAATTCCATAATCCACCATCAAGAGTTCAATCGTATCTCCATCCAGCGATTGGTTTTGAGTCGCCATGACTCCCATCATAAAGAGTTTCTTGACGATTTCAGCCGGTTCACGCTTGATGCGTTTTGCGATTTCTGCAACCGTCATTCCATCCGTATACTCAAATTCACTTGGTAATTCATGGAATTTACGCTCTGTTACTGGTTTTGGAGCATCATTACGGTTGTTCTTTCCTTTTTTATTTTTCTTATTGTTATTCCAGTTACTATTTCTCTGATTTCTCACTTGATTTTGACTATTTCGATTCCTTTGTTGTTTTCTTGGACCATCTTCTTCACGATCAAAATCATCGCGTTTCTTATCTGGTCGCGCTTGTTTCTTCCGACGTGTATCGACTTGAGCTGGAGCAGCAGCAACAGCTGGTTTTGTATGGTTCTCAACAGCTGGCTCCTGTACAGGTGCTTTCACTTCTGGTGCTTCTACCCGTTTCCGGCGCTGTTGACGTTCTTGTTCTGCTTTTGCAGCTTGTTGTTTGTAGCGATCTTCACTTCCACGTGCGTATTCAGCATTTTGTTCAGCTTTCAGTGCTGCTGCACGCGCTTTGAAATCAACTTTTGGTGCCACTTGGGGTTGTGCACTACGTCTTTGATCTGGTCGGTTATTGCGACGCTCAGAACCTTGATTTCGCTGTTCATTTCGCTCTTGTGGTCGTTGATTTCGGTTGTCACCATGACGCTGATTGTCTTTGCGATCACGTTTTGGACGATTGTCTTGTTGTTTCCTACGTTCAGCCTGTTCTTTTGCACGCGCTTCTCGTTCCGCTTTAAAGTTACGACTCTTTGGTTTAGCAGCTGGCGTTACTGATTTTGTCTCAGTTGCTCCTTCTTTTTTGACAGGCGCTGCTTCTTTTTTCTCTGCGACAGCCGTTGTCTTGGCAGCCACTTCTGCTACTTTCTTTTCGACTGTTTCTTTTTTCGCTGCAAAGCTCTTGATCAACTTTTCAGCAACATCAGTATCGACACTAGATGCATGACTCTTGACGTCAAAACCTAATTCTTTCGCACGAGTGACGACTTCCTTACTTTCCTTGCCCAATTCTTTGGCAATTTCGTATAATCTTTTCTTAGACAATTGCTGTCCTCCTCTTCTATTCCATAAGAGACCTCATTTTCTTTGAAAATCCAGCATCTACAACAGCGACGACCTTACGGGCACGTCCAATTGCAGTGCTTAATTCTAGTGTTGAAAACACGGTAGATACTTGAACCTCATAATAGCGACCCTTATCTGTCACCTTTTTTGTCAGGTTACTAGCTGCATCATTTGCCAGAAAAACTAATTTTGCTTTTTCTTCCTGGATGGCTTTGATCACGAGTTCTTCTCCAGAAATGAGTTTTCCTGCTCTTTGCGCCAAGCCCAACAAATTACTTATCTTTTGCTTATTCAAGGCCTAACTCTCTTCTCTTCACCTTATGATCTACATAAGCGATCAATTCATCATAGAAAGCTTCTTCCACTTCCATATTAAAGCTACGATTAAAAACTTTCTTTTTCTTAGCAAGTGCCGCTTCTTCATTGTCTAATTTGATGTAAGCACCTCGACCATTGGCTTTGCCAGTTGGATCGATAAAGACTTGTCCTTCTTTATTTTTGACAATGCGGAGCAAATCGCGCTTATCAATAATTTCATTTGAAACGACAGATTTTCTTAAAGGGATTTTTCTTGTTTTTACCATTTTCCCTCCCTCACTTAGTCGACTTGCTCTTCGCCACTTTCTACTTGGTCTTCAAAAGTTTCTTGAGCTGCTTCCATTTCTTCGAACTCACTTGCAGATTTGATATCGATGCGGTAACCAGTCAAATGAGCCGCCAAACGAACGTTTTGACCACGACGACCAATAGCAAGAGATAATTTGTTGTCTGGAACCACAACGAGAGCATGTTTGCTATCTTCATCATCAAAAATAACTTGGTCCACTTCTGCAGGAGCGATCGCATTGTAGATAAATTCAGCTGGATCTGGAACCCACTCGATGACATCGATATTTTCTTCTGTCGGAACCATACGGTCTAATTTTTGATCGTATCGAGCTGGGTGGAACTTGCTGGTAATCTTTTTAATATTCGATCCACCACGACCAACGATAGTCCCAATCGCATCTACGTTTGGATTATGGCTACGAACCGCAACTTTTGTACGATCTCCAGCTTCACGCGCTACACTCATAATCTCAACAGTTCCATCGTAGACTTCAGGAATTTCTTGTTCCATCAAACGTTTGATCATTTCAGGGTGGCTTCGGCTAACAAAGACATTGACACCACGTGGATTATCTTCTACCTTGTAGACAAATACTTCAATTCGATCATGAGATTGGAATACTTCTCCTGGAATTTGGTCTTGCTTAGACAATTGAGCTTCGATCGAACCAAGATTGACATAGATAAACCGATTGTCAAAGCGCTCCACCGTTCCACTCATGATTTCATTTTCATGTTCTTTATAAGTGTTATAGGTGATGGTGCGCGTTTGCTTACGCATTTTTTCCATGATCGTTTGTTTAGCAGATTGAGCTGCTACACGACCAAATTCAGCTGGTGCTTCTTCAAACTTGATCTTGTCCCCCAACTCATAAGCAGAGCTAATGGCCAAGGCATCCTTCAAGCTGATTTCTAAACGGCTATCAAAGACTTCATCCACCACTTCACGAACCGTATAAACACGGAAATCTCCAGTTTTTTCATTGAATTCAATCGCTGCACTTTCTGATTGTCCATAACGACGGCGATAAGCTGAACGCAATGATTCTGTGACGGCTTCGATGATATCTTCTTTTTTGATCCCTTTGTCTTCTTCCAAAATGCGGAAGGCTTCTAGCATTTCTTTACTCATGTTTTTCTTGCCTCTACTATAAAGGCATCCTTTCTTTCATTCTGTTACAATTTTACAGCCAACCTTGCTTTGGACACAAGGTTATAAGGAATTTCTACAGTTTTCTTTCGTGTTTTATCCATATACTCAATGGTCAAAACATCCTCTTCAAAACCTACCAAGTTCCCCTCAAAGACCTTTTGCTTTTCAACAGCCTTATACAAGCTGATATTGACATACTTGCCAACAGCTCCCTCGAGTGCTTCCTTGGTTTTCAAAGGTCTCTCCAAGCCAGGACTGGTAACTTCTAAAAAGTACTGTTCTGGAAATGGATCTGGTTTGATTTGATCCAATAGCGGGCTAATGATTTCTGTCAAATCCGCTGTATCATTCAGTGTGATCCCTTCTGGTTTGTCTACGAAAATGCTTAAGACGTAGTCACCACCCATTTTGCCATATTCAACATCGACCAATTCAAATGGTTCTTTGATGGCAGGCTGAATCACTTCTGTTACTAAGTCAACAATCGTTGCGATGGTTGCCACCTCCTCATAGATAAGAGGCGAAGATATTTCCCCGCCTCTCCTTTTCTATTCATTTAAGGTATTATAACACGATTCCCCAATGATTGCAAGGAATATGCTAAAACTGTGCTTCTACACGGTAAATGACCTGTCCTTTACTTGAGAACTTTTTCTCATATTCCGTCATGACATTCCCCTCAAAATCACTAGCATGAAGGTCTAGCCAGACTCCCTTCAAAGTCATACCATACTGTGAAAAGCTCACCAAACTGTATTCAAACAGACCTCGATTATCTGTTTTAAAGTGAATCTCCCCATGTTCTGGAAGAATTTGCTTGAAGGTATCCAAGAAGGTCTTGTAAGTCAAGCGACGCTTCTCATGACGTTTCTTAGGCCAAGGATCTGAAAAATTCAGATAGAGTTGATCAATTTCCCCATCTTCAAAATAGTTGGTCAAGCTATCTCCGTCTACCCAAAGCAATTTAATGTTAGGAACATCAGCTTCTAAGACCTTATCTAAAGCATAACTCAAGACCGATTTTTGAATATCAATTCCGATGTAGTTGATCTCTGGATTGGCCTTGGCCATCCCAGTAATAAAGGCCCCTTTCCCGCTGCCCACTTCGATATGAATAGGATGGTCATTCCCAAAAATTTCATGCCACTTTCCCTTGGCATCTTCTGGATTTAGGACCACATATTGCGGATTCGCTTCTAATAATTCAGTCGCTCCCTTGCGATTTCTAACTCTCATATTTCCTTTCCATATTTCAACCGGAAATTGCGCAGAGCATAGATCTCGCGATTGACATTTTCTAAATCATTATTTTCATAGTATTTAGCAATTTGGCACAAGAAAGAGTATTGACCAAACCAATAGAGTTTATCAAATACTTTTTGATTGTACTTGTAGCCATAATAGCCTAACCAATCGCGCCAATTAGAATCTGGGATATAGTGACTCAAGATATGCGCCACATCCAACATCCGGTCTGTCAAACGAACAGAGTCCCAATCGACTAGATAAATCAAGCCGCTCTCTGTCTCAATCCAGTTACTATGACGAACATCTCCGTGGACGATCGTCGCATAATCCTCCCGAAAGGCAGGCACTGTCTTACGTAAATTCTTTACGACTGATTGGATATAGTGGTTCTGACGTAGAGCAATTGGCAACCGGTTGCTCCAAGAATTGAGCAATTCTAATGGAGATTCCACAGGATAGCCAAGTTTTTTCAATTGGGTCATCAAAGGTCTAGAACGGTGCAATCTCGTTAAAATATTGACCACTTGTTTTTTTGACATCCCATTTGGCGTGAGAATTTCCCCATTCAACCATTCTTGGGCACTCATCACATTTCCATCTGGCAATCGTCGACTCCATAACAATTGAGGAGCAATCTGTTCTTTTGCTAGACCCGCAAGGATTGGGGTCGTATTCATTTTTACAAAAACGCGCCCACCATCTGGGTAGGTCCCCATGTAGGCCTTCCCACTCTTCCCAGGAATTGGGGTGAGGCTTAGCTCTTTTTCATTCGAGTCCATCTTTTCCTCCGTAAAAAGTTTCCAATCTATTTTACTAATTTTAACGATTTTCGTCAACCAAGCGCGCCATCTTAAATGGAAGATAGAGTAGGATTAAAGCAACTGTATAAGCCAGTAGGCCTAACAACAGGACTTTATCTGAAATAAAGACCAGGCCAATTCCTCCTTCTATCACCGTTATCATCCCCATGACCAGCTGAATCGTTTTGTTCAACCCTGCCTTTTTACTGCCCTTTTTCATCGGGAAAAGGAGGGTCAAGGGTTGGTAATCAAAAGCACTGTAAAGCCCCAGTAATTGAAAAATAACCAAGTAATTGAGCAAGGCTACAAGGGCAATCACTACGAGAGGCTGGGGAATAAAGATGATAGCGAGAATGGAAAGAGCCAAGAGTCGTAGAGTCATAGAGAAAAGATCTCCATTCCGTAGGAAGGAGCGCATATATAAGTGCAGCCACGTATTGCCATGTGTTTTGGGAAGAAGCCCTAAGAAACCATCCAAGTACGCTCTTCTTTTGACACTGTTAGTAATACCTTTCACCGTTGTAAACAAGGCAAAGAAGCGAAGAATCAATTGTTTCCTTGCATTCTCACGAGCAATAGCCAAGGGCCAATTTAAATTTTCATCCTGGTAGAAACGCGCTTCCTTCCAGCTAAAAACAGCCCCTTTAGCCACCCCTAAGACAAGGATATAAGCTACAATAGCAAGTTTATCCAGCCCTGTTGCCAGAAGAAGAGGCACAAATAATAGAAGGACAAAACTTTGAATCAAAAACCAAAACACAAAAGACTTCTTGGCCTGCCCTTTGACATAACGTTTCACTTCCTCTTCCTTTACCAAAAGGAATAAAGCATCGGGCTTCTCTAAGTAGGTCGCAATGGAGCCAATCGGAACCAAGAGGAGCAAGCCAATCATGAGACTCCAGCGGATCAGGCTTGTATCTTTGGGTAGATCTTGCAAGAATTGGCTGTATTGAACCGCCAAAAATCCTATGAAAATCAACATAAAGAGAACGAAATGATCATTGAGAACATAGCGGCTATATTTTACACATTGAGTTCGAAACGTTTCTTGCCGTTTTTTCATCAACTCTTTCATGCTGTTTCCTCTTCTGTCAAGGTCATGTAGATATCATTTAGACTTGCTTTCTCATCCCCAAAAGTTGAACGCAGCTCGTCCAAGGTCCCTTTTGCTCGGACCTGACCCTTATGGAGGATCACAAAACCATCACACATCTTTTCAGCCGAATCCAGAACGTGGGTACTCATCAAAATCGATTTTCCTTTTGCTTTCTCATCTGCCAATAACTGAATCAAATCTGCAATCGCAACAGGATCCAATCCCAAAAAGGGTTCATCGACAATATAAAGACTTGGATCCACTGCATAGGCGCAAATAATCATGACCTTTTGCTTCATCCCTTTTGAAAACTGGGTCGGGAACCAATCTAATTTTTCAGCCAAACGAAATCGTTCCAACAAAGGCTGGACGCGCACCATGACCTGATCCATGTCTAAATCATAGGCCATAGCTACGGTTTCGATATGCTCTCTCAAGGTTAATTCTTCATATAGGCTAGGGGTTTCTGGAATATAGCCGATTTTTTTACGATAGTCTGTTGGAGCTTCTGGAAGACTCAAGCCGTCAATCCGTACTTCCCCAGCATAAGGATGCAGGAGACCAATAATTTCATTAATCGTGGTTGACTTCCCAGCTCCATTAAGTCCAATCAAACCAATCAGTTGGCCATCCGGAACTGAAAAACTCACCTCTTTCAGGACAGGGATGTTGACATAGCCCCCTGTCAACTTGTTGATTTCTAACATATTTTCTCCGATTTCTGGTATAATGTTCTTATATTATAACAAAATTTAGTCTAAATGAGGTGTATTTATGGTTGATGATTGTATTTTTTGTAAGATTATAGCTGGCGACATTCCTTCCTCCAAAGTCTATGAGGACGAGGAAGTCCTCGCATTTTTGGACATCTCTCAGGTTACACCAGGTCATACGTTAGTGGTTCCAAAAAAACACGCTCGCAACCTCTTAGAGATGGACGAAACCGCCACAGCTCAACTATTTGCACGTGTTTCTAAAGTTGCTAAAAAAGTAGAAGCTGCTACCCAAGCTAAGGGAATGAATATCATCAGCAACATGGAAGAAGTTTCTGGACAAACCGTATTTCACACACATGTCCACATTATCCCTCGCTATTCCGATCAAGATGAGCTTGCCATTTCATTTACTGAACACGAGCCTAATTTTGAACAACTAGCAGTTCTCGCAGAAACCATCAAAAACAGTTAAAAAGGAGGCCATATGAAACTCAAAAATCTCTTTTGGTTTGCAACAGGAGCTAGCATTAGCTACCACCTAGTAAAAAACCGCAAAGAAATTAAAACAGAGGTGACTGAATCCAGCCAATTGGTCAAGGGAATTCAAGATAACCTAGCAAAAATCCAACGCAATCTGGATATTATCCAAGACCAAAAGACCAATCTTCAAGAATTGGTAACGGATTTCCAATACAAGACCAAACTATTTAGTCAACAAGCAACAGCTTCTCTAAAAGAAATTCAAGACATCTGGCAACCAAGTAAAAACGATTGAGAAAACTCAATCGTTTTTTTCTTATTCTGAAGGCACCGTAGGTGTCACACTGCTCGACTCTGTAGCTGCAGGAGCAACTGGTGTCACTGGTGCAACAGAACTTTGAGGCGTCACCACTCCCGTATCCTGGGTCGATGGTACAACTGGTAGTTGGTTAAACTCTTGGTAAACAGGTGCTTCCCCAGATGCTGGAACTGGATTTTCAGTTTGAGAAGAAGAAGACTTCAAATCTTCGTCTCCATCTAATAGGTAAGCATTGGTTTTCAATGTTTTGATTTCTTTTAGTCCCAAAGCTTTGCGGATGATATTTTGAATTTTCAAGAGATGTTTTGAAGTGACAATCTGATAACTTCCGCCATCTGCTAAGGTGGCATCTTCTCCTTTCAACTGGTACTGATGAATCGTTGAAAGGGCGTCTTTATACCCTAGCAATTGAAGAAGACTATTACTGTCAAGCGCTATGTTGGTTTGCATATTGTCACTAACAGACTCAATGATTCCTTTGTAGTGACTCAAACTATTGAGGCTTAAAACTTTCTCAACAATCTTTTTGATCACTTCACGTTGGCGTTTTTGACGTCCATAGTCTCCTTCTGGGTCTTGGTAGCGCATGCGTGAATAAACGAGAGCTTGGTCCCCATTAATCTCCTGACGTCCTGGTGCGATCTTAGCCGTATATTCTGGCTCATTTTCCTCGATCGAGATATCGAAGTCAAATGGATTGTTGACTGTGATGCCACCAACCTTATCCACTAATTGAACCAGCCCCTTCATATTGATCATGACATAGCGGTCAATATGGATATTCAAAAGATCTTGAATGGTCTTAATGGCTAACTTGGCACCACCTTGAGCATAAGCCGAATTCAATTTTGCTTGGACCGTTTCGCCATCTGAAGTAATATTGGTTAGGATATCTCTTTCCAAGCTAGTCATGGTTGTTTCTTTTGTTTGAGGATTAACAGTCACCAAAATCATAGTATCACTATTTCCGGCCCAAGGATCTTCCCGAGAACCGCTACCTGTATCAACCCCCATCAAAAGGATGGTCATCGGCTTGTTTTCTGCAATGACATTGGTCTCATTTCCAAAGCCTTTATAGGTCTTACTGAGAGTCCCAGTCGTTTGGTTTAGGATGGTAAGGCCATAGGCCCCAATCCCAATCACTGTTACCGTCAATAAGCTCAAAAACATCAAAATAATTTTTTTAACCATTTAGAATCTCTCTCTAATCTATCAGTTTCCCCATAAGGTAAACATCTAAGAATTCTCCTTCAGCTGAACAAGCTCCACGAGCTTGACAACCTTCGATCTCAAAACCTAACTTTTTATACAGGTGAACTGCTCGTTCATTGCGCACTTGGACATTCAAGACTAGTTTCCTAAGAACACCCGTCGAGTGCGCCCACTCAATTCCTTCTTCCAACAAGATCTGTCCAAGTCCTTGATTCCAATAAGTTTTTCGAACCACAATAAAGACATCACCAATATGCCGAACAGACCGTTGAGAAGCTGCAGTGATATTTAACAAAGCTGCCAGTTCCTGATCTAGAAATAGCAAGAGGCAAATCCGATTTTCCGCCATTTCTTGCACCATTAGAAATTGCTCCATGTCTGCTGGAGACATGCCAATTCCAGCTTCATCTAGCGTCATGTAATCTGACTCTTTCCCAACTTGATTTAAGAAATCAACGACAAGAGCCGCGTCTGCACTTTCAGCTTGCCGAATTTCTACTGTCACTTCCTTTTCCTTAGTCATCGGTTTTTTCCACCTGCTCAAAGGATGCCAGTAAAGCTTCTGCACGCGCTCCATGAGCTTCAAAAGCTAACTCTCGACCATCTTCTAATTTTCGGATAAAAATTTTTAGATAAGCATCCGAGAGACTCGGCTCAATCAGCTCTCCCCATTCAATAATGGTAGCACCATCTCCAAATAGGAAATCATCTAAATCAATAGAATCTGGATCATTCCCAATCCGGTAAACATCCAAATGGTATAAAGGCAAGCGGCCTTCGTATTCACGAACAATGGTATAGGTCGGGCTTTTAATCATCTGATCAATCCCTAACCCCTTTGCAATTCCTTTGGTAAAGGTCGTTTTTCCTGCTCCTAGATCACCTGATAAGATAATCACGTCTTGCTTTTCTAAGAGTTTTCCTAGCTGTTTTCCTAGAGCGATCAGCTCCGTTTCATTATGACTAATCATTTCTCTATTATACCAAACTTTTTAAAAATCTGCTCTTTCTTTTAGAAATTGTTCGACTCCGGTTTGTTTTTGAGAAAAAGGAATCAAAGAAAACAGGAAATTCTCCCATTCATTCCCTCAATCCATCTAAAAAGGAATGGGAGACAACTCCCATTCCTTTTTGGCACTTTTCTGATACTTAATTCAAGGCCATGCTAACGTAGTTTAAAATAAAGAGAACATCTAGGATCCAAATCATGCTGTGCACTTCTTTGGCTTGTCCTTTAACCACTTTCACCAAGCTATAGGTGATAAATCCAGCAGCGATCCCTTGTGTAATCGAGTAGCTGAAGCCCATAAAGATAGAGGTGAAGAAAGCAGGAACTGCTTCTGACATATCTTCCCAATGGATATTTTTCAAGCCACTCAACATCATGATCCCAACAACAATCAAAATTGGGGCTGTAGCAGCGGTCGGTACAATCGCCAACAAAGGACTAAAGAGACTTGAAATAGCAAAACAGATCGCTACAACCAAGGCTGTCAAACCAGTGCGTCCACCAGCTCCAATACCAGCTGCAGATTCAACATACGTCGTTACGTTTGAAGTTCCTGCAATAGCTCCGACTGAAGTCGCTACAAGGTCTGAATAGAGGGCCTTATCTAATTTCGCTGATTGATGGTTTTCCCCATTTGTCGCAACAATCCCAACTTTTTCACCCGTACCGATTAAAGTTCCGATTGTATCAAAAATATCAGTCAAGGAGAAGGCTAAGATGGCCATTAAGGTCTCAGGCAAACGAGACATATTGGAAATCAAAGAACCCAATCCTTTCGATCCTAAAGCTTGACCAAAGATCTTGCCTAAATCATTAAAGGCAGCTCCTAGATGATTACTTGCAAAGTCGATTTTAGTGATATCAACCACATGGATGAGAATTCCAAGCACAGTCGTTGCTAAGATAGAAAGGATAATCCCTCCCTTAATCCCTTTGACAACAAAGAAAATAGTAATCGCAAGACCAACAAGAGCCAAGAGGACAGCCGGATTGTTAAAATCAACCAATCCAGGAACAGCAGATGCATTGGCTGAGATCGTTGCATTCGCCTTATCTGCTCCTTCTCCAACCACTGTATAGGTATGAGGGTCAATCGTGAATTTCAAAAATCCCGCATTCTTAATTCCAACATAGGCCAAGAAAATCCCGATCCCAGCTGAAATAGCAGAGCGAAGAGCGGTCGGAATCGATTCGATGATCATCTTCCGAACATTTGTCAATGTGATAATCAATGAGATCACACCACAAATGAAGACCATTCCCAAAGCTTCCTGCCATGAGTAGCCCATACCAAATACAACGGTAAAGGTAAAGAAGGCATTCAAGCCCATCCCAGGTGCTTGTGCATAAGGTAAATTGGCATAAAAAGCCATCATCAAGGTTCCGACAACGGATCCAATAATCGTTGCAAGGAAGACTCCTTGAGCTGGCATACCTGTTTGTGACAACATTTGAGGGTTTACGAAGAGGATATAACTCATCGCAAAAAAGGTTGTCAAACCAGCAAGAACCTCTGTTCGAACAGTGGTTCCATGTTCTGAAAGTTTAAAAAACTTATCCATTTCAGAATAAACTCCTTTTTCATCATTCTCGCTCCCAATCAATTTGCGAACGTTATTTCTATTTTACCAAAAGATCTTTCGCCTTTCAAGAAATCCTACTTCTCTTCTCGATTTTTGAGCGCTTTTCCGATTTTTCTGATATAATGGTCTCATTCTTCTCGAAAGGAACTGAAATATGCATAAAAAGATGATCGCTCTAGATCTAGACGGCACTCTCTTAAATTCCGAAAGCAAATTGAGCGACTTTACCATTGATACGATAAAAAAAATTAGTGCTCTTGGCCATAAAGTCATTATTACAACAGGCCGCCCCTACCGTATGGCACATACCTATTACAAACAACTAGAGCTAGATACTCCGATGATCAATTTTAACGGCTCCCTTACGCATCTACCTGAGAAAAAATGGGGGGATGAACAATGTTTGACTTTAGATAAAAAATACCTGCTAGATATGGTCGCTAACCGGGATACCATCCAAGCGGACTTTATAGCAGGCGAATACCGCAATAAATTCTTTATTACCGATCCAAATGAGCACGTTGCAGACCCTAAATTATTCGGTATTGAATCTTTCCAACCAGAAAATCAATTCAATCCCGAGCGGGTAACGAGCGACCCAAACTGTATCCTCTTTCAAACGAAAGCGGAAGACAAATATGCTCTGGCAGATGAAATGAATCGGCATTATGACTACAATCTGTCTATCAATACTTGGGGTGGTCCCTTAAATATTTTGGAATGCAATCCAAAAAATGTGACCAAAGCATCCGCTCTAACCTACCTTCTGGATAAACTCAATATGGATCAGAAGGATTTGATTGCCTTTGGAGATGAGCACAATGATACTGAGATGCTAGCTCTTGCTGGTTATGGATACGCCATGAAAAATGCCAGCTCCATCCTTCTCCCCTATGCAGACTCCATCACTGATTTCACGAATAATGAAGATGGTGTCGCGCGCCAACTCATTCAATTATTCTTATAAAACTAACAGACATGAGTTATCCCCTCATGTCTTTTTCTGCGCCAAATCCTTAATCGGTTAATCAATACCGCCCCTTTTTTCCATTTTTTTCATTGCCTCGTCATCTGGTTTGTGATATTATTAACATAGTTATTAAAGAAGCGCTTTCAAAAATTTTAAACCGCTTCTCGTTCACTTAAGGAGGAACAAAATGAAAGCTGTTGTTGTAAATCCAGAAGGTACTGGTGTTGAAATCGTTGCAAACAAAGACATGCGTCCACTTGAAACAGGGGAAGCTCTTGTTCAAATCGAATACTGTGGTGTCTGCCACACTGACTTGCACGTTGCTCACGGAGACTTCGGTAAAGTTCCAGGCCGTGTTCTTGGACACGAAGGAATCGGTATTGTTAAAGAAGTTGCTCCAGATGTCAAGAGCCTAAAAGTTGGGGATCGTGTCAGTGTCGCATGGTTCTTCGAAGGATGTGGAACTTGTGAATACTGTACAACTGGTCGTGAAACTCTTTGCCGTACTGTAAAAAATGCTGGTTACTCTGTTGATGGAGGGATGGCTGAACAATGTATCGTTACTGCAGATTACGCAGTGAAAGTACCTGAAGGATTAGATCCAGCCCAAGCATCTTCTATTACGTGTGCAGGTGTTACCACTTATAAAGCCATCAAAGAAGCCAAAGCTGAACCAGGACAATGGATTGTTATCTATGGAGCTGGTGGACTAGGAAACTTGGCTGTTCAATATGCTAAGAAAGTCTTCAACGCACATGTCATCGCTGTCGATATCAACAATGATAAACTAGAATTGGCGAAAGAAGTTGGTGCAGACTTTGTCATCAACGGTCGCGAAGTTGAAGATGTCCCAGGATTGATTAAAGAAAAAACAAATGGTGGAGCTCACTCTGCTGTCGTAACAGCTGTTTCTAAAGTAGCTTTCAACCAAGCAGTAGATTCTGTTCGTGCAGGCGGCCGCGTGGTTGCAGTTGGTCTTCCTTCTGAAATGATGGATCTCAGCATTGTGAAAACTGTATTAGATGGTATCCAAGTCATTGGTTCTCTTGTAGGAACTCGTAAAGACTTGGAAGAAGCCTTCCAATTTGGTGCAGAAGGCTTGGTAGTCCCTGTCGTTCAAAAACGTCCAGTAGAAGATGCTGTCAAAGTCTTTGACGAAATGGAAGCCGGAACCATTCAAGGACGTATGGTACTTGACTTTACAAACTAAACAACTGAACCTACAGGACTAGCCCAACTGGGCTAGTCTTTTTGAGTGCTCTCAATCACTCTCATATACAATTTGTTATATATTTATTTTTGTTTTCGAGAATATCGTTTGATTCTCGGAAACTTTTCATTGAGAACAAAATCCTATAAAACATATCTATTATTGATTTTTTAAGCATCAACAAGTAATAAACAAAATTCATTCAAGAGCATTCTTTTTCTATCTAACGATGATTTAATATAATAAATCAATGTTTTTACATCGAGATTTTGATAGAAAAATTGACTTAAGTGTGGAAACGATTTATAATAAAGTAGCTTAAAGTTTTCTTAAACTGAAAGTCAAACAAATTTTATAAGGAGGAATGTCAATAATGAGTATTGGTATCATTATTGCTAGCCACGGTGAATTTGCAGCTGGAATCCACCAATCCGGCTCGATGATCTTTGGGGATCAAGAGAAAGTTCAAGTGGTTACGTTCATGCCAAGTGAAGGCCCGGATGATCTCTATGCTAAATTTAATGCAGCTGTTGCCGCATTTGATGCAGAAGATGAAGTCTTGGTTTTGGCTGACCTTTGGAGTGGTTCTCCATTTAACCAAGCAAGTCGCGTCATGGGAGAAAATCCAGATCGTAAATTTGCGATCATCACAGGATTGAACCTTCCGATGTTGATTCAAGCTTATACAGAACGTTTGATGGATGCAAATGCCGGCGTTGATCAAGTCGCTGCAAACATCATCAAGGAAGCAAAAGACGGTGTCAAAGCCCTTCCAGAAGAATTGAATCCTGTTGAAGAAGCTAGTACTGCCGCTGCTGCTCCTGTAGCCCAAGCTGCTATTCCAGAAGGAACGGTTATCGGAGATGGAAAACTCAAGATTAACCTTGCCCGCTTAGATACACGTCTTCTTCATGGACAAGTCGCAACTGCTTGGACACCTGATTCAAAAGCCGATCGGATCATTGTTGCTTCAGATTCTGTTGCCAAAGATGAACTCCGTAAGGAATTGATCAAACAAGCGGCACCAAATGGTGTGAAAGCAAACGTTGTCCCAATTCAAAAATTGATCGACGTTGCTAAAGATCCACGTTTTGGAAATACCCATGCTTTGATCTTATTTGAAACACCTCAAGATGCTCTTCGCGCCATCGAAGGTGGTGTTCCGATTAAAACCTTGAACGTTGGTTCAATGGCCCACTCAACTGGTAAAACCATGGTTAACAATGTGTTGTCAATGGATAAAGATGATGTGGCTACATTTGAAAAAATGCGTGATCTTGGAGTTGAATTTGACGTCCGTAAAGTGCCAAATGACTCTAAGAAAGATTTGTTTGACTTAATTAACAAAGCTAACGTTCAATAATCGATTACTTACGAAAGGATTTTAAACATGTCTATTATTTCTATGGTATTAGTGGTCGTTGTTGCCTTCTTAGCAGGTCTTGAAGGTATCCTTGACCAATTCCAATTCCACCAACCCCTTGTTGCTTGTACCTTAATCGGTTTGGTAACAGGTAACTTGACTGCTGGCATTATGCTTGGTGGTTCACTTCAATTTATTGCACTTGGCTGGGCAAACATTGGTGCCGCAGTTGCACCCGATGCTGCCCTTGCATCTGTCGCTGCTGCCATCATCATGGTACTTGGGGGAGACTTCAGTACAAAAGGAATCGCTGTCGCTCAAGGTGTCGCTATTCCACTTGCAGTTGCTGGTCTTTTCTTGACCATGATCGTCCGTACCCTTTCCGTTGGTTTGGTTCACACTGCCGACGCTGCTGCTAGAAAAGGGGATATCAAAGGTGTAGAACGCGCTCACTTTGTGGCCCTTCTTCTTCAAGGTCTTCGTATCGCCATTCCTGCAGCCCTCTTGTTGATGATTCCTGCTGAAACTGTCAAAACTGCTCTTGAACAAATGCCAAAATGGCTCTCTGATGGAATGCAAATCGGTGGTGGTATGGTTGTAGCCGTTGGTTATGCCATGGTTATCAACATGATGGCGAGCCGTGAAGTATGGCCATTCTTTGCCATCGGTTTTGCTCTTGCAGCCGTTAGCCAATTAACTTTGATCGCTCTTGGAGCAATTGGTGTTGCCCTTGCCTTGATCTACCTTACTCTTTCTAAGAAAGGTGGCAATGGAGGTGGCGGTGCCGCTACTTCTAACGATCCAATTGGCGACATTCTCGAAGACTATTAAGAAAGGTGTGACACTATCATGACTGAAAAATTACAATTATCTAAATCAGATCGTCAAAAAGTTTGGTGGCGTTCAACCTTCTTGCAAGGTTCTTGGAACTATGAACGGATGCAAAACTTGGGTTGGGCATACTCATTGATCCCAGCTATCAAAAAACTCTACACAAAGAAAGAAGACCAAGCGGCTGCTCTTGAGCGTCACATGGAATTCTTTAACACTCACCCATACGTTGCCGCTCCTATCATCGGGGTAACGCTTGCTCTTGAAGAAGAAAGAGCAAACGGTGCTGCTATTGACGATGCTGCTATCCAAGGGGTTAAAATTGGTATGATGGGTCCTTTGGCGGGTATCGGAGATCCAGTCTTCTGGTTTACAGTACGTCCAATTCTTGGGGCTCTTGGTGCATCACTTGCTGCGTCTGGTAACATCCTTGGCCCACTCATCTTCTTTATCGCATGGAATGCGATTCGTATGGCCTTCTTGTGGTACACGCAAGAACTTGGCTACAAAGCAGGTTCTGAAATTACCAAAGATATGTCTGGTGGGATCTTGCAAGACATCACTAAAGGGGCTTCTATCCTTGGGATGTTCATCCTCGCTGTCTTGGTAGAACGTTGGGTATCTATTAAATTCGTCTTCAATGTTTCTTCTGTCAAATTAGACGACAAAGCTTATATCCACTGGGATAAACTTCCTGAAGGATACAAGGGTATCCAAGAAGCCTTCGCTCAAGTTGGTTCAGGTCTATCTCAAACACCTGAAAAAGTTACAACTTTCCAACAAAACTTGGATTCATTGATTCCTGGTTTGATGGGATTGCTTCTTACTTTCGCTTGTATGTGGTTGCTTAAGAAGAAAGTATCTCCAATCACTATCATCATCGCCCTCTTTGTAATCGGTGTCTTGGCACACGTTGCTGGCTTGATGTAAGCAAAGATCAACAAAAAAGAAGGTTTCGACCTTCTTTTTATTATGATATAATGGAATGAATAGCAATACAGGAGGATCTCATGGCTCAATCATTGAATAAAACCGTTGAATTCCATACTACAGGGGTTTCTTACCTTGGAGTGGGGGGAAAGGTTGGAAAAATCCTAGTCGGGAATGCCGCTTTTGAATTTTATGCGGATGCTAATGTTGAAGACTACATCCAAATTCCCTGGCAAGAAATCGATCAAATCGGAGCCAATGTATCCGGACGTAAAATTAGCCGCCATTTTGAAATCTATACTAGAGAATCAAAATTTCTCTTTGCTTCAAAAGACTCTGGAAAAATTTTAAAGATTGCTCGGGAACATCTAGGAAATGATAAAATTGTCAAACTTCCTACATTGATCCAAACCATCACGGCTAAAATTAAAAATCTATTTGCAAAATAGGATCTTTTCTTGTATAATAGACGCAAACGGATAAGTAAGTTAAGAGGCTCTTTCAGAAAGTCTGCGGTTGCTGCGAGCAGATAGAAATCTTAATTGAAATTCTACCGTTTCTTTAAAATACAATATTGAATCAAGTGCACACCTGTGAAGTTGGATGGAACCGTGGCTCTGCCACTCCAACACTCTAACAGGTGTGTTTTTTGTTAAAGGAGAAGCTATGTTAGATATTAAACGGATTCGTACAGACTTTGATGCGGTTGCTAAAAAATTGGCAACACGTGGCGTAGATGCAGCTATTTTGAATGAAATGAAAGAAATCGATGCCAAACGTCGAGATATCTTAGTCAAAGTAGAAAATCTCAAAGCAGAGCGTAACACTGTATCTGCTGAAATCGCACAAGCTAAACGCAACAAGGAAAATGCAGATGATAAGATTGCTGCCATGCAAACCCTCTCTGCTGAAGTCAAAGCCCTGGATACAGAATTGGCTGAAATCGATGCAAAA
Organism: Streptococcus sp. HMSC065C01; assembly: GCF_001813525.1. Classification (NCBI taxonomy): domain Bacteria; kingdom Bacillati; phylum Bacillota; class Bacilli; order Lactobacillales; family Streptococcaceae; genus Streptococcus; species Streptococcus sp. HMSC065C01. The sequence goes on along the minus strand of NZ_KV812832.1, from coordinate 15,036 downwards.
TTAACTGAATTCACTACTACCCTTCCAAACATCCCTGCTGATAGTGTCCCTGTTGGAGCAGATGAGGATGACAATGTTGAGGTTCGTCGTTGGGGAACACCGCGCGAATTTGGCTTTGAACCAAAAGCTCACTGGGATTTAGGTGAAGACCTTGGTATCCTTGACTGGGAACGCGGGGCTAAAGTCACTGGTGCTCGTTTCCTCTTCTACAAAGGACTTGGAGCTCGCTTAGAACGTGCTATCTACAACTTCATGTTGGATGAACATGGCAAGGAAGGCTACACTGAAGTCATCCCTCCTTACATGGTCAACCATGATTCTATGTTTGGTACTGGTCAATATCCAAAATTCAAGGAAGATACTTTTGAACTTAGCGATACCAATTATGTCCTCATTCCAACAGCTGAAGTTCCTTTGACAAACTACTATCGCGATGAAATTCTTGATGGGAAAGATCTTCCAATCTACTTCACCGCTATGAGTCCATCTTTCCGTTCAGAAGCTGGTTCAGCCGGTCGTGATACCCGTGGCTTGATCCGTTTGCACCAATTCCATAAGGTTGAAATGGTGAAATTTGCCAAACCAGAAGAATCATATGATGAATTGGAAAAAATGGTTGTCAATGCTGAAAATATCCTTCAAAAACTCAACCTTCCATACCGTGTGGTAGCTCTCTCAACGGGAGACATGGGCTTCTCAGCTGCCAAGACTTATGACTTGGAAGTATGGATTCCAGCGCAAAACACCTACCGTGAAATCTCAAGCTGTTCTAATACAGAAGATTTCCAAGCTCGCCGTGCGCAAATCCGCTACCGTGATGAAGCAGATGGCAAGGTAAAACTCCTTCACACTTTGAACGGTTCAGGGTTAGCTGTCGGACGTACCGTCGCTGCTATTCTTGAAAACTACCAAAACGAAGACGGTTCTGTGACCATTCCAGAAGTCCTTCGCCCATACATGGGTGGCGCAGAAGTCATCGCACCAAAATAAAGTTTAAAAAAACTGAGTCTTGCAAATTGCAAGCTCAGTTTTTTAATATTTACGAAAACGTTGGTAGCGTTGCTCTAGAAGCTCTTCGAGAGGTAAAGCTTGTAAAACCTTTAACTCTTCCTGTAATTCCTTCTTCACTTGAGCCAGTAGTTCCCCATTCGAAAATCCATGCTCGGGAATCACCTTATCGACAATTTCCATATTTAACAATTCGTGAGAAGTAATCCTCATCAACTCTGCTGCTTCCATGGCACGGCTTCCATCTTTCCAAAGAATAGAGGCAAAACCTTCTGGACTCAAGACCGCATAGATGGAATTTTCAAGCATCCAGACCTTATCTGCCACAGCAAGAGCCAAGGCACCACCAGAGCCACCTTCTCCGATGATAATCGCGATAATTGGAACTTTTAGATCACTCATTTCCATGAGGTTGCGGGCAATGGCTTCCCCTTGTCCTCGTTCTTCAGCACCAACACCAGGATAAGCACCCGCTGTATTGATAAAGGTCACAACTGGACGACCAAATTTCTCCGCTTGCTTCATGAGGCGCAAAGCTTTTCGATAGCCTTCTGGATGGGGTTGCCCAAAATTACGTTTTAGATTATCCTGAAGATTTTTTCCTTTTTGGATCCCAACGACTGTAACCGTTTGATCGCCTAATCGTCCAATCCCACCAATCACCGCACCATCATCACGGAAGTTTCGATCTCCATGTAATTCGATAAAATCATCAAAAATTCCTTGAGCAAAATCAAGCGCAGTCAATCTTCCTTGGTCACGTGCCTCTTTAATAATCTGTGTTATTTTACTCATGTTTACCTCCATGAAGGGCCAATAATTGTCCAACTGTTGCTCGGATTTGGCTTCTCTCCACGATCAAGTCTACAAATCCATGTTCTTGTAGAAATTCTGCTTTTTGGAAATCATCTGGCAATTGTTCACGTACAGTAGACTCAATCACGCGTCGACCAGCAAACCCGACCAAGGCCTGACTCTCTGCCATGATAATATCACCTTCCATAGCAAATGAAGCCGTTACCCCACCGGTTGTCGGATCTGTCAATACCGTCAAATAGAATAATTTTTCTTTAGAATGACGTTGAACAGCCGCAGAAATTTTTGCCATTTGCATCAAACTCACGATTCCTTCTTGCATCCGAGCACCACCGGAAGCGGTAAAAAGAACAACTGGCAATTTTTCTTTTGTCGCAAATTCAAATAAACGAGTAATTTTTTCGCCTACTACAGAACCCATTGAAGCCATGATAAAGTTGGAATCCATGATCCCAAGCGCAACTTTTTGCCCTTTAATCAAGGCAGCTCCAGTCAGGACAGCTTCATCCAGTCCTGTCATTTCCCGCACTGCTGCTAGTTTCTTCTTATAATTTGGGAAATTCAAAGGATCTGTCGTTTCGATTCCTGTAAACATTTCTTCAAAGCTAGCTGGATCCACTGTCAGCGCCAAGCGTTCTTTAGCAGAAATACGGAAGGTATAGCCACAATTCGGGCAGACACGCTCACTACCTAAATCCTTTTGGTAAATGGTATGTTTACAACCTGGGCATTGTGAAAATAGTTCATCAGGAACTTCAGGTTTTGGCTGAGGCTCCTTCCAGGCTGACCTATTCGGATTGATCCGAATATATTTATCTTTTTTAGAAAATAATGCCATTACTTACTCCTTATAATATGCTACAGTATCTGCAGCATTACTATAAAAGCCTGAAACTGTGAAGATGATGTTCATACTTCCCTCACAACTCCAGGCTTTTTCATCATTCCTTATTATAATTTGGAAGGAATTGTTCCATCAAAAATGCAGTGTCGTAATCACCAGCGATCACATGCGAATCTGAGATCAAATCCAACTGGAAACTACTATTGGTGGTGACACCATCGATTTCCAACTCATAAAGAGCACGCTGCATTTTCATCAGTGCATCAAAGCGATTTTCCCCATGGACAATGATCTTGGCAATCATACTATCATAGTATGGTGGAATCGTATAACCAGGATACACAGCAGAATCCACACGCAAGCCAACCCCACCACTTGGAAGATAGAGATTAGTGATCTTACCTGGGCTTGGTGCAAAGTTGAAGGAAGGATTTTCCGCATTGATCCGGCATTCAATCGCATGGCCTTTAATGACAATATCCTCTTGAGTAACGGATAATTCTTGGCCAGCTGCGATTTTAATCTGTTCCTTAACGATATCAACTCCTGTTACAAATTCTGTGACAGGATGCTCCACTTGCACACGGGTATTCATTTCCATAAAGTAGAACTCACCCTTGCCTTCATCATACAAGAATTCAATCGTTCCAGCATTCTCATACCCAACTGATTCAGCAGCCCGAACAGCAGCAGAACCAATTTGATTACGAAGCGTTTTTCCGATAGCAATCGAAGGGGATTCTTCTAGAACTTTTTGGTTATTTCGTTGAAGAGAACAATCGCGTTCACCTAAGTGAATAACATGTCCATGCTGATCCGCTAAAATCTGTACTTCAATGTGGCGTGCCGGATAAATCACCCGTTCCATATACATGGCACCATTTCCAAAAGCAGCTTGAGCTTCTGAGGAAGCAGATTCAAAAGCAGCAACCAAATCTTCTGGTTTTTCAACCTTCCGAATTCCCTTGCCACCGCCTCCTGCAGATGCTTTCAACATCACAGGGTAACCAATACGCTCTGCAATCTCGAGGGCTTCTTCAGCAGTATACACTTCACCATCTGATCCAGGAATAACAGGTACTCCTGCTTTGATCATCTGTTTACGAGCATTAATCTTATCCCCCATCAAATCCATGACTTTAGCAGAAGGACCAATAAATTTAATGCCCACTTCCTCACACATGGTCGCAAATTTTGAGTTTTCACTTAAAAATCCAAAACCAGGATGGATAGCTTCTGCTCCTGTTAGAACAGCTGCAGACAAGACAGCACTCATATTCAAATAAGACTCTGTTGATTTAGCAGGTCCAATACAGACTGCTTCATCCGCTAGTAAGGTATGCAAGGCTTCTTTATCAGCAGTAGAATACACTGCAACCGTCTCGATGCCAAGTTCACGAGCCGCACGAATAATACGAACTGCAATCTCACCACGATTGGCGATTAAGATCTTACGAAACATAGATAGGCCTTTCTTAATTTCCAATTGCAAACGTAAGCGTTCCTGAAGCTGCAAGCTTACCGTCTACTTCTGCTTTCGCTTCAACAACAGCAATTGTTCCACGACGTTTGACAAAAGTAGCTGTCATCACCAGTTGATCTCCTGGAACGACTTGTTTTTTAAACTTCACCTTGTCCATCCCTGCATAAAAGACTAATTTTCCTTTATTTTCAGGTTTTGACAACTCTAGTACACCTGCTGTTTGTGCCAAAGCTTCCATGATGAGAACACCTGGCATAACAGGATATTGTGGAAAATGTCCATTAAAAAATGGTTCATTAATTGTCACGTTCTTAATGGCAACAATCGTATCTTCGCTTGTTTCCAATACGCGATCCACCAAAAGCATTGGGTAACGATGCGGCAAAGCCTCACGAATAGCATTAATATCAATTGTCATTTGATTCGAACCAATCCTTTTCCAAATTCAACCATTTCTTCATTCGTTACCAAAATTTCAGTGACTACCCCATCTTTTGGTGCTGGGACTTCATTCATCACTTTCATGGCTTCGATAATCAAGAGTGTTTGACCCTTAGTAACTTTGTCTCCTACAGATACAAAGGCTGATTTATCCGGTGCTGGCGACAAGTAAGCCACCCCAACCAATGGACTTTCAACCACATCACCTTCTGCAGCCTGAGCTGGAGCAGCAACTGGTTCAGCCGCTACAGCTGGAGTTGCTGGGGCTTCAACAACAGGGGCTACTACAGGAGTTTGAGGAGTTGCTACCACTTCAAGTGCAGGAGCAACCGGTGTAGCCGCAACTGAACTCGTTTGGTTTTTACTCAAATTCAATTCTTCGCCATTATTTTTATATGAGAATTCACGCAAAGTTGACGCATCAAATTGAGCCAACAAATCTTTGATTTCAGAAATATTCATGAATTAACCCTCCCAACGTTTAAAGGCCAGAACAGCATTGTGTCCTCCAAAACCAAAGGTATTTGAGATAGCGTACTGAATATCCGCTTCTTGACCTTCACCATAAACAACGTTTGCTTCGATATAGTCAGACAATTCTTTGGTACCAGCAGTTTTTGGTACAAAGCTGTGACGAATCGCTTCGATAGTAGCAATCGCTTCAACCGCACCAGCAGCACCAAGCAAGTGCCCTGTAAATGATTTAGTAGATGATACAGGAACTTCTTTACCAAGTACAGAAACAATGGCACCACTTTCACCTTTTTCATTGGCAGGTGTTGATGTCCCGTGAGCATTAACATAATCAACATCTTCAGGTTTGATACCAGCTTCATTAATAGCCAATTTAATTGCTTTAGCAGCACCTGAACCATCTGGTGTTGGTGTTGTCATATGGTAGGCATCACAGTTCGAACCGTAACCAACAATTTCAGCCAAAATATTAGCACCACGTTTTTGGGCATGTTCCAAACTTTCGATGACAAGAACCCCTGCACCTTCACCCATCACAAAACCATTACGGTCTTTATCAAATGGAATAGATGAACGTTCTGGGTCTTCCGTTGTTGAAAGGGCCGTAAGGGCATTGAAACCACCGATACCAATCTTAGTAATCGAAGCTTCAGCACCACCTGCCAAAACAACATCATGCATACCAAATTTAATTTCACGGAAAGCTTCACCAATTGCATCATTGGCAGAAGCACAAGCTGTTGTCACGGATTTACATACCCCTTGAGCCCCAATCTTAAGTGCGATATTTCCAGCACCCATGTTTGAAAGAGCTTTTGGAATAAACATTGGTTGGATTCTCTTCATCCCACGTTCATGCATCCGGATAATTTGATCTTCCAATTCTTGCAAACCACCGATACCAGATGATACAATCACACCTACACGATCGCGGTCTTCTTCTTCCATGTTCAAGCCTGAATTTTCAATAGCTTCCATCGCAGCATAGATTGCATACAATGAGTAAGTATCCATACGATTTTGATCTTTTTTTACAAAATATTTATCGAATGGGAAATCTTGAATTTCACCAGCATTAAAGACTGGAATTTCAGAAGCATCAAATTTCGTAATGGGCTTGATTCCAATTTTTCCTTCATGAAGGCTATTCCAGAACTCCTCTGGTGTATTTCCGATTGGTGAGGTTACACCGTAACCTGTAACAACAACACGATTTGTAGACATATATATTCTCCTTTTGTCGGATGGATATTTAAGTAAGTGATTTTCGATCAGTGAGCATTCATTATTGCATAGTCATTCCGCCATCAATGGCAATTGTTTGACCAGTTAAATATTCTTGACCTGCTAAGAAAGCCGCAACTTCTGCCACTTCTTCAGCTTGACCAATTCGTTTCATTGGCACTTGAGCTAGCATGGCATCTTTCATTTTCTCTGGAATAGCATCAGTCATATCTGATTCAATGAAACCAGGTGCAATGGCATTCACACGAACGCCACGAGCCGCAACTTCACGCGCTACTGATTTAGTGAAACCAATCAAACCAGCTTTTGAAGCCGCATAGTTCGCTTGACCGATATTCCCCATTAGACCAACAACAGAGGACATGTTGATAATGGCCCCTTGACGAGCTTTAGACATCGGTTTTAAGACAGCTTGAGTCATATTAAAGGCACCTGTCAAGTTGATTTTCAAGACCCGTTCAAAATCTTCTTCAGTCATTTTCAACATCAACTTGTCGTTTGTGATGCCAGCGTTATTGACCAAAACATCAACACTTCCAAGCTTTTCAATTGCTTCAGCTACCATACGTTGCGCATCTTCGCCATTAGAAATATCCCCAGAAATACCAACAACAGTCACACCATAGTCAGCAAACTGTGCAAGCAAGTCCTCAGAAATTTCAGAACGTCCATTTAGGACAACATTGGCACCGAGACTCGCAAATTTATGAGCCACAGCCAATCCAATTCCGCGTGTTGAACCTGTTACAAAAACATTTTTATTTTTAAGTTCCATCTTTACCTCGTTTTAAGCATTCAGAAGTGCATCTAGACTAGCCTGATCTTCGACGTTATGAGTTGGAAGAGTTTTATCAATTTTCTTCAAGAATCCTGACAAGACTTTTCCAGGTCCGATCTCGATGACCTCATCTACACCAAAGTCTTGAATCGTAGCAATTGAATCATAGAAACGAACCGGTTCTTTTACTTGACGGGCCAAAAGTGCTTTCACATCTTCCAACTTCATGATAGTAGCTTCTGTATTCCCAACTAAAGGAAGATTAAAATCATTAAATGATACTTTTTTTAGTTCAGCCGCCAATTTTTGACTAGCAGATTCCAGTAAGGCTGTGTGGAATGGACCTGACACATTCAAAGGGATCAAGCGTTTGGCACCTGCTTCCTGCAATAGTTCCACAGCATAGTCCACAGCCGCAACCTCACCACCAATCACAATTTGTGCTGGCGTATTGTAGTTAGCTGGTGTTACTACACCCTTTTCGGATGCTTGTTGACAAATCTCTTCGATCAAACTTGGATCTGTATTCATAACAGCAACCATTTTCCCACTTCCAGCAGGAGCTGCTGTTTCCATGAATTCACCACGTTTCGCAACCAAAGCTACTGCATCTTCAAACGGAAGAGCTCCAGCCGCAACTAAGGCAGAATATTCCCCCAAAGAGAGACCGGCAACAATATCAGGAGTGATACCATTTTCTGCCAAAAGGCGATAAATGGCTACTGACGTTGTCAAAATAGCTGGTTGAGTATAGCGTGTCTGATTCAGTTTTTCTTCGTTAGAATCAATCAATTCACGCAAATCATAACCTAGAATACGACTAGCCGTATCAAATGTCTCTTTAACAACGGGATAAGCCGCATACAAATCGCTCGCCATGCCCAATTTCTGAGCCCCTTGACCAGCAAATAAGAACGCACGTTTTGTCACTATCCTAATCCTTTCGACGTTTTTAGACGTTTACATCTGCCCAACGAGCAGCTTCTTCTTTAATCACCTTGGCAGCACCTGTGTAAAGGTCTTCCAAGATTTCTGCACATGTTTCTTCTTTACGAACAAGACCTGCAATTTGTCCAGCCATAACTGAACCATATTCCACATCTCCATCAACAACAGCGTTACGAAGGGCACCTGCACCAAGCTCTTCAATTTCCTCTTGAGTCTTCTTACCAGCCAAGAAATCTTTTTCAGCTTGGTTATATTCTGTAGCCAATTTATTCTTAATCGCACGAACTGGGTGTCCAACAACTGAGGCTGAAATAACAGTATCAATATCTTTAGCCTTCAAAATCTTATCTTTGAAGTTTTGGTGTGCATTAGATTCCTTAGCAACAGCGAAACGAGTACCAACCTGAACAGCTTCTGCTCCAAGCATAAGAACAGCAGCCATACCACGTCCATCTGCAACACCACCAGCACCAATAACTGGGATAGATACCGCATCCGCAACCTGGCGAACAAGTGCCATGGTTGTCAATTTACCAATGTGACCACCAGCTTCCATACCTTCTGCGACAACAGCATCAGCTCCAAGTTTTTCCATACGTTTAGCAAGTGCTACCGATGGAATAACTGGGATTACTGTAATTCCAGCTTCGTGGAAACGCTCCATATATTTACCTGGGTTTCCGGCACCTGTTGTAACAACCTTAACACCCTCTTCGATAACGAGGTCGACGATGTCATCTGCAAATGGTGACAAAAGCATGATATTAACACCGAATGGTTTGTCAGTGATTTGTTTTACTCTATCAATATTAGCTTTTACCACTTCTTTAGGGGCATTACCACCACCAATAATTCCGAGTCCACCAGCATTTGAAACGGCTCCAGCCAAGTCTCCATCAGCAACCCAGGCCATACCACCTTGGAAGATTGGATATTTAATATTCAATAGTTCAGTAATTCGTGTTTGCATTATACCTACCTCTTTTTTCGCTTAAGTAATAGTTTGAGTTTAAAAGATTGTTTCTTTGAGCCTCAAACTATTACCTAAACAAGAGAGAATATCTTTCGATACTCTCATCTATCATTATTTTGTTTTTTCTTCTACGTAAGCGACAAGGTCACCAACTGTAGACAATCCTTCTTCAGTTTCGATTTGGATGTCAAAAGCATCTTCAATTTCAGAGATAACTTGGAACAAATCCAATGAATCTGCTTCTAAATCTTCGAATGTAGATTCAAGAGTTACTTCTGATGGTTCTTTACCAAGTTCTTCAACGATAATTTCTTGTACTTTTTCAAATACTGCCATGATAGGCCTCCTTAAAAAATAATATATAAATTTTTAAAATGTGTTTCCACATGTTTAACTAGATTGTAACAAGAAGTGTGCCCCATGTCAAACCTCCACCGAATCCTGTCAGAAGAATTTTTTGACTTCCATCCATCTTGATTCGATGATTCTCGACACACTCCGATAATAGAATGGGGATACTAGCAGCACTAGTGTTCCCATATTCCATCATATTTGCTGGGATTTTCTCTCTAGAGACACCCAGTTTTTTTGACATCTTATCTAACATTCGGTCATTCGCCTGGTGTAAGAGAAAATAGTCAATCTCTTCTGCTTCCATAGAGGCGTCTGCTATCATTTTTTGAATACTTTTCGTGACATCACGAATGGCAAAATCAAAAACTGCCCTTCCGTCCATTGTCAGATATTTTCGATCAGAAACTTCATCTGAATAAGGAGAAGACAGACCCAGATAGCATGACTCAAGGCTAGCCCCTCGGCTACCATCCGTAAAAAGATTTTCAGCCAAAAACGATTTTTGATCGCTCGCTTCAAGCAAGACACCACCAGCCCCATCTCCAAAAAGGACTGAAGTGGAACGGTCTGACCAGTCTAATACTTTTGAAAGCGTCTCACTACCGATCACAATTCCTCGCCGGTACATACCTGAAGAAATGTATTTTTCAGCAGTGGCTAATGCAAATACAAATCCGCTACATGCTGCAGTCAGATCAAAGGCAAAAGCTCGAGAAGCTCCAATATTAGCTTGTACCCGGGCTGCAGTTGATGGCATTAAGCTGTCTGGAGTAATCGTAGCAACAACGATGAAATCAATTTCCTCAGCATCTAAGTTTGCTTTTGCTAATAATCTTTGTGCAACAATTGTTGCTAGATCACTTGTCGTCTCATCTTTTGAAATGTGACGCCGAAGGATACCTGTCCGACTACTGATCCATTCATCACTTGTATCCATGATCTCAGCCAAATCATCATTTGATACGACTTGGTCAGGTGCATAATGAGCAACTTGACTAATTTTAGCAAAGACCATTATTTAATTTCCTCCAAGAAACGATACAGATTTTGCAATCCTTTTTGCATCACTTTCTTCTCTTCGGGACTCATATCTCCAATAATCTGGTTGACCATCCGTTTATGGAATTGCTGATGAAGACGATAAAGTAGACGACCGTTCTTCGTTAAACTCAAGTGTACAACCCGGCGATCAACTTCCGATCTTCTTCTTTCGATATACCCTTTGCGCTCAAGATTATTCAAACTTGTCGTGACAGTCCCCAAAGTCACCATCAACTCCCGTGAAATATCACTCGGGGTTGCATTCGGTGTCGAACCAATCACATCGATCGTATGCATTTCTTTAATAGAAACATCTTTGAATCGACTTGCTCTTAGGCTCGACTCCTCAATAACCAAAACATTATTAAAGATGGATGTTAAATAGTCGTTAACTAATTGGTAATTCAAAACTCCACCTCCTAATTTTACTTTGATAGTCAAATTTTATCAAAAATGAAAATAATTTGCAAGCATTTTTTCACAAAACATAGAAAAATTACAAATTTATTTTCCTTTAAATTGTGGCCGACGTTTCTCAGAGTAGGCAATAACCCCTTCCTTGAAATCTTCTGTAAATGCTAGTTTCTTTTGCAAATCCAATTCAAGACCCGCATATTGGTCCCATTCTTTCAAGAATGCTTCCCAAACCATTTCTTTCATGGCAGCATAAGAATTTGAAGATCCTCTTCTTAATTTTTTAAGCAATTGCTCAACTGTTTTATCGAGTCTTTCAGATTCACAAACACGATAAGCTAGGCCATAATCAAATGCCTTTTCAGCAGTCAAGGCTTCACCCGTCATTACTAAATGAGTAGCCCGAGACATGCCAATGGCTTTTCCTAACAAGAATAACCCACCCGCATCCGGTGCTAAACCAACCCCAACAAAGGCTTGGATAAATTTAGTACGATCACTAATAATACAAAAATCAACAGCTACTGCAATGTTAGCAGCTGCTCCAGCAACCGCTCCATCTGCCACCATAATAACCGGTTTTGGCAATTGCTTGATTTTCTTTGAAATCGTATTAACTAATTCGGCAATTAAAACAAGAGACTCGATGTCATCCGCATCGACTGCGCGTTTCATTTCGCTCAAATCTCCACCAACTGAAAAGATTTTCCCTTCTGCTGATAGAATAATGAATTTTACTTCCTCATTTTTTTCTGCATCTTCCAGGGCAGCTAAAATTTCCTGACACATTGGAATGTTAAAACCATTGGATACTTCAGGACGATTTAAAGAGATTGTCGCGAGGTCGTTTTCGACAGAATACAAAATTGTTTCAAACATCACTGACTCCTTTTGTTTAAATATAAAATATTTTGATATTAAAACTTTTGAATTATAACATATCATACCACAAAAAAGTAAAATAGTAAAATATATCTATAAGATGTAACAAAATTGTAAAATTTGAATAATTACAATTTCTCTCCTCTACAGAATCAATTATTTTATGCCCTATCTGTAAATACATTGTATCAATAACTGAACTTTGGTATAATGTATTAATGAAACTATTAAGGAGAAAATATGAAAGTAACTAAATTCGGTGGAAGTTCTCTAGCATCAGCTTCTCAATTAAAAAAAGTACTTGATATCATTAAAGATGATCCAGAAAGAAGATTTGTAGTTGTATCAGCTCCAGGCAAACGCAACGCTGAAGATACAAAAGTAACAGACGCTCTGATCCGGTATTATAAAGAATTTACTTCAGATAAGGATGTCACACAAACACAACAGTGGATTATTGAACGTTATCGTGCCATTACAGAAGAATTGGGTCTCAAAGAGTCTATTATTCAGGAAATTGCTGAAGATATCTATGATTTAACAAATTTACCTAAAAAAGGGAATCCATTCACATACGATGCATTCCTAGCAGCAGGCGAAAATAACAATGCTAAACTCATTGCTGCCTATTTCAATCAAAATGGATTAGAAGCAAGATATATCCATCCAAAAGAAGCAGGAATTACGGTCACAGCTGAACCTTCCAACGCTCGTATTTTACCATCTAGTTACGATAAAATTGAAGAACTAAAAGATTCAAGTGAAGTGATTGTCATTCCAGGATTCTTTGGTGTTACTCAAGATGGCGACATTTGTACATTTTCTCGTGGAGGATCTGATATTACAGGATCGATTATTGCAGCAGGTGTAAAAGCAGACTTATACGAAAACTTTACAGACGTAAATGGTATTTTTGCAGCACATCCAGGTATCATTAAACACCCACATTCTATTCCTGAATTAACCTACAAAGAAATGCGTGAATTAGCCTATGCTGGTTTTTCAGTCTTGCATGATGAAGCTCTCGTTCCAGCTTACAGAGGTAAAATTCCATTAGTCATTAAAAATACTAATAATCCAGACCACCCTGGAACCCGCATCGTTTTGGAACATTCAAATGATCATGTGACTGTTGTAGGGATTGCAGGTGATTCAGGATTCGTTAGTATTAACACTACAAAATACCTAATGAACCGAGAAGTCGGTTTCGGTCGAAAAGTCCTTCAAATTTTAGAAGATCTCAATATCAGTTGGGAACATATGCCAACAGGAATTGATGACTTGTCTATCATTTTGCGTTCACGTGAACTGACTCCGATCAAAGAACAAGAAATTCTGAAACAATTAACACAAAAGCTCGAAGTTGACACAGCCGAAATTGAACATGATCTTTCCATCATCATGATTGTTGGTGAGAAAATGAAGAGTCAGGTAGGGGTTACCGCCACTGCAGCCAAAGCACTATCAGAAAATGAAGTAAATATTCAAATGATCTCTCAAGGTTCTAGTGAAGTTTCCATTATGTTCGTTGTAAGTAAAGATCAAGAAGAAAAAGCAATTAAAGCCTTATATCAAGCATTTTTCCCAAATAACTAAATAGAGAAAAGCTCCGTTAACTAAACGGAGCTTTAATTAACATTAAAATGAAAAGTAAAAAAAAGAGATCAATTTGTACTGACCCCAAAAAGTTAGACAATGAATTTACACAAAGGATTTAGTTCTGTATTGCACAGGACTGAGTCCTTTTAGTTTGACCTTAATTCGTTTATTGTTGTAATAATCAATGTAGTCTACAATAGCTTGTTCTAATTGCTCAAGTGACTGAAACGTCTTCTCATACCCATAAAACATTTCGAACTTAAGAATGCCAAAGAAGGATTCCATCATGCCGTTGTCTGGGCTGTTACCCTTACGTGACATGGACGGTTGAATTCCTTTATCCTCTAAAAAACGATGATAATACTGGTGTTGATACTGCCATCCTTGATCACTATGGAGAATTGTATTTGTGTAATGATTCTCAGTAAAGGCCTGGTCTAACATAGCTTTCACTTGTTCTAAATTTGGCGACGTCGAAAGATTATAAGCGACGATTTCACTGTTAAAACCATCTAATACTGGTGATAAGTAGAGTTTTTGAGTGCTTGCTGGAATGGCAAATTCTGTCACATCTGTGTAGCACTTTTCCATTGG